>CAYPTK010000298.1:0-2528 GCA_964413555.1 uncultured Bacteroidales bacterium | reverse complement strand
AAAACAAAAAGTAACAGTGGAATAATGGATCGTGCTTCATAAAACATAATAACATGCTTGAATCACCCCTGTTAATGTAACCCGAAATGATCATGAAGTTAATCCCGCGGGCCCGCCCCCCGATGTCCCCTTCATCGCGTAACGAAACCAACAATACCACGAATATCTTATGATTTAAAAAACAATTTATCCACCCTCTTATCGTTTATTTTTTCAATAGAATTTTTATATTTGGAGATATTATTGAACCCAAATTATGTATTAGAACTTCGTAATGAGCATTAAAAATACGATAAAACAATGCAATGCCTTGTTTTGAAGTAGTTTTAATGTGTAATAGATTTTCTAATGCATATTTTGGGTTGAACCCTGTTAAAAAAAACAAAATGCAGAAAAGAAAATATATCCTGTCCTTTTTAATATTTATAGCATGTTTGGCATTTGCAAATGCAGACGTGTTAAATCCCGTGAAATGGCAGATCACCGGCAAACAAATCAACCAACAGACGATCAGGATGAATTTTAAAGCCCAAATAGACAAAAACTGGCATTTATACGGGTCAGAGATTGTTGGAGAAGGGCCTGTGCCCACGACTGTCTTTTATGATGACACAACATTATTCAAATCCATCGGTTCTCTTGTTCCTGATCATCCCCCTGAAAGCGTGTATGACCCTAATTTTGGAATAAAACTCCCGTTTTATGATCATACCGTGACATTCACCCAAACATTGACAACACTTGATGCTGTCCCTTCTAAAATTACAGGATTTATAGAATTCATGTGTTGTGATGACAAAACATGTATTCCCCCGGCACAGGAAGAATTCTCAGTACAGTTCAACAAAAAAAGTTCCCGGGAAAAAACAAGTCCAGGTACTTCTGAAAAAGAAAACCAATCAGTTCAGTTATCAGAAAGCCAGATAGAGCTTAATCTAAATACCAACAAAGACACTGGTAGCGGACAAAAAAATGATACAGTAAAAAAAGAACCTCTAACCATTGCTACTGCTGAACAGGAAAAAAAACCCGAGGAAAGATCATTATGGATATTCTTTTTGCTTTCATTACTGGGTGGATTAGGCGGGATAATAACACCTTGTGTATTCCCGATGATTCCCATGACCATATCTTTTTTCATGCGAAGCAATGAAAGCAGGATAAAATCCGTGTTTTCTTCATTTGTATTCAGTTTTTCAATCATCCTTATCTTTATAGGCATTGGCCTGTTGGTCTCACTTACGAGCCTGGGTGCTGATTTCACAAAACAAATAAGCAGTCACTGGATTCCGAATATCCTTTTCTTTATCTTATTTATCTTTTTCACGTTATGGTTCTTTGGTGTGTTTGAAATCGTGATGCCCGGGAATATCGTGAACAAAACGGATAAAAAAGCAGACAAAGGTGGCATAGTTGGCGCTTTCTTTATGGCTGTTACTTTGGTGCTTGTTTCATTTTCGTGTACAGGCCCCATCATTGGTGCTATTCTTATCAAATCAGCAGGCGGATTGGCAGTAAAACCTGTCATTGGAATGCTGGGATATTCCCTGGGGTTTGCATTGCCCTTTTTCCTCCTTTCATTATTTCCTTCTGCCTTAAAAACATTACCAAAATCAGGCGGCTGGCTCAACTCTGTTAAAGTTGTATTCGGTTTTATACTCCTGGCACTATCGCTTGTATTCCTGAATAATATTGATCAAAGCTATCACCTTCAGCTTTTGAACAGAAATGTATATCTCGCGGCATGGATCAGTATTTTCACACTCATGGGACTCTACCTGTTGGGCAAAATCAGGATGAAACATGATGCAGAGACATCTAAAATAAACACGTTGCGCCTTATCCTGGCTATCATCACCTTTACCTTCGTGGTATACCTGATTCCCGGCTTATTTGGTGCACCGTTAAAAAATTTATCCACCGTGTTGCCACCAAAATCAATATCAGGATTTGATCTGACAAAAAACACTCGTCCGTCCCCTGTTTATACAGATGAAGCGCATCCAACATTCTGTGGAGATGCCAAATACGATGACATATTGCATTCACCACACGGACTGAAAGGATATTTCGATTATCAACAGGGACTGGCATGTGCCCGAAAACATGATAAGCCCCTGTTGATTATCTTTAAAGGCCATTTTTGCAGTAAATGCAAAGAAATGGAAAGCAAAGTATTATCTGACCCGCGCGTCCTTGAAAAATTAAAAAAACAATACGTGCTCGTATCTTTATACGTGGACGACCGCACGAAACTTCCTGAAGACGAATGGGTGGTCTCAAAAGATGACGGGAAGATCAAAAAAACAATCGGCAAAAAAGCACTGGACATTCAAATCGCGAATTTTAATGCCAATACCCAGCCCTTTTTTGTAATCATCAATCCACGGGGCGAAATGCTTTCTTCTTCGAATTATACATTAAGCATTAACGCCTTTATTGATTTTTTGGATGAAGGAGTTGAGAAATTTGAAAATAATTAGTGTTTGTCCATAATGTCCGCTAACCCCGGTACAGTCATTCTTCCT
>CAYPTK010000297.1:0-2670 GCA_964413555.1 uncultured Bacteroidales bacterium | reverse complement strand
ATCCTGAACAGGAAGAGTATTTTAAACGTGTACTCGACATGCAAACAGGGCTTCCTTTGATGGTGGGTTTTGGTATTTCCAATCATAAAACATTTAAAAAAGTCTGCAAATACGCCCAGGGGGCTATCATTGGGAGTGCATTCATAAAAGCACTTAATGAAGCGGATGATTTAAGCCAGGCCATTCAACAGTTCGTGCATAGTATCAGGGGAAGTTAATTCTGAGTATCCGGAATAGTTTGATAATGCACTTCAATGATCATACTGACTTCTTTGTCCAAAGAGAATAAGTGAATTATGTTTTTTGAATTCCTGATTCAAATAGTGCTTTTTCCAATAAATTGCATAACCAAAATTTATAACATTTTTATTTAGTGTTTGGATTAATCTCGTGCCCGTTTCATTTCATTTATCATTCTTAAAACTGATCGTTTTATTCCGGGAGACAGTGTTTCCAGGTAATGATCCCGCGTGAAAAATTCAATTTCATCAAATAGTTCAGGATGCTTGTTGAATATTTTAAGAATAAATTTAAATGCAGTTACCCTCGCTGATGGCTGTTTATTGACGGATTCCCAAATCGTCATACAATGATCAAATAACCGGCCTTCAGAATCTTCGTCCAAATCCATATTCAGCAATATCTTCATCAGTTCACGCTGGTGATTATCCTCTTTCATTACAAGTGCATTGACAATTTGTTTAATATATTTATGCACCCGGTCATCATTTACTTTCATGCAACTCCACAATAACCAGGCTGCACGCCATGAATAACGGGGTTTATCAGAAACGGCCAATTGAATTGCTTCGTTAAAGTCTTCAGGATGAGCATGCAAATATGCAATCATTTCCTCTTTGTATGCATTCATCAATATATTTTCTAATCCGGTGGCCAAAATTCAAAATGTATTAAGTATTTGTCTTAATTTAAATTTCGTGGTAATGAATTGGAATTAAACATAACGCGAAAAGATATTTTATTCATATGTTTATTTTTTTGTCACTTAAGGCAAAATATTTTTTACAGGTATTACAAGAGGTATAGAGGGTGAGGATACAAGGGTGTGTTTACCCTTGTATCCTCACCCTCTATATCCTTTATACCTTTCTTTTTCTGTTTATCATCACGCGCGTATCAAAGAACTTGTCAAGGCTCTTTTCACCTGATTCCAAATCACGAAAAAAAAGTGGGTGTCAAAAAAGAATATTGACTTTTTAGACACCCACGAATTAATAAGCAATGTACAATTAATATTTATTGAGCGCTGAGCCTTTTTTTAAAGTTTTCAGGCCCTGCATATTCAGCAGTGTCTGCACCGCACTCGGGATGATATTTTCCTTTTGGCAGATCCTGTATCGTGTAATAATTGCAGGATTTTGCTACATCCGTGTATTTAGTAAGTCCTGTATTAATAGCAGAAACCAGCATATTCGCGGCCAGGCCGGCTAAACCACTACCCCCGGTATTCACGGAAGCATCATACGTGATGTCACCTTTCCGTTTAAAAATTACCTGGTTGGTTTTTGTTGATTTTAAGATATACTCCACTTCAACATACACGTTGGATGCTAATGAAGATTTATCCCACCGGTGGATGACCGTGAATAACACGACATCGGCACCAAATACCTCTCCAAATTTAGCAAGTTCATTATCCAGAAACAATTCTGAATCATAAGCGCTCTCCCTTTTTAATATTTCAGTTGTAAGAAAGGGCGGCAATACATAATAGCCTTGTTCTGCAAATGGCATGTTGAGTGTACTCAGAAAAAGCTCTTTTGCTTCTACATTCGTACTCCTGTTGATAGGAGGCATTAATAAAACCACTAATGGTTTTTCTTTATAAACCCCACTGTATGCCTCGGATTTTTTTACTTTATTGACTGAGCAACTTGTAGTTAAAACAGTTGCTATTGTTAAAATACATATTATTTTTTTCATTGTTCTAACATTTTTACGATTCTATCTACAAATATTTTAGATTCAGGATAATATTCGACCTCTTTTTTTAGAAGTGCTAAGCCTTCTTGCTGTTTGTTATTTTGCAATAACAAAAAGCCATAATCAGCACATATTCCTGGAGGTGGAACCTTCCTGGACCCTCTTTGATTGTCTATAATGTCTTGATACACTTCTAGTAACTTCTCTACATCGGTTTCTTCTGTCTTTTTAATATAAGAATATGTAGCTTTCTCATATTGATACCAACTGTACAAAGGTTTTTCAATAGTGCAAGAAGCGAATATTAAAAGTGCAATTGGTATAAATAACCATATTTTTTTCATTGTAAAATAATTTTTTTGGTTTCCTGACTTGATACAAAAATCTGTTTTTGATATATTAATTCATCTCCATTGAAAACCCTGATCACGTGTTTTCCTGTAGAAATAGCATATAGGTTTCCCTTAGGCCGTTTGGATTCTTTCGTGACCTCGGCTTCAATGGGTTCGTTATCGTCTATCTGGAGTTTAACATCATTATATGTTGATTTATTTCCAATAAGAACGACGTATGCTTCACTTTTTATTCCACTTGAAGTGGATTTAACACCCGTGCAATTAGAAAATAACACGCAAATGCCTATTACTGCTAAAAATATATTAATTGTTTTCATTGCTTATTTCTTTAATGTAATATTTATTTAAATTTTCTTTATCTATGGTACCT
>CAYPTK010000296.1:0-2710 GCA_964413555.1 uncultured Bacteroidales bacterium | reverse complement strand
TTTCCCGGGCAGGATTGGTTACCTGCTGGTTTCTGATGAAAAGTTTCAAAGAACTGTTCTAATCCCCTTTTCACGGGATTCGCTTGGCGCAACCTGTCTCTAAAGTCAGTGTATTTAACCTGTCATTTCGAGATTTTATATTTCATGGTTTTAAAAAAACACGGCACCCGTATTAAATTAGGGTTTGTAATTTATTTTGATTATTTTATTTGATTTGCACCCCATATATTTTGGGGGTATTTGAATTATTTTACATTTTTTTATGATTTTTACCCCATTTTATTTGGGGGTTAAATTATTTTGACATATATTTGTATCATATTTATTTAATCATTTAAATTTTTAATGCCATGAAAAGAATTTTACTAAGTCAGGCGGGGCGTATTAAAAAGCCTTTCGTGTTCGCGTTCTGGCAATCCTTGAATGCCGGAAAAGAGACCTTAAACAAGAATGCTGTCATTAATATTTATCAGAAATGGCAGTTTCTAAACAATCAAAACAAACAATCAACATTCAATTCACAATTCATAAACAATTAATGATTTAATAAATAATCAAAAACATAAACAAAATGAAAACAACAATTTTTAATATCACGATATCAATTTTATTTTTTATTGGTTTAACAGCCACTATAAATGCACAAGAAGAAGCAACAGAAGAAGAAACGTCTTCAATAAGTGTCGGGGCAGACCTGGTGAGCAGGTATGTATGGAGAGGTGTCGATTTCGGGAACACTCCCTGCATCCAACCCGGCATCGAGTTTGCTACCGGGGGGTTTAGCATTGGAACATGGGGCAGTTACGGCCTAAGCTCAAACACTGGTGCACTTGAAGCGGATATTTATGCAGGATATTCTTTTGAATTCGGATTATCTATAGGTGTAACCGACTATTATTTCCCGGGCGAATCATTACTATTTGACGGGGCGACTATCTTTCCTATACGAAGCGGTGCCTATTTTGATTATGACAATGCACATGCATTTGAAGCCAACGTGGGGTATGAATATGAAAGCTTTAGCATATCAGCAAACTACATGTTTCTCAACGGTGACGATGATTTATATTTCGAGTTGGGATATGCCTTTGAAAATGCCTCTGTATTTGTTGGTGGCGGAAACGAAGTATACACGTCAGACGGTGAATTTAATGTATGTAACGTTGGCATCTCAACATCCAAAGACCTGAAGGTGTCAGATGAATTCACGATTCCCGTGAGTGGTGCGTTCATCGTGAACCCGGACCTTGAGCAGGTACACATTGTCTTTGGATTATCATTTTAAATAGTGTCCGTCTATAAAGTCCGACTTCTTCATTACGCTCGAAGGAATAACAATCCATTTACGCGAGTAAACTCCTTATTTTTCCATCTTCGCGAGCCTCGAATTCGGACTTTATAACCTGGAAACTGATATTATAGACAAACACTAATTAGTAGTAAACATTAAAATTTTATCAACATGAAAAAAATTGAAGCAATCATACGGAAAACCAAATATGAAGAGATCAAATCAGCTCTTCATGAAAATGGGATTGACTTCTTTTCTTACTGGGAAGTAAGAGGAGTTGGCAAAGCACGCCAGGAAAGAATATACAGGGGTGTAAAATATGACACCAGTACAATAGAACGGATTTTAATCTCCATCTATGTACGGGATAAATTACTTCAATCCACCATAGACACTATTATCAAGACAGCAAGCACGGGTGAAATCGGTGACGGGAAAATATTTGTCTCAGATTGTATTGATGCTTACAGGATAAGAACCGGTGAACATGGGGATGAGGCTCTTTTTATCAAAGGGGAACAAGAATAACCCTGGTATTCAACAATTATTAATTATAGAATTTTAAAACATAAAATAATCATGGAAGAAGCAATAAAATTAGAAAGTGTAGCCAGTAACATAGGTGAGTTGGCTACTTCACTTGATACTATATGGGTGCTTATTGCAGCCGTATTGGTAATGTTTATGCAACCAGGCTTTGCAATGGTAGAAGCCGGGTTTACACGGGCAAAAAACTCGGCAAACATCCTGATGAAGAACCTCATGGACTTCTCCTTTGGATCATTGGTATTCTGGCTTGTCGGTTATACCATCATGTATGGAGAAGACATTGGTGGATTTATGGGAATGCCTGCACTATTTTTCAGCAGCGATGCAATAAACGGCATACCAGACAAAGCCAGCCTGATGTTCCAGACAGTATTTGCTGCCACGGCAGCAACCATTGTATCGGGAGCTATGGCAGAACGTACTAAATTCAGTGCATATATTATTTTCAGTATTGTCATCACGCTTATTATTTATCCCATCTCCGGCCATTGGGTATGGGGAGGCGGATGGCTGTCTGACATAGGGTTCCACGACTTTGCCGGCTCTACTGTTGTACACTCTGTAGGGGCATGGGTAGGACTGATTGGCGCTGCCACCTTAGGCCCGAGGATTGGCAAATACGTCAACAAAAAGCCGATGGCCATCCCGGGGCACAACTTAACACTGGCTGCTCTTGGTGTATTTATCCTTTGGTTTGGCTGGTTCGGGTTCAACCCCGGCTCGCAGCTTGCAGCGGCAGGGGAAGATAACGCATCGGCCATTGCCCACATTTTTATTACCACGAACCTGGCAGCTGCCGCCGGTGCGGTGACGGCCATGTTTGTCACCTGGTGGCGGTATAAACGGCCCGGTTTGTCCATCACCCTGAAC
>CAYPTK010000295.1:0-2719 GCA_964413555.1 uncultured Bacteroidales bacterium | reverse complement strand
ACCATATACATTCACATGGTCTACAACAAATGGCTCCGGATTGATACCAGGCAATGAAGATCAGACAGGGTTGACTGCAGGTGATTATAAAGTAGTTGTTGAAGATGCTGCCGGTTGTAGTGATTCAGCAACATACACGATCACTGAACCGGCTTCTCTCCCTTCAGTCACAACAGGAAGCAATAGCCCGGTTTGTTCAGGCAACAGCCTTTCCCTGACAGAATCAGGAGGAGATGCAGACAGCTGGTCATGGACCGGGCCCAATAGTTTTACATCAAATGAACAAAATCCTACAATTCTCTCAACTACATTAGCCGATAACGGCACGTATCATGTAACAATCACGAATGCTCACGGTTGTACAAATGTTGACAGTGTTGTTGTTACAGTTCACCCCAAACCCAATGTTATTGCCGGGAGCAATAGCCCGATTCCGTCAGGAGATACCCTTAAGCTGACAGAAACAGGTGGTGAAGCAACTGGTTGGTCATGGACAGGGCCAAATACCTTTTCATCTACCATGCAAAACCCGGTTATCCCGTCTGCTTCATTAGCCGATAGTGGTGTATATCTTGTAACAATAACAGATGCAAATGGATGTACGAATACAGATTCAACCCTTGTTAACATTTCTTTCTGCATTCTTCCTGATGCAGATATTTCTGTCGTGAGCAATACAGATACCGTTTGCCAGATGGACAGTTTCAGGATCAGTATAGATTTTACAGCAGGAACACCACCTTATGATATGATTTATACCCTGAATTCTACACCGGTTGACACGATATACAATATCAACACCGATCCATATTATTTAGACAATCTCTCAACAGGTGATTATCAATTCATAATAACAGATGCAAATACGTGTACCAATACAAAATATTTCACCATTACTCCACCGGATCCTATCGTGATAGAAGATTCAATTTTACATGTATCCGTTGTAAATGGATCCAATGGTGAAATCCATTTGTCTGTACAGGGAGGTGTTATGCCTTATTCATATGAATGGAATACGGGAGACACAAATCAAAACCTGATGTATGTTCCTGAAGGTGTTTATTACGCTACAGTAACAGATGCAAATTATTGTTTTGCAATAGATTCATTTGAAGTTTTTGGCATGTCTCCTCCAATATATATACAAGATTATACACGGAATCACATTTCTTGTTTCGGAGATCAAAATGGAATGATAGACATCCTGACTGTCACCGGTGGTACCCCACCCTATACCTATAATTGGAATACAGGTGCAACCACGCAAGATTTACACGATTTAGAAGAAGGAATTTACACTGTAACGATCACGGATATGGGAAGCGGTGAACATATTCAAAATTTCTCAATATGGGAACCCGATTCATTCAAGATTTATCATTCAATTAAAGACGTATCATGTACAGGAAATAATAATGGTGAAATATGGCTGGACAGTGTAACCGGTGGTGTTAAACCTTATACATACAAATGGAGTACTGATTCCACGAATGATCATATTGCAGATTTATCTCCAGGCACATATTCCCTGACAGTCGAAGATGTAGAAGGTTGCTCTATTTCAGAACAATATCAAGTTGAAGTACCTTCTTCATTGGTCGTAACCGGCCAGGTGTACCCGGCCAGTTGTTTAACATGTGCAAATGGATTTATTGAAGTTACAACAAGCGGGGGTATCACCCCTTACAGTTACACGTGGAGTAATGGCGGGACACAAAGTACAATTGGTAGTTTAACACGGAATACATATACACTCACGGTCACGGATGATAATGGATGCAATGAAATAAATAATTTTGAAGTTAAACTAATAGCGCCGGCAATAATATTATACAATCCTGCAAATGGATCCGGTGGGATTGAACATGACGTTGAGGTCCGCGCGGAATTCAACCAGGATATATGGGCCGGTAATCTTGGCGGGGTCACCATTAAAGATCAAAATAACCAGCAGGTCAATGGAGTCGTGGCATCTGTAGATACCATCAACAACATCCTGTATATTGACCATGAAGACTTTACAGATCAAAAAGATTACGTGGTATTCGTTCCGCCAGGCACGGTTAAAAATACAGATAATGTAGGAAATGATAGTATAAGCTGGAATTTCTCTACATCAAATACCAGGATGGATGAGTTGAGTAATCAATCTCTTGCTGTATATCCTGTTCCAACAAAAGGAACTATTTTCATACGTGATATTGAAAACATTCATACTTCTGATGTAAGGATTTCTGTTGGAAATATTTTAGGAAATAAAGTATATGAAACAAACCTGGATATTAAGAAAACAGGTAAAATTGACCTTTCGGGTCTTCCGGATGGAACCTATTTTATGACGTTAAGTTTGGATGCTCAACAAATAATTAAGAAAATTATTATCTCCCGCTAAATCTTATCAGAAAAAATAATGAAACACAAAACTCAAAATACAACACCAAAACATTTGAAATTATTTCACCGGGCAATTCCACTATGGTTCAATTAACCCGGTGAAATACGATTTGATATGTTCTCATATTAAAACAATGGTACTCTTATCATAAGCAAAACTGATAAAAATAAAAAGGTCAAATCGTAATTTCAAATGATGTTTGTACAAACTTATAAATCTTCCCAGAAAAAATTAATGAATAAAAAACTCAAAATAAAACACCAAAGCATTTGAAATTATTTCACCGGGCAATTCCACTATGGTTCAATTAACCCGGTGAAA
>CAYPTK010000294.1:0-2751 GCA_964413555.1 uncultured Bacteroidales bacterium | reverse complement strand
AGTTGGATTTCATGAAGGTGGATTCACACCGTTTTATTTTGAAATTACCGAACATGTAAAAGAGAAAGATAATTTTATCATTGTAAGGGTTGATGCCAGACGTAAAAAAACCAATGTCCCGGCTTTAAATGCTGACTGGTGGAATTATGGAGGGATAACCCGGGATGTGGATATCATTGAAACACCTGCCAATTACATTGAAGATTATAAGATTCAATTGAAAAAGAGTGAAAATAAAGTAATTTCCGGATTTATTATATTAAATGGAAATGCATAGGAAAACAAAGAAATAACCTTATACATTCCGGAACTTAAAATCAATGAATTATACACCATCTCATCCAATGAGATGGTTGACTTTGAAATAGAGAATGACAATATCGTATACTGGTGCCCTGAGAACCCTAAATTATATGATGTTGAACTGATCAACGGAGATGAAATAATTCATGACAAAATCGGTTTTCGGACTATAGAAGTAAAAGGTACAGAGATTCTGTTGAACGGGAAACCTCAATTTTTAAGAGGGATCAGCATTCATGAAGAAAATCCCATGAGGGCTAACCGCAATTATTGTAAAGAAGATGCTCAATTGATGCTCAATTGGGCAAAAGAACTGGGATGTAATTTTGTGCGGCTGGCTCATTATCCGCATAATGAATACATGGTCAGGTTGGCAGAAGAAATGGGATTTATGATTTGGGATGAAGATCCGGTTTACTGGAACGTCTTGTTTAACCACAAACCGACCTATAACAGGGCTGTAGAAATGATGAAAGAGTTAATACACAGGGATAAAAACAGGGCAGGTGTTATTATATGGTCAATGGCCAACGAAACACCGGTTGGTGAAGAGCGCAACAAATTTTTAACTGACCTGGTAAACACGGCCAAATCCATTGATGATACAAGGCTGGTAAGCTCAGCATTAGAAGTATCTTTAATAGAAGGGAAGCCTAACCATTACACGATTGATGATCCGATGGCTGAGATTATGGACATTGTCAGTTTCAACCAATACATTGGATGGTATGATGGCACCCATGAAAAGTGTGCTGAACTAACATGGGATATAAAACAGGAAAAGCCTGTTTTTATATCTGAATGCGGAGGAGGTGCTTTGGGCGGTTTTTATGCTGACAGCAATACCAGATGGTCTGAAGAATACCAGGAAAAATTATATAAAGAAACGGTTAAAATGCTTGAAAAAATACCTCAATTCAGGGGCATGTCTCCCTGGATATTAGCAGATTTCAGATCGCCCAAGAGAAATTTGATGAATATTCAGGATGGATGGAACAGAAAAGGAGTCGTTGCAGAAAACGGCAATAAAAAAAAGGCCTTTTACGTTTTAAAAAACTATTATAATTCAAAAAAATAAACGGATGAAAAGAAATAGATTAAATAATTCATTCAAAAGAGCTTTTTTATTAATTTTGATCGCGGGGTTAATATCAAATGGGCATGCCAAAGATTATTATATTTCGAACAATGGTAGTGATAATGCAGATGGATTGTCGCCAAATACCAGTTTTCAATCCATCAACAAACTAAATGGTATGAAGTTGAACCCGGGTGACAGGGTATTTTTTAAATCCGGGGACAGGTTTACCGGGACTATTCATTTAAAATATTCCGGAGAACTCAATGATCCGATTATCTTTACCACTTATGGAGGGGATAAAAAAGCTGTGCTTTCTGGCTCAAAACATATTACCGGCATCAAAAGCCTGGGCAATAATCTCTATGTAGCTCCATGCAAATATGATACAGAATATTTTTTTCTGGACGGTGATTTATTGATCATTGCCCGTGAACCCAATAAAGGATTTTTCACCATGGATGGTGGCGGAAAAGATCATTTGATTGATGCAGACCTAAAATTAAGTAAGGATGAAGTTATTGGATCTAATGTTAGAATTCGTACTACAAACTGGAGTTACGAATACCGGAAAGCCGTTGACTTTAAAGAGTCAAGGATTTTTTTCGACTCCATTCTTTACAACACATCCTTTAATTATTATACATGCAAAAAAGGATTTGGTTATTATCTTGACAACCAAAAAGCATTCCTTGATGCTGACCATGAAAGCTACCGGTCTGATAAAGAAAAGAAGGTATACTTTATCTCTTCTCGATATAAAAAAAATTCGCGCTTGCAGGGAGGTGTAATAGAAAACGGGATTATCATTGAAAACGGAATCGCTAACATACATATAGAAGGGATTGCATTAGACGGATTCATTGAATTTGGGATTCATGCCAAAGGAAATAATAAAAACATTACAGTTAATAATTGCGATATATTCAATATTATCAAAACAGGATTTTCTGCTGAGAAGGGGTGCGATAGTATCATGATCACGAACAACCGTATCTCGGACATAACAGGTACGGCCATCCGGTTAAAAGCGCCCGGGCACAGTATCATTGAAAACAATAAAATGAAGCGAATTGGACTAATTGCCGGGTATGGCATTGATGGCACCAATGGTGCCATTGGCATATCTGTGGAAAATCTTGAAATATTGGGACTACCACCAGAGGAGGTATCAAATAACAACCTGATAAGAAACAACCTAGTTGATAGTACTGGTTACATGTCGGTACGTATGGATGGATATAACAATATTTTTGAAAAAAATATTGTAAAAAACGGGTTGTTAACAATGAATGACGGGGGCCTCATTCATACCTATGGGGCCGATTCCACTTCTGGTATGAATTTATCTTATACACACAGCAGCATAA
>CAYPTK010000293.1:0-2751 GCA_964413555.1 uncultured Bacteroidales bacterium | reverse complement strand
AATAGTGTTTTATATCGATCTTTATCGTTTCGCGGTGAATTTTTCGGGTTAAAAAAAGCTCCACGGGATTTCCATGGAGCTTTTGTATCTTAATAATTTGATTATACTAAGAAATTTTTTCTTTGATCTTGGCTTTTTTACCGCGTAATTCACGGAAATAATATATTTTTGACTTTCTGACAAGCCCTCTTTTATTTACATCAATTTTCTGAAGAATAGGAGAATTAACAGGAAAAACCCTTTCCACGCCTACATTTCCAGACATTTTCCTTACCGTGAACGTGCTGTTAATGCCGGCATTATTTCGCTTCAAGACTACACCTCTGAATAACTGGGTTCTTTCTTTATTTCCTTCTTTAATTGTATAATATACCGTGACTGTATCTCCTGCAGAAAATACCGGTAATTCTTTTTGTATCGTAAATTCGTTTTCTACTGCTTTCATTAAATCCATGACGATAATACTTTATTTTTTCAAAAGTGCAATATTACAAAATCTTTTTCAAAAAAATAAATTTACAAGGTATTTTATTTCAAAAAATAATCCTTTATTAAATGAATAATTTATAGATTTGCTATTTGTTGGTTCGTCATGTACGCGAATTTTGTTCCGCGTGTCCCAAACCACGTGTTCTCGGGCTTCGTTATACTCGTTCTCGCGCGTGATGATGCAACCACTCTACTTTAGAGAGCAAATACTTGACATTATGGACGAACATTAAATAAATTTAAAAGATGATATCGATCTGTATTCCTGTATATAATTACACGATAGACATGTTGGTGAATGCATTGAACATTCAAATCAAATCATTGCATGCAGATTGTGAAATCATTGTCATTGACGATGCTTCGAATGATTTACCTGTTAAAGAACGAAACCGGAACGTGGCAACCGACACGGGCATCAAGTACATAGAATTAAATCAAAACATAGGCCGTGCAGCCATCCGGAATTCATTTTTAAAATACGCCCAACATGATTATCTTTTATTTTTAGATTGTGATTCCGGGATTCCATCAGATACATTCCTGGCAAAATATATCAGCGAGGCAGGCCATAAGGAAGTAATATGCGGTGGCAGGATTTATCCCCCGGAACCGCCTTCTCCTGAATATAAATTGCATTGGGAGTACGGGAGTAAACAAGAATCCAAACCCGTTGACATTCGAAATGCCGACCCTTACAAATCCTTCATGACACATAATTTTATGATCCATAAGGACATCCTGAAAAAGATCCGGTTTGATGAGAACATTTTAACATACGGGCATGAAGATACCGTTTACGGGTGTGAGCTTAAACTTGAAGGCATCCCTGTTAAACACATCAATAACCCGGTGATTCATCAACAACTTGAAAGCAGCACCGTGTTTATCCAAAAAACCAAATCTTCCATTCGAAATTTGATTTATATAACGAATCAATATCATTTCAAAGAGGTTTTAATTGAAGATGTACGATTATTGAAAACATTTAACAACGTTCGGCGAGTGAACATGACAAAGCTGGTGTCATTTCTATATAAGTCCTTTGCCCCGTTGATATTAGGACAACTTTGTTCTTCTCGGCCTTCCTTAAACGTTTTTGCCCTGTTTAAGCTCGGGTACCTTTGTTTTATCTCGCGAAACAAATTATACAGTGATAAATTCACGATGCTTCACGAAGAGCGATAGGATTGGCCTCACCCTGCATAACGGGCAAAGAATGCCTTCCCCTCCCCTGTCTTCTCAGCCCTCTCTTTATCCCACCCGTTCCATGACAATTTTCACCGGGCAATGGTCTGAATGATAAACATCAGAAAGAATTTCTGCATGAACCAAAGAAGAAGATAGTGATGGGGTTATCATATGATAATCCAATCGCCATCCCAGGTTTTTCACCCTTGCATTGGCCCTGTAACTCCACCATGAATAATGCCCTGGTTCTTGATTAAATTGCCTGAATGTATCAATGAATCCTTCATTCATAAAATCATCCATCCAGGCACGTTCTTCGGGCAAAAAACCGGAGCTTTTCTGATGTTTTTCCGGATGATTGATATCAATGGGCTTATGACAAATATTAAAATCCCCCATTATTATGATTTTTTCCCGCTCTTGTTTTAATTGCCGGATATACATCAAAAAATCTGCTAAAAACTCCATCTTAAATGCCTGCCTCACCTCTCCTGTAGTCCCTGACGGTATATACACGTTCAGCAGTGTCATGTCTCCATAATCAGCCCGGATCAACCTGCCTTCCATATCATATTTTTCATGATCAAACCCGTGAATAACATTGCATGGTTTTTCACGGCTCAGTAATCCCAGGCCGCTATATCCCTTTTTCACGGCATAATGCCAATAATGATAATACCCCATTTCTTCATAAACTGACGGGTCAACCTGTCCTTCTTGTATTTTAACTTCCTGGAGCCCGATAATATCCGGTGCTTCGGCTTGCAACCATTCATTGAATCCTTTTTTTCGTGCAGCCCTGATGCCGTTGACATTATAGCTTATAATTTTTACTGGCATGATTTTTCTCGTGTTTTTTTTATAATTTTAAGGAGCAAATATCGTAAATTATTTGGTATTTTGTTTTTTTACATTATTCATGACACGGGTTAAAACCCAAATCATGTATTAGAACTTCGTAATGAGCATTAAAAATACGATAAAACAAGGATTTGCTGAGATGAGGCATAGCATAGCTATGGTGAATCGAAGCTAATTAGAGTTTGGATCATAATGTTCGATAACGAGGCT
>CAYPTK010000292.1:0-2820 GCA_964413555.1 uncultured Bacteroidales bacterium | reverse complement strand
GAATAAGATCGAAACTTGGGGCGTTATATCAGGTGTGACATGACACTAGCCTCGATTACGAACATTATGATCCAAACACTTGACTTTATAGACAGGCACTAAATAACATATTTGTATTAACTATTTTGTACAATTGCCTGAAATAATGTTTTTCATTAAATAAATACAATATAGTGTACATATTTTTTTTATTATCTTTACAAGGTAAATCCCTTTTGTTTATTAAAAATTATGTTCATGAAGCATGAGCGTACATCCGCTTTTTATACAGTATACTTTACAGCAGGAGGATTTTGTATTGGTATATGCCTACTTATCATTACCGTTTTAGTTGACCTCGTGTACCAGAATATTGGCTTTTATGAATTAATGAGCTTACATGGTTCCAGTTTTGCATATATTCTCTTGTATGCTTCACCGGTACTGTTAGCTTTATATGGTTATTGGTCATGCAGGTTTTTTACAACCCGGGTCAATGAACTTGCCAGTACAACCGCCTCATTAAAACAAAAGTTCAATAATATACAAGTTTTTATAGATAAACTTAAAAATAATGAAACCGACATTGATTATGAATTCGATGAAGAAAATGATGATATAGGACAATCATTAACAGAATTAAAAAATAATCTGCAAAGAAAAGAAGAAGAGGAAAAAAAGCATAAACGTGAAGATTTACAAAGAACCTGGATCAATGAAGGGATTGCCAAATTTAGTGATATACTCAGGAATAATAATGATAATTTAAAAGCACTCTCGTTCAATGTAATAAGTAAATTAGTTGAATACCTGGGGGCAAACCAGGGAGCCTTTTTTTTATTAGCTGAAGAAGAAAATATACACGAGGGGACTGAGAATAAATATTTTGAGATGACAGGTTGTTATGCATACGAGCGTGAAAAATATCCTGACAGTAGGGTAGAATGGGGAGAAGGCCTTATTGGCACATGTGCGATTGAAAAAGAAACAATTTATATGAACAACGTGCCCGAGACATACGTGAATATAACTTCGGGACTTGGCAAAGCAACACCGCATGTTGTTTTAATAGTACCGTTAAAAATAGAAGAGGAAGTACATGGCGTTCTTGAGTTAGCTTCGTTTAAAGAGATACCCAGGCATCAAATCGCGTTTGTAGAACGAATTGCCAATAATATAACTTCTACATTGGCCAACGTGAAAGCCAATGAAAAAACCTCCAGGCTGCTTAGTGAATCAAGAAAACAGGCCGAAGAGTTGTCTCAGAATGAAGAAGAGATGCGGCAGAATATGGAAGAATTACAAACAGCAAAAGAAGAAACAGCCAGGCAGACAGAAAAATTTATTACATTTACTGATACAGTAAACCACTCGTTATTACGAGCGGAATTTGATTTGGACAAAAACTTGTTGTTCGCGAACGAGCGGTTTTATAATAAATTGGGTTATTCAGGTACAAATATCACGGGTAAGAAGATATTTAAGTTTTTAAAACCAAAAGATAAAGAGTGTATCGAGCACATATGGGATAATTTGCAAAACGATGGCGAACATTTTGAAGGAGAGATTAAATACACGACAAAACAAGGTAATGATCTTTGGACATTGGCTACATATAGTGCAATAAAAGGCCCTGATCAATCCATTGAAAAAATTCTGTTCCTCGGGATGGATATCACGCGATTACAACAACAAAACATCGTTTATAAAGGACACGTGAAAGCATTGGATAATAACGATGTCAAAGCTGAATTTACTGTTAAAGGAGAAATTATGGATGCCAATAATTTATTTATAAACTCCCTGGGCTATGATTCTTTTGATAAATTTGAAACAAAAACTATTTTTGACTTAATAGACAAATCAAGTTTTCCCAATTTTGACACCATATGGGATGATATTACTGCAGGGAAAAAATATAATGAAGAAATATCACTGTTAACAAGATCCGGAGGAGAAATATGGGTGAAAGTGATCATTACACCTATCAGGGATATTTACGGGGATATTAACAGGATTCTTCTGCTTGGCCATAATATTACCGAATTCAAATCATTATCCGAGAAATTAATCGAAAAAGAACAAACTATAACACGACAAAAAGACGAAATTGCCGAGACAGATAAAAAAATTGAAAAAGAAATAAATAAAACCAAACGAGATATTAGAAAACAATACAAAGATGTTGAAAAAATTAAAATTAGAAATGAACAGGTTATTGAATATGCACCAGGTGCAATTGTAACATTTGATCATCTGGGAACTATCTTATCATTTAATAAACAGGCAGAACAATTGTGGGGTTATGAAAAAGAACAGGCAATAGGATCGCGTATTGAAATGCTTTTTTCAGAAAAACTCATTCAAAAAGATGATTTTATTGCAAAATTGATTACCCCGGGAGAGGAAAAATTGACGAATAAAAAAGTTCAATCATTTATTTCAACAGTTAAAGGAGACGAAATAACAGTGAATGTTTATCTTTCAAGCCTGCTTACCGCCAAGGAAAAAGTGTTCACTCTTTTTATCGAGAGACTGTAATCATTCAATTTGACATTTTTAATATAAACATATAAAACACCCGTGGCGAGCAAATATTGACACACGCTCGGGTGATTATGAAGGGGAAAGAAAGGTATATAGGATACAAGGGGCACCCCACCCTTATCACTATCCCATGCTCTCTCTATCCCTCTATATTTCAATATATACCCTATAAACTTCAACCCAAAACATGCATTAGAAAATCTATTACACATTAAAACTACTTCAAAACAAGGCATTGCATTAACCCGAAAAATTCACCGCAAAACGATAAAGATCGATATAAAACACTATTAA
>CAYPTK010000291.1:1361-2837 GCA_964413555.1 uncultured Bacteroidales bacterium | reverse complement strand
TTTCATCTGTTCACAAACCATCATGATGTCATTCAAAGGAATTCCGGCTTTTTACATTCACAGCCTGCTTGCCACGTCAAACGATTATGAAGGATACCAAAAAACCGGCATCAAAAGAAGCATTAACAGGAAAAAATGGGATTATAAAGAACTTAAAAAATTATTAGCAAACCCGGAAACATCAACATCAGAAGTATTCAATGAACTTTTAAGGCGTATCTCAATCAGGATCAATCATCCCGTGTTTCACCCTGATTCTTCACAGGAAATCATTGATGTTGGAGATGACTTCTTCCTGATTCACAGGATTCACGAAGACGCGGGAGAAATATTCGCGCTGTCAAACCTGACTGCTGAAAAAAGAGAATACAAATTAAATTTCATAGATCATAAGCTGGTACATGAATTAATCAGTGACAGGGAGATCAATACACTCTATAAAATGACGATTGAACCCTATGCCTCGTATTGGTTCGTTATACCCCCTGAACCATAGATTATGAATACAAATAGCATGTAATAATTTTAATATTCCTATAACATATGAACCGTCTACTCTTCTTAATAATAATATTTACCTTTATCATTTCAGGATGTAAACGAGAAACGAAACCCAAAGACAGGATATCAAAAAACAAGCAACCTGCAATACAAAAAGACCTTGAAGAAATTAAACGGGATGGTGTCCTGAAAGCGATCACGGTGTACAGTAGCACCAGCTATTTTTTGTATCGCGGGGAACCCATGGGGTTTGAACATGACCTGTTGAAAAAACTGGCTGAATATCTTGAACTTGATCTGCAAATCATTGTAGCGAAAAACATAGATGAGCTATTTTCCATGCTGAACAATGGCGATGGAGATATTATTGCTCACGGGTTAACAATTACACGCGACCGTAAACAAGTTGCTCAATTCACTGACTATCTTTATTTAACCCATCAGGTACTGGTTCAAAGGAAGCCTGAACACTGGAGGCGTATGAAAATCCACGAGATTCAAAAAGAAATCATCAATGACCCTATTCAATTAATCGGGGATACCGTATCTGTAAGGAAAAACTCATCATATTATCGCCGCTTAATCAACATTCAGGATGAAATTGGCGGGAAAATACATGTTGATACCATACCAGGAGGCATGTCTACCGGTAAAATAATTCAAAAAGTAGTGGACAGTGAAATAAAATATACCATAGCAGATAATAACATCGCGGAAATTAACAGTTCATACTATCCAATACTGGATATCGAAACCGAAATGAGTTTTTCCCAACGAATTGCCTGGGCAGTAAGAAAGAATTCACCGGAATTATATAACGCGGTGAATAAATGGGTGAATAGCATAAAGAAAGAAGTAGATTATTACGTGATTTACAATAAATATTTCAAAAGTCCAAGGTCATTTGAACGTCGCGTTCAAAGTGAATTTTACAGTCAAAACACGGGCAAGATCAGTCAATACGACCATATTATA
>CAYPTK010000291.1:0-1351 GCA_964413555.1 uncultured Bacteroidales bacterium | reverse complement strand
GCGTTTTATAAGGTCCATCATATACCATGAATCTCAATTCAATCCCGAAGCCAATTCCTGGGCCAATGCCCGGGGGTTTATGCAATTGTTGCCTTCCACTGCAAAAGAACTGGGTGTTAAAGACATTACAAATCCTGAAGACAATATACGTGCCGGCACACGATATTTAAAAAACATGTGGAACAGGTGGGAAAACATCCCGGATTCAATTCAACGAGTAAAATTTACACTGGCATCTTATAATTGTGGATACTCTCACGTGGTAGATGCACAAAAACTTGCTAAAAAATACAAGGCTGAATCTGATACATGGGATGAAGAAGTAGAACAATACGTGTTAAATCTTTCATATCCTGAATATTATAATGACAAAGTTGTTAAATACGGGTATGTCAGGGGAATCGAACCTGTTACATATGTAAAACAAATATTCGAGAGATATGAACATTACAGGGAGTTGATCAAAGAATAAAAAAATTGAAATAAAAGTAACCGGGAAAAACTCTGATGACCCCGTGAAAGAGGCAATCGTTCATATCAACAATGAAACGAAACAAACAGGAGATGACGGGATCGTGGTATTCGAAAAATTAAAAAAAGGGTATTCTGATATACTTGTTGAAAAAAACAATTATAACAAATTCTCGGGCACGATTAATATTAAAGGTACAGAAAACATAAAACATATACAATTGGAACCCGTTACTTCATTGATAGCGCCTGAACCTGTCATTGTATTCTCAAAACCTGGAGATGGCACGATACAGGCAACTCCCGTGGACTTAGCGGGAAAAGGAAAACATATCCCTAAAGATAAACATTGTTGGATTGTTGTAAATCCGCAGGGTTCAAACGGTTTTTGGCCACAAACACGCGAAATATTTTTAAAACATGACACAACATGGACAGGAAATGCACTATTGGGAGGCAATTCCGGGCAACTATTCGATATTCATTTTGTTTTGGCAGATCAACAGGCACACCAATCATTTAATGATTATATAACGAATTGTGCTAAGAAAGAGGATTATCCCGAAGTGCCCTTGCCCACAGGGGCACGCTCATACGGGTTCATCACGGTGAAGAAAAAATAATCATACAGTTAGAATTAATTCATTCATTTAACAATGTCAGCAATTAAATCCATAAAATCAATGAAAAAAACATGTCTCTTTCTTTTATTTATCACTTTTTTTATTGTTATCCCCTACCCTGTGCAATGCCAGTTTTTTAATGCAGTAAACATGGATGATCCCGGTATTATTTCAAAAAACAAATCCATCGCGTTTTGGCGAATCATCATAAAAGACCGGACAAATTACTTTCATAATTTACATTTATCAGACTATAA
>CAYPTK010000290.1:0-2840 GCA_964413555.1 uncultured Bacteroidales bacterium | reverse complement strand
TTACCTGGATTTACGGGCGTTTTACCGGTTGAGATTGCATTACAGCATATCTGCCAGATAATAATGTATGTAGTGTAATTAAATAATTTGATCATCCCTGAATAATGGATTTTAAAACAGTAACCGGCCATAAAGCCGATCAATATCGAACAAACCCGACTTTATGAATAAATACCAATTATATAATCTAAATTAAACAATTTTATTATATATATTGACACAATATTTTAGAAGCCCCCTTAATACATGAGAATCATCTATTTTGATCATTTATTTATATTAATGCAGGGATAGAGCTAATTATTTAATATTTTTGTCATTGAAAAAAATAATAAAAAAAACGTCTGAATGATACAAGCAGTTTTTTTTGACATGGATGGTGTTTTGATTGATTCCGAGAAATTTTGGCAGGAAGAAGAACGTGATGTATTTACAAACCTTGGAGTTCCTGTAGATGAAAAAATGCAAATGAAAACATACGGGTGGGGGACAGACCAGGTGATACAATATTTTTATGAAATGTCTCCCTGGAAAGGAAAACGGTTTGGTGAAATTAAAAAAGAAATATATGACCGTATTTCTGCAAGAGTTATAAAAGAAGGCAAAGCGAAAAAAGGCGTCAGTGAAATCACGGGGTATTTTTTAAAAAAAGAGATTCCCCTGGGGCTGGTTTCAACTTCGCCCATGCAAATAATTGACGCGGTGATTGAAAAACTTGGGCTTTCATCTATATTCCGGGTCATTCATTCCTGTGAATTTGAAGAACATGATAAGCCACACCCTGGCGTGTACCTGACAGCGGCAAAAAAACTTGGTTTTGATCCAACGAAATGCCTGGTTTTCGAGGATTCTTTCGTGGGATTGATCGCGGCTATTGCCGCGAGGATGAATGTTGTATCCATCCCTGATCCCTCGCTTGTAAATGACCCGCGGTATGACATTGCAGATTTGAAAATTCACGCGCTGGATGAATTTACAGATGAACATTTCGAACGTTTAAACTGCCCTGTTTAATAAATTGAAATGCACATGACAACGCTTTTAGCACGTACACGGGTAAAGATAAGTATAAAGGAGGGGATGGCCAATACACCACGGCCCCTGTTCCTGTCCGGCGCTATCTCTATACCTCTTGTAAAACCTATAAAACAGGCTATATTTATCATGAATAAAAAAATATATACAGGTAAAATTTCAACCCCGAACTTATATAATAATAGTAATTTAAAATAAATTGAACATGCCTTTACCAATTCAATATTATTCAACCAATTTAAACAGTGGCAATGTTAGTTTTAAAGAAGCGCTTTTAAAAGGACTTGCCCCGGACAGGGGATTATTCATGTTTGACAGGCTTCCACGGCTGACGATGAACGAGCTAAAAGAGTTTTCCGGGATGGAATATCATGAAATCGCGTTTATATTGGCAAAAAAATTCCTGGAAAATGAAATACCTGCACGAGAGTTAGAACGTCTGACAAAAGATGCTTATGACTTTGAAGTGCCACTGGAGCGTGTTAAAGACAGGAAATACATTATGCGTCTTGACCAGGGCCCGACAGCCTCGTTTAAAGATTTTGCAGCCAGGATGATGGGACGTTTAATGCAGTATTTTCTTAAACAGGAGAACAGGGAGATTTTAATATTAACAGCAACTTCTGGTGATACAGGTAGCGCTATAGCCAACGCGTTCCATGGTTTAGACAATATCCGGGTGATTGTTCTGTATCCTGAAAACGAGATAACAGAAAGGCAACGAAAACAAATGACCACGTTAAGAGATAATATAAAGATTGTTGCCATTGACGGAAAATTTGATGATTGCCAGGCATTGGTGAAAAAAGCTTTTTCAGATCCCGAGCTGGAACGTTTAAAATTATCTTCCGCGAATTCTATAAATATTGGAAGGCTGATTCCCCAGTCATTCTATTATGTTTATGGATATGCAAAACTATTTAACGGGCAGGAAGAAGATGTTGTATATTCCGTTCCTTCCGGGAATTTTGGCAATCTCATGGGTGGACTGATGGCCCGGCATATGGGGCTTCCTGTCAAACAATTTGTTATCGCTACAAATGAAAATGATGAAGTACCCGTGTATTTTAAGACAGGAGATTATGATTTGATCATCCCGTCAATTAATTGTATATCAAGTGCTATGAATGTAGGGCACCCCAGCAACATGGCAAGGATTATTGCTTTATACGGGGGGCAGATGAATGAAAATGGAGAAATCATTAAAAACCCTGATATCCAAAAAATGAAGCAAGACATGTATGCTATCAGCATTGATGATGAAGTGACCAGGAATATGATTAAAGACGCTTATTTAAATGATCAGGTGGTATTGGAACCTCATGGTGCAGTAGCATGGAAGGGGTTGATGAAGTATTTTAATGAGCACCAACATGATTTGTCTCCAGGCCAGCTGTGTATTTCTTTGGAAACAGCTCACCCGGCAAAATTTCCAGGGGAAATAAGGGAAATATTGTGCATTGACCCGGAACTCCCGGAAAGCATGAAAGGCCTGGATCAAAAACAGGAAACATTTGAAAAACTTAAGAATGATTACCAGGAATTTAAAGAGTTTCTTAAACAGGATGGGCCTGTTTGATTCATGATTCAGGTGGAAAATCATAATAAAAACTCCACCTGTTGGTTTTATATCTCTGCCATGTTTTCCTGCTTTATCCATCCCTTGCTGCCATCTGGTAGTTCGATTTCACACCAGTTTTCATTGCATTGCATGATGCTTACTTTGGTTCCTTCATGCAAAACAAACAGTTTTTTACTGTTTACATCCGGAGAACTCACGATGGTGACTGATGATGAAGTGATGA
>CAYPTK010000289.1:0-2845 GCA_964413555.1 uncultured Bacteroidales bacterium | reverse complement strand
AAATAAAAGTGGTAGTCTTAACCGTAAAACATTCAAAGCATGATTATGATTATCGGAATAAAATAATGTCAATACACATAATATATAAAAACCCGGGAATAATAAAAGGGCTTTTCGATGATGCAAAACATTCATCTTTTCTTTAAAATTCCCTTCTAATATCCAGTTAAAGAGCAAAATAAACATTGAAATGCTCAACACGTACTCGGATAGATTCATTGCTACAGAAAAAACAATCAATGATCCAATGTATATATATTTATTATATGGTGGTTTAATGAGCATTGATTTATTAATTTACTGCATATTGTTTACATTTATTCCAGTCTTCTGCATAGAAATCTTTAACTTTTTTCAATTCATCATTTAATATTAATGTTTTGTCTTTAACAATTTTCGCCGGTATTAAAGATGCGGCATAAAGAATCAAATGGTATATCAACCAATTGATCCGATGCCTGAACCATCTTTTATATCTATTTTCAATGTGTTTCGTGTATCTTATATGTATTTTCCTGTTGATTTTCCTGAGAAGTATTAATTGTTTGGTACTATATGATTTATGCGAAGCTTTTAAAGAAATCGCATGTTTATCATAAGATGCATCCATGTATTCCACGAGTTTATCAATAAATGCATAAGGATCTTTTTTAAGGTCTTCATGAAAAAGGACCAGTGGTTTTTTTCCAAACTTGTTCTCTATAAAACGTAATTTAGGATAGAACATAAGTTCATCTATTTTCCACTTTCCCTTGTTTTTATTAACATCAATAAATTCCGTGAAGGATTTAGCTCCTCCATTTTTAATGTACCGCCGGTATTGTGATGCAATCCATTGATCATGCTGTCTAAGGATAACAATAATGTTTGCATGAGGGCAATACTCTGAAAACCAATTTAATTCTTTTTCCATTTGCCTGTCAAACTCACGGGAAACAAAAAATTTATCATGTGCTGACTGTTCGATAATCCGGGGTGATTTTTTATACCTGGTTCGTTGAATATAATATATCCCTTTAATTTTTGGAAATACTTTGTATTGAAGATAAGTTGACGCGGTTTTTCCAAGGCCTATGTGAAAGAATACTCTTTTACTTTGATCTATCATTATTTATTAATTTATAATTTTTTGATCCGCCAAATGTGAATCCTAAACTATTTTCAATGCATGATAACATTCTGTATAACCATTTTTCATGCCTAAACCTTTTAAGATTATTTTTAGTCTGTTTATATTTTAGCTTGTCCTGCCAGTTAAATTTCTGTATCCATTCATTCATGACAAAAGGATGTGATCCTTTAAAGATTCTGACATACTTCATGCTTCCATAATTAAATTCATTTGGCCCCCCTGCATGTTTTGCATTGGCTGCTTCTTTTCCTTTATGAATTGTATCCAATGCTTTATTCTTTTTTTTCATCAAGTGGGGAGGGCGAACCCATCCATAATGGTATATACGCGCTTGTATTTTAATTACTTTTAATTTATATGTCCCTTCTTTCTGCCTGTAATGCAATCCGTCAAAATTTGGTATTTTACGAAATGATTGTGCTGACTTCCATGAATGTATTTCTTTTAAATTCCGGATAATTCTGATCTCCTTTTTATACCATCCATGCGAATAATGATAATGATGATAATCACCCCAAAAATGATAATAGTCAAATAAAAATCCTTCAACGTTTAAGTCATTCACATACTTTTGGCACTGTTCTTTTATAACCGGCAGGTCATTTTCATGAACCACTTCATCGGCTTGTAAATAAAACAACCAGTCTCCCGAGCAATGACTCTTGGCAATATCAGTTTGATGCGCGTTTTCCATTCCCCCGGGGAATTTATCCAAATCCCAAACCGTATCTATGATCTTTATCTTGGGGCTATTAATGCTTTCTACCTGGTGTTTGGTCGTGTCATCATCATCGCAATCCCCTAAAGCAATAATAAACTCATCGACAAGGGGTAAAACTGATTGTATGGATTGTGCTATGGGATAATAAAGTTTGCCGGCATTTTTTGCCATTGTAAACCCGCTGATTCTCATATTTTTCCTCGCTCATTTATTCATTGCCGCAAAATTAGCAATTTGTTCTGTTTTATGATACAATTCTCATTTCTTTTACTATAAAAAATATCTGTCTATTAGCCGGGAGTTAGACCAAAATATTCGATTCCGAGACTTGCAAAGTCACAAAATACGCTGTTTTTGGAAATTTAAAAAACATGTTGAGGCAGGTATAACAAAAAATAAATTTATAACATTTTTAGTATTCTCCTTTTGATACAGAACAAGTTCGAATGGCAGTATTTAAAAAGTTAAAAATTCTATATCATGCCTGCTAACTATATCATACTTGTTTCTGAATGCTCTTTCACATCATCTCTTATCACGAATCAAATCTTTTTAACTGCTGACTAACAACAAATTAATTAGATTCGAATAACGTCCAGGTTTTACAAGAATGTTCTAATGGCTTAATTAATAGCAACAAGTCAATAATAAGGTGACCTATATCATTCTGTTCTCAGAAACTATTGAAAATTTGGAACGTAGAATATAATAAAGCCAAAATAATGAAAATTTTATTAAAATACATACAATTATTTATCCTATTATATTTAATATCATTTCCTGTAAATTCTCAAAATATAATTTACAGGTTTGATTCTATTGATCCTTCTCATTGTTTTAAATCATTGGAAGAAGCAATGAACAATCCTGAAAAAGTGATTATATTAAATTTAAACTGTAAAGAGGAAAATATCCGGGAATTACCTTCTGTTATTGAAAAAATGGT
Source organism: uncultured Bacteroidales bacterium (assembly GCA_964413555.1). Lineage (GTDB taxonomy): Bacteria > Bacteroidota > Bacteroidia > Bacteroidales > JBBRXJ01 > CAYMKE01. The sequence goes on along the minus strand of CAYPTK010000289.1, from coordinate 46 downwards.
TAATCTCCAGGTATTAAAAATTACAGATAGTGACTTGGAAACCATC
>CAYPTK010000288.1:0-2849 GCA_964413555.1 uncultured Bacteroidales bacterium | reverse complement strand
AAGCTGAAAGCAAGCAAGTGATATTATGTTGAGAAACATTTTTTGTTCCAAATCATATGCTTTGGTTTAGCTACACGGGTTTATAATATTTAAACTGAAATTAGAAATGAATAAAATATTTCTATCATTTATTTTTATATTGTTTACAGTTTCCTGTAACAAGGGAAAGCAATACAATGAAGCAATAAATAAGGAATTCCGGATTGTCTCCCTGGCTCCGTCTATTACCAGGCAGCTCGTGCAATTGGGCTTGGAAGAACATGTCGTGGGCGCTACATCATTTTGTCCTGTAGCAAAAAAAAATAAAAATCTTATCATTGGGAGCGCGACAGATGTGAACATGGAAAAAATTGTATTATTAAAACCTGATATCGTGATTGCTTCGACGTTGACAAAACCCAAAACCATAAAAAAGTTAAACATCACGGGTGCAACCATTGTTCAATTGGATAAATCATCATCTTTTGATGAAATATGCAATCAATTCCTGCAAATTGGCAAATTAACCAATAAGGAAGATGAAGCCAGGCAAATTATTTCGAAAGAAAAAAACAAGATTGATAGTATTCGTCAAATGATTCCTGAAAAAGAAGTCAAGCCGGACGTTTTTTTTCAAATCGGTAAAAAACCTTTATTTACAGTTATTCCCGGTACTTATATGAATGACTTGATAACATTTGCAGGGATGAATAATATCGCGTATGATCTTAAATATGGTACTATAAGCCGGGAGACAGTAATCACACGAGACCCTGATGTTATTTTTGTCGTTACAATGGGGATTACAGGGACTGATGAAAAAGAAATATGGGAACATTACAAGGATTTGAGCGCTGTACGAAAAAAAAATGTTTTTGTCATAGATTCTGAACTTGCATGTACTCCAACCCCTACTACATTCAGAAAAACTTTGGAAATAATGGTGCATCATATATATTTGTAATAACGTCTATGAGAAAAAAATACATTCATTGGTTCATATTCACGGGATGTCTTTTGATCGTCCTGATCATTTCTTCTGTACTGTCACTGACTTCCGGTATAATGGATATTGACATTATTAAGATTCCTGCTATTTTAAACGGGCAGGGCGGAATGGAAGTTCTGATTTTAAATGAGATACGACTACCCAGGTTAATCCTGGGGTTTTCGGTGGGCGGTGCACTTAGTCTCGCTGGTTGCATACTACAGGGAATATACAGGAACCCGTTGGTAGAACCTTACACGCTTGGAATATCAGGGGGGGCTGCCTTGGGCGTGGCATTTGCCATCGTGTTAAATTTAAATGTTTTGTTTGGTTCGTATATGCTTCCCCTGGCCGGTTTTTCAGGTTCATTAATTACTATTTTCCTTGTCTATTCATTAGGAATGAGAAAAGGAAAAACGAATATCAACAGCATGCTGCTTATCGGTGTTATGATTAGTTTTATCGCGTCATCAACCATGATGTTTTTAATGTCATTGACAACTTCTGAGAACCTGCACAGCATCATCTTTTGGATTATGGGCTCATTGGATGAACCCAATACCTTATTATTGAATATAGCATTTTATTCGGCCCTTTGCGGCCTCATCATTTCAATGTTATTTGCCAGGCCGTTAAATGCTTTGTCAATGGGAGAAGAAAAAGCCATGCATATAGGTATTAATTCAGTGATTTCCATACGGGTGTTATTTATATTGGCATCCCTCTTAACCGGTATTTGCGTTTCTGTAGCTGGTGTTATCGGGTTTGTAGGACTTGTGATTCCACATTTAATTCGCCTGGTTATAGGCCATGATTTCAGGATTTTGCTCCCGGGTGCTTTTCTTGGTGGTGGCGCTTTCCTGATTATTTGTGATATTATATCACGTACTGTTGTGGCGCCAAGTGAACTGCCAATTGGTGTGATTACCGGTATGGTAGGAGGGTTAACATTTATCATTGTATTATCCAATTCTTATATGAAGTCAAAATTGAAATAAATATCATGCAAAGGGTTTTTGAAGTAAATAATATATCATGTGGTTATCCCGGGGAATTTATGTTGCAGGATATCCGTTTTAAAATCAATAACGGGACATTCGCCGGAATCATCGGTCCGAACGGATCAGGGAAAACAACCCTTTTTAAAGGTATATCAGGTGAACTGGCACTAAAAAGAGGACATGTAATGTTAAATGATAAAGATGTATCGATCATGTCCAATAGACAAAAAGCACAAAACATGGCTGTTGTAACGCAAACCATTGAATTCGCTGATGTCCCGGTTGAAGATTACGTGTTAATGGGACGCATGCCTTACCGTAAGCGCTTTTATTTCTTTGAAACCAAAAAAGATTACGAGATAGCACATCATTACATGCAACTCACGGATATTTATCATTTAAAAGATAAACACATGTCTCAGTTAAGCGGCGGAGAACAACAACTGGCGGATATTGCACGTGCATTGACACAAGAACCGGAGCTATTATTACTTGATGAACCGACTTCGCATTTGGATATCACCCATCAGGTTCAAATACTAAACCTGATCCAACAATTGAATCACGACCTTGATTTGACTGTCCTGATGATCATTCATGATCTGAACCTGGCCGGGGAATACTGTGATTACCTGTTAATGATGAATAAAGGAACTATTCATACACAGGGCCCCCCGGAAGAGGTGTTGGATTATCTGAATATTGAAGATGTTTATAAAACCGTGGTAGTGACAAGAAAGAATCCTGTATCTAAGAAACCTGCTATTTTCCTGGTCTCGCGAAAGGTGTTGAATCAAAATATTGAAAACAGCCATTAGAATTCTATGAAACAATCATCTCCAGGGGGGAGCAATGAATTTGTCATGGTTCGGTACATCTAA
>CAYPTK010000287.1:0-2866 GCA_964413555.1 uncultured Bacteroidales bacterium | reverse complement strand
TGACTATAGAGGCAATGACATATGGTTTGTTCTTCTTGACTTTCAATTGTTTATATTCTTATTTCATGTTCATTAATAATTTTCAACTGCACTTTTTTTATAATGCTGCCTTAAGGTAATTTCCCAATTTACACATTAAAATTCTATCCTGTACTGGATCATAGGAAAAAGTCCAAGCTGATATACCACTTTTTCTTTCATCTCACCTTTATCAAAGCTCATCTGGTAAGGGTTTTGGTGGTTGGTGACATTTTGAATATCAAGGGCGAATTCCTGTGAAGATTTAACCCCATCTGTACGGTAAGCAATCCGTATATCTGCCCTGAAATAATCTTCAAACCTTTTACTAAAAGCCTGTCTATCATTATATTCTATAAAATTCGACCCCATTGTAGCATTTACATCCACCGGTGTATATCGCTGGCCTCCGGCAGTGGTTATTTTTGCATCCACGGCAATAAACCGTTTCTTTTCCTTCTTCTTTTTGACATTTAATTCAAAATCTTTTCCAAATAATGCATTTACTACATGGTTGCCATTAAAAGCCGTGTTTCTCAGAACATTATCACTTCCCTTGTATTTGGATTCAAACAAGGAAGCTGTAATGAGGTAATACATGCCCTCACTTAAAAATTTTTCAACTGTCAGTTCCAGTCCATAGTTGTATCCTTCTCCGCCATTCACAAGGCTGTCAGGATATTGTTGTTCCCACGAGGTCATGTTAATCAGGGAATAAGAACTGGACACCGGTTCTACGGCACTTTGGAATATATCCTGGTAATATGCTTCTGCTTTAATTCTTAAATTCTTTGCAATCATCCTGTCATATCCAATCACATAATGATGGGCCTTACTGAAACCAATGGATTGATTGGGCATATATTTATGCCCTTTCGTTCCAGTGAACTCAAGAAAATAAATATACAAAGGCATGGTTTGGCTGTGCAATCCATATCCTGCACTAATGCTTTGGCGTTTATCCAATTTCCATTTCACAGCAAAACGGGGCTCCAGAGAAAATGCTTCGTTAAAATCAAGGTATTGAGCATGCACACCCGTATTAAATATAATCTCATCAGTGGGTCTAAACTGCCAGTGGGTAAAAGCATGATGTAAATATGCATGACCATTATAATGTAATGATACAATAAAATCATTAAGGACATTATTATAATAGTTATTGAATAAATCAAATTGTATTTTCTGGCTTTTTCCTCCTATTTTAACATGATGTCTGGCATTGAATTTCTTATTAAGCTCTGCCTGTAAAAACATCCTGCTTTCTTTTAGCCGGTTATTTCCTATGTTCCATGTTTCATTGTTCACCGCGTTTACCGAATCTGCCCGTCCATTATTATAAATCCCGGAAGCGCCAATTGCTAATTCGGTATAAAATCCGTTTCCGAATATATAGTTATGCTTAAGGCCTATAACTCCCTGCCGATTGAAACTAAATATATCAAGCCCCTCATAAGCATACAGGTTTTTTTCTTCTTTGGTGGTATCGCGTTCGCTGTAGATAAAATTAATGGCACTATGGCCACCTAATCCGAAAAAGGTAAAACGTCCTGCATGTTGCGTGGGCAGGTTCACTTTAAAGGTGAGGTCTTGATAATCGGGGACCGCCTCGCCCGTGCCAAAACTCATACCCATCGCTTTAAGAACTCCCATAGTAGAATACCTGTAATTGAGCAGGTAAGACGAACGGGCTTTTCTCGAGATAGGCCCCTCTGCACCAAGCTCAAACCCATTAAACCCGATTTGCCCTAAAAACTCATGGGTTTGATAATTCCCGTTTCGCATGCTCAAATCGAATACACCCGACATGGCATTGCCATATTCTGCCGGAAAAGCCCCGGTGATAAAATCGGAATTGCTCAATACATTATTGTTTAACATGCTTACCGGCCCGCCGGTAGCTCCCATGCCTCCAAAATGATTGGGATTAGGGATGTCCACGCCTTCCAGCCTCCACAACAATCCAGTAGGTGAGTTGCCCCGGATTACGATATCGTTCACCGCATCATTGGCAGTACCCACGCCGGCATAGTTGGCTGCCATACGCGAGACATCGTTTCGGGCACCGGCATACCGCTTACTCTCTTCCACCGTGAAGGTACGGGCGCTGATACTGGCCATCCGGTTGACAGATTCTGCTTTTTTAGAGGCTCTCACTGTCACCTCTTCTACTTTTTCTACCTTTTCGATCAGCTCAATGGCAAGCACCAATTCCTTTCCCGATGTAATATTCAGATTACTGAGGGTGGCTGAGTGATACCCTACAAAACTGGCTGTTATGTTGGCTCTTCCAACAGGAACCTTCGGGATGGTAAAATAGCCGTCTGTATCGGTGACAGCTCCGGTTTGTTCCCCGTTAAATTCAACGACAAGGCTTGCCCCGGGCAATGATACCCTGCTCTGTTTATCAATCACCCGCCCCCGGATGGTCTGGTACACCTCAGCGGCTTTTTCTCCTCTCAAGACCCCTGTTAAACAAAAAAATAATACAATTATAATAAATATACCCGTTCTCATGGCATTAAATTTAAATGATACTTTTTAAAAAATTATGCCTCAAATATACGTTAAGCCCGTGTCGGGAATAAAACATTTTTGGATGGACGTGGAAAACGGGGGGATGAGTGTGGATGGTTTTTATTGAAATATGTTTTATATATAAAATTTCAATACTGTTCGATTAAAATAATTCAACACATGTAAAACATCAGCTATCACTTATATTGACATAATGTCGCACCCTACAGGACTCTGAATTTTGATTAAACAAAATTCTAACATAATGTCGTTTCAGGGACTTGAAAAGTCGCGGAGCGACGATATTTTGGTAGATATAAAATATTAACAA
>CAYPTK010000286.1:0-2874 GCA_964413555.1 uncultured Bacteroidales bacterium | reverse complement strand
GTACTGATATGGAAGCACGTTGTTTTCGATTAATGGAATGATTTCACCCTCATCATCCACGATGCTTTTTTCAACAATTTTCCATGGCCATACTTTATTTAATGATCCGATCATAAAACCGGATAAGACGGCAATCGTGATATCGTGATATTTTTTAAACAACCAGGATAATACATTTGCAAATGAAAGCAACCCGACTACAGCTCCTGCCATGAGGATGGCAATTACGTCTACCCTGAAATCATTGACCGCGGCCAGGATAAATTGATATTTGCCAAGCAATAACAGGATAAAACTACCCGAGATGCCAGGCAATATCATTGCACATATAGCAAGCGCACCGGAAATAAAGACAAACCACCAGGCCGTTGGAGTTTGTGCCGGTGTAATCTCGGTAATGGCATAAGCAAACGCGATGCCAGCTACCAGTGCAATAATTTTTCCAGCATTCCATCCTGAAATTTTTCGAGTGATGTAAATGGCAGAAGCAATAATGAGTCCGAAAAAGAATGACCATATCAAAACAGGGTAAGTGTCAAGCAAATGTTCAAGTATATGAGCCAGCGAAACCACGCTGAGAAGGATTCCTGTGAATACAGCAAGTAAAAAATTGCCATTAATCATTTTCCAAAATACCGCGATACGCGATTTCATAAGCTCTTTTAACGAGGTAAAATTCACTGATTTGATGGAATGGATCAGCTCTTCATAAATACCGGTAATAAAAGCAATGGTCCCGCCTGATACGCCGGGCACTATATCAGCAGCTCCCATGCCAATACCCTTGATCCCTATGCTGATATAACGTTTTATGTTGTTTTTCATTTTAATTATTTTTAATTATTAACACCACAGCACCAAAACATGATAAATGATTTATTAAAGTATGAATAGCTTTGAACTGCCAGATTTAAAAAATGATTCATTTGGAAGGGAAATAACCTGACGTGTTTGCTCATTATTCTTTCAAATGTTCGGGTAAAAAGTCAAAAAAAGTATCACCACGTAAACCAAGGCGAAGTGTTTCAAGAGGGATGACACTATCGGTCGCGATATTTCCAAGGTTTACATCACTTCCGAGGAGTTTAATAAACCAGGTTTGTTGTTTTTTATTAGGAGCTTCCCATAACACGTCGCCCGGGTTGATATTCTGGATGATTTCTTCGATCAGCTCATTATTGGCAGAACCATCTTTATTAAAAATGCCAATAGTCCCACTTTCCCGGGCTTCTGTAATCACTTTCCATGATCCGGCTTCAAGTTCTTGCTGGATCATATTGACCCACTTATCTGTAGGAATTTCAACACCGGCAATTTTTGAACCTACTTCAGAAAGAACAGTCATATGCTGACTCAGGTCACGAATAAATTCCAACTTCTTTTCATGAGGAATGACCAATGACCCGTCTGACACTTCAGTCAATTCCATATTATATTGATCCAGAAATTTTTTGTACTCATTGTATTGATCCCTGACCAGAAATATCTCAAACAATGTCCCTCCAAAATAGGGCTGTATATTGGCCTGTTTGTAAATATTGATCTTATCTTTCAGTTTATTGGTAAGCAATGCTGTTCCAAATCCAAATTTGACCAGGTCAATATATTCAGCGCATGAATCAACCAGTTGTTCAGCCTGGGATACACTGAGTCCCTTATCCATAACCATGGTCAGGCCTTTATTTCTTTTTTTCCCGTCTCTCTCGGGGATGTGGGGAAGTTGCAAGTTCATTATCAGATGTATTTTAATGTATTAATGTGCCGTTCTATGAGATTGGTTACGTCTTCATTTTCCATAACTTTCGGGCATATATCATATAATACCACGTGTTGAAGCGGATTTGACATGAGCGCTGTCTCTAAAAGAGTAATCCCGGTCTGAGTATCCTTTTTGGTAAGATAAAAACCAGCAAGATAAAACAGGAGGTTATTACTGTTAAAATGATATTCCCCGGCTTTTTCAATAACATCAATGGCTTTATTAACATGCCCCCTGTTAAAAAAGTATTGTGCATATTTACACCAATATTCTTCACAATAAGGATCAAAAAATAAGGCTTTTTGATATGCTTTTCTTGTATTAACATAATCGCCATGAGAAGCATATGCTTCGGCTAACGTGAACCAGTATTCAGCATTATCCGGTTCAAACAATTTGGCTTTTTTCAGGTAATGGATGCTTTCTTTATACTTCTCTTGCTCGAGTTTAATATTGCCAATATTAAACCATGCTTCAGAGTATTCATTATCAATACGCAATGCTTTAAAAAAATAATGTATTGCTTTATTTTTCCTGCCCATTTGCGAATAGCATTCTCCTATAAAACAATATGCTTCGAGAAAATCATCTTCAACTTCCAGAAGGGCTTCAAATGTCGCAATGGCTTGTTGGTATTCCCCGATTGACATCAGCAAAGAGCCTTTACTGAGATATACATGGGCAAAAGATTCTTCTATAGCTAAGGAATAGTCATATGCTTCAATGGCCTTTTCATGTTCATTTTGCAACTCAAATGCTTTCCCGAGTTTAAACCACACGATTTCTGAAAAAGGGTCAATATCTAAATATTTTTGAAAATATGCAATACTGTTTGTTGTATCCTGAAGTTCTTCATAACATATCGCGATATTAAAAACATGATCAGTTGAAGCAGTGTTTCGTTCATAAGCCTTGTTAAAATATTTGATGGCTTGTTGATATTTTCCGCGTTGCTGAAATGAATACCCGATCCTGGTCAACATTTCTTCTTTATCACTGCCCTGTGTGCATTTTAACGCTCTGTCAAAATAACTCATGGCTTTTTGATCATTTTTCATCAGATTGTATGCATTTGCTTTAAGCACGTAAACCTCTACTTTTTGAATTGCCATTTT
>CAYPTK010000285.1:0-2893 GCA_964413555.1 uncultured Bacteroidales bacterium | reverse complement strand
TCCTCATAGTAACGTGTATGACAAAAATATAAACTCATGGCGAGCTCCCCCGCCGTTAGCGGGGCAAGCTATATGACCATTAAAAATTAAAAATAAACAGATGAAAATCAAAAAAGAAATTCAAATCGGGGTTGTTTTTGTTATTGTACTCGTTCTTTCTGTTTGGGGATTTAACTTTCTTAAAGGAAGGAATATCTTAAAAACATCCAACACGTATGTTGCTATTTATTCAAATATTAGAGGACTGGCCGAAGCAAATCCCGTGTTACTGAACGGGTATAAAGTTGGCCAGGTTTCTGATATAAACATTATCCCCGGTAAAGACAACAAATTAAAGGTTGAATTCAGAGTAGAGGAAGATGTCAATATCCCCCTTCATTCAACTGCTTTAATACAGAGTGATATAATGGGGACATCATCCATAAGGTTATTATTGAGCGACCATGAAGAATTCCACCGGGGAGGAGATACAGTAAAAAGTAATGTAGAAACCGGATTCAGTGAAAAGATTAAAGAAGAGATATCTCCATTAAAGCAAAAAACAGAAGAATTGATTGCTTCGTTGAATATTTTTATAAATGACGTGTTTAATGAAACGAACAAAAAAAACATCAGTGAAAGTTTTCAACATATCAATACCACGACAGAAAGCCTAAGTTTATTACTCAAGCAGGAAAAAGAAACGCTTGCAAACATTTCAAATAATTTGGAATCAGTAACCCGAACGATCAAAGAAAACAATCTTGAAATTGCTTCTACAATCAAGAATATGCGGTCAGTGAGTGATTCATTAGAAGCATCCCGCCTAAAATCAGCCATTAATTCAGCAGAATCTTCATTAAAGGAAATGGAAAGTATTTTATCTAAAATCAATAATAAGCAAGGTACATTAGGAGAACTCGTGAATAATGACACGCTTTATAAAAATTTAGAAAGTGTATCCAAAGAACTTGATATTTTAATTAACGATATTTATAAAAATCCCAAACGATATATTCAATTTTCAGTTTTTGGAAGTAAATAATAGAATTGAATTAATTGTTCTATATATTAATTTTATGTAAAGTCCTATTTAACAGTATCTTAACATTAGTCATATTTGACTGATTATCAAACCAAAAAAAAATAAAAAAAATTAATTTAGTAAGATATTGAAATCTAAAACCATATCATTTTTTTCAAAAAAACAAGCAAAAATTAATTTGTTATTTAATTTTTTTTTCTACAACTTGCTCAAAAATAAATATCATGTTAAAATAAAACAACTCTTTGATAATAATAAACTTAAGTACACATGCACAAAAAGGTTTGGAATAATTGCCTGAAAATCATAAAAGATAATGTTCCCTCCATTAGTTACAAAACTTGGTTCGAACCTATTGTTCCGCTAAAACTTGAGAAAAAAATATTAACGATACAGGTTCCCAGCCCATTTTTCTACGAATACCTCGAAGAACAATACATTGATTTATTAAAAAAGACCATTCGTAAAGAATTGGGTAGTGATGCCAAACTTGAATATAATGTAGTAGTAGAAAATAATTATTATACTGACCAGCGTCCATATACTGTAAAATTCCCGACAAAAAACAACAAGCACTATCAAAACCGTCCTGTTTCTTTACCTCCCATACAGGATAATGGTGAGGATACTGCTATTAAGAATCCATTTGTCATCCCGGGTATAAAAAAATTAAATATAGATCCCAGGTTAAATCCTCAAAACACGTTTAGCAATTTTATAGAAGGAGAATGCAATCGATTAGCACGAGCTGCAGGTTTAGCAATAGGAGACAATCCTGGAGGAACTGCCTTCAATCCATTATTTATTTATGGCGGTTCAGGATTAGGTAAAACTCACCTGGCACAGGCAATTGGAATTAAAGCGAAAGAAAAATTCCCTGATAAAATTGTTTTATATGTTGATGCCAATCATTTTCAAACCCAATTTGTTGATTCTGTAAGAAACAATACAAAAAATGATTTCCTGCATTTTTACCAAATGATTGATGTGCTCATCATTGATGATATACATGAATTTGCCGGAAAAGAAAAAACACAGGATATCTTTTTTCATATATTTAATCAATTACAACATTCAAAAAAACAACTTGTTCTTACATCTGACACCCCACCCGTGGAATTAGAAGGAGTGGAACAACGCTTAATATCCAGGTTTAAATGGGGATTGGCTGCAGAATTATTACCCCCTGACTTTGAAACGAGAATCAATATTCTCAAGAAAAAAATATATAATGACGGAATAGATATGAGTGATGAAGTCGTAAAATACATGGCTTCTCATATCACCGAAAACATAAGGGAATTAGAAGGCTCCCTGATATCTCTCCTCGCTCAATCAACTCTTAATAAAAAAGAAATTACAATAGAACTTGCCAAAGAGATAATTGATAAAGTCATAAAAAATACCAAAAAAGACATTACTATCGAGTTTATTCAAAAAGTAGTATGCAATTATTTCAATGTAGGGCTTGATCTCATTAAATCAAAAACCAGAAAACGTGAAATAGTTCAGGCCAGGCAAATATCCATGTATTTCTCTAAAAACCTTACAAAATCATCTTTGACAACTATAGGATCAAAAATTGGAGGGAAAGACCATGCCACTGTACTGCATGCATACAAAACAGTCAATAATTTAATGGAAACTGATAAAAAATTCCGCCTCCAAGTGGAGGATATTGAGAAAAAGATAAAGTCATAAAAAAGCAGATTCGGGAAAACCGATTCTGCTTTTTTTTTAAAGAATTTATTTATCATGCTATGCATCTTGCTCTAAATAGTGTTTGTCCATAATGTCCGAATTAATCTGGTTCTTTTTTTTGTTTTTTAAATGGTCAGATTGAACCTCCTGAAAATATGTCTGCATGTA
>CAYPTK010000284.1:0-2918 GCA_964413555.1 uncultured Bacteroidales bacterium | reverse complement strand
TTGACAAGCTATCAGGAGTATATTAACCCTCGACCAAAAGAGGAAAAAAATGATTTTGAGATCATAACTTATTTTGAAAATAAACCTGGTGAATTTCTTAAAGCAGGGGAAAAGGTGAAACTCGTGGCAAATGTTAAGATCAAGAAACATGCAGATTATCTTATGATCAATATACCTATCCCCGGCGGATGTTCATATGCACGAAAGAAAAATAATTTTCATGATGAAACACATCGCGAATACTATAAACACGAGACATCAATTTTTCGTGAACATTTATCACCTGGCGATTATTCATTTGAAATAATTTTAATGCCAAGATATACAGGAACTTACACTATTAATCCCGCGCGGGTTGAATTGATGTATTTTCCAACATTTAAAGCAAATAATAATATTAAACAGGTAAATATCCAATGAATTTGATATTTATTCATTTTTCAATTATTTTTGTATATGCTTTTTCAATTAAATAGTTTAAGCATTTTTAATGAACAAAATAAAAGATGAACAAACACTAATTATTAATTTTTAAAATAATCTCATGAAAAAAATTTCAATGATCATTTTAGTAATAATTGCTGTTTCATGTGCCAAATCTGAAAAATATGAAAAGATTAAAGGAGAATGGACATGTACCAGCTGGACAAGCGAAGGCAGTGATGTGAATAAGTGCCGCGACAATGTATATTTTAAATTTAACGAGGATAAGACATATATATCTAAAATTGGCAATTTAAAAGATAGCGGCACGTATAAAATTATGAACAATCTTTTATACGCCAACCCTGAAGGGAAAATGCAAATAGCTGTACAGATTATTCAATTACAAGCTGACACGCTTGGGCTATTAATGAACCAGGCAGGAACAAAAGAACAATTGATTCTTGTAAAAAAGCAATGATCTGAAACAGGTTTAATTAAATTTATTATTTTTGTGAAGTTAGTTCATGGGCTGTTAACTCAGTTGGTTCAGAGTGTCACCTTGACGTGGTGGAAGTCACAGGTTCGAGTCCTGTACAGCCCACTTCCAATTTAACATGATAAGAGTTACAGGATTTATTGTATTTGCCCCGTTATCATTCGTTTCCCGTTTTCATACTTCACGATAAACGCGCTGGGTATATCAATTCGTTTCAATGCTTCCTTCGCGTCCATTAAACTGGATGTTAAATCAGTTATATATGCATAATAATTATCTACACGGGTCTCGTACACTGTTGATTGCCCATGGTATAATAATTTTAATACATTGTTTGAAACCGGTTTTGTTGCAGAGGCAATTTGTATACCATACATAACACCATCCTTACTGATGTTTTGGTTTCGTTCAATGTTAAGTGTTGAATTAAGCTTTTTTTGCCCTTTCGAGTATGGATAGAATTTTATCCCGTTCTTATAACCTTTAACAAAAAAGTTTTCGTTTTGAAGTTTTCTGCAATATTCTACAGCGTTTTTATAGGAGCTGAAATCCCCAATTGCATATTTATACCATCCATTCTCTGTTTCCTGGCTGATTTGTTTTTCTCCTGTATATATTTTATCTAACGCGTGCTGATCAAGTGGTTTTTTGCTGGCTGCAATTTGAATTTTATAAATACTCCCGGAAGGGGTATTTATTGCCGCTGATTCACGCGTGTCTTCCATGGTTGGTGTTTGTTCATCGATTGGGCCCGGAATTGTTTCATCTTCCTGAATGTCTGTTGGTTCCACCGTGATAGTAGGTTGGGGGGGGCTTATGTTGCTGTCGGGTTGATGCATCGAAACCGTATCCATTGTCAGGTGCTCTTGCACTTTCGATGAAGAGGAATCAATAATTTTTTCAGCGGTGTCCTTTAATGAAAGATCATGTGTATCCTGCATTACAGGATAACGCGTTGACGTGTCTTGTTCGGTCATGCCTGTATCTATTGTTGGGGTTGTATCTGTTTTCATGGCTTGCTGTAATGTATCCCCCCGGTCCGTGTATGTTGAGTCATGCAGATCTGTCGTATCATTTGTGGTATGCGCGATATTTTCTGACAAGATACTATCCCCTTTACGTATTGAAGGTTTATTCATTGAATCCTGATCTGTATACTCCACTGTATAATTATTGGAGTCACTGTTTATTTTCATCACCCCGGAAGCATTAACATAGTTTCCGAATAAAATAATAATAAATAAGGAACAAACTTTAATTATAGAATGATACATGAGCACAATTTTTATGTTATACTTTATTTCTTATTGTATAAAAATATAAATTTAAATCATTTATAACAAATTTTTTATTGTCAAATGCATCATTTTCTTTTTAAAATAATTCATAATTTTATTGTTATTACTCTTATTGTTATAATTATACCCTTTTCCATAATAGTATCCATAACCATATGAATGTGAGTTTGTTTTGTTTATGTCGTTCACAATTACATAAACATTGCTGAATTGTTTTTGTTGAAAGCTTTCCGATACTTTTTTAAATAATTCTAATGGAGTATAATTATGTCGGGCGATTAAAAAAATATTGCCTGCATATTTTGATAAATGAAGACCATCTGAAATGATTCCAATCGGTGATGTGTCAATGATAATATGATCATACTTTTGTTTTAAATCATCCATCAAAATCCCTGTTTTTGCTGAATTGATCAATCCGCTTGGATTTGGAGGGACAGCTCCGGGCAATATTATGTCAAGGTGTTCATTATCAGTAGATGTTATGATTTCGTTAATACTGTTACAATTATCACTTAAATAATGAGTTAATCCTTTTGTTGGTTGATCGTGCACGAGGTTTTTCCTCAGGTCAAAATGCAGCAGGATTGTTTTTTTCCTGTAATTTGCTATTGTAGTAGCAATGTTTTTTGAAAAAAAGCTTTTTCCTTCTTTTTCTACAGAAGTAAATAAAAACTCATCGCAATAATTTTCCAGCT
>CAYPTK010000283.1:2383-2923 GCA_964413555.1 uncultured Bacteroidales bacterium | reverse complement strand
ATTTTATTTAAAAAAAGGCATATTTTTCAACCATCTTTTTTACATATTTCAAGAAAAATACTGGAAATGGAACCATTTTTTTCATAGCTTTATCCAACCTGCTTATTGAATATTTTTTATCAGGCGGCGCGTAACAAAGGTTGCGAGGTTCTCTGCAGCAGCTGCCCGGGCAGGGAACCCAAATGGCATCGTCAGTTTTAATCCCGGGCGTTTCCCACGTATCATGTTCATTACTCCTCATGAGGACTATACGGCAGGAGAGATTAACAACCTGGATCGCATCAGCTACAGGTATCATCACGAAGGAATGATTGACGGGAAGCAAATCCAAATATTAAGCTACCTGGGGACTGTTCAATAATGAGGAGTTCATATTGATTTTTGGTACTGCAATAATAATCAAATAGAACCAATGAAACAATTAAAAGCTATCACAATTCTTTTACTGTTCATAACAGCACTTTTTTCCTGTAAATCTGAATTAAAAGAATCTCCTCCTAACATTGTAGTAATTCTTTGTGATGATTTAGTATCTTATTT
>CAYPTK010000283.1:0-2373 GCA_964413555.1 uncultured Bacteroidales bacterium | reverse complement strand
CTTTGGTCCACTCCTTCTCGCCTTCGGGGGTGAACTCCTCGTCCTCTTTCACCGGATCGTCTTCGGTGTCGAACAGGTTTTCCACGTTGTAGAACATCACAGTGAATTCCTGGGACTGCTTGCGGTTGGCCAGCTGACCGGAGGCAGTGGCGGTGATGAGCAGGAGGAGGGTTATGGCTCGTATCGTTTGCATGTGCGATGATTTTGATATTTATAACGCCTGTGGATTAAGTTTGTTGTTACACAAAAATAGTGAATCGCGCCGAAACGGTGTGCATTGATTTCGTATCTTTGTGTTATTGGGTTATTAGGTTATTAGGTTATTAGTATCTTATTTCTAATATTCTTGTTCTATTTGGCAAAAGTTTAATAATTCAGAGCAGGTATTAAGACAGTTTCCTTAAGTTTTTCAGCAGTAATAACTAATTCTTTGCCAAATTTTGTCAGATAGTATTTATAGGTTTTACCGACCTTTTTTATTAGTCCAAAAACATTTAATCTTTTTATCAGCCTTGATATCTTTGCGGTGTTAAATTGAGGTAGTCGATTTCTGATATCTTTGTTGCGGAAGCCTGATATATTATATTCACCTCTTAAGACAGTAATAAGCAAAGCTAAATCCTGATTTGAGAATAGATTAAACCCTTTATAATTCCGATTGTTAACAGACTTTTTATTTGATATCTTATCAAGCCTTTTCCGTCCGGCTTCTTTATTGTCAAAAGCTGATATAAATTCAAGATATCTTTTATTAGAAGCAGTAAAAAGTGTCATCAAAGATCCCAGACTGTAAATGTTCTTTTTCAATGCAGCATATTTCATGGATTTTGTTCCATTCTTATGTTCGACCTCCCGGTAGTGTTTAAAAAAGCTAACATCATTGGTTGTTGTTTCGATGCGCAGAATTTTAGAGAACTTATCATACATTTTAATAGAGCTTTTGCCCATTGTATGTTTTATACGGCTACCTTCGATACGGATATTATAATTGTTGCCAATTTCTCCCTGATAACGAGGGTCAACTTTATGTCCAAGAAAGGTGGCGATGTTATCTGGCTTTACCGTATGTATAGCCGTAGCTGTAAGTTCTGAATAGATATTTTGAAGGTATTCCTGTTTTTTAAAAACAATATCGGTAGCATATTCAGCCTGCATAATGCTCCAATGGTATACCTGATTAAAAGAAGAAAGAACAGGACAATATTTTTCAGCAAGAGCGTCAATGTGTCGGTGTATTTTTTTTATATCTAAATTATTACTTAGCTCCTGTGCCCTTTCGAAATCCTCAATGTAATCAAATGCATTATCAATCATTGAAAATTTAATTTCTCTCCTGGTAAGTTCATTAGCTAAAATATTGTGCCCGTTAATATAAACCTGTAACTTGAAGGGACACCATGTAGGTACCCGGATATAGCCATAACCAATATATGGATCGATAAAATAGAAATAATAATGCAGACATTTTCCCTGCGTTCCTTTAAGAAATGTTTTACCGGATTGTTTATTATGCCATGGTTTATAACTACCACAAGCTTCCATGGCCGAAATGATGTGTACAAGACCAGGATGTGTACCTCGTTTTTTTAGAACATTTTTGATTAGATCTTCTTTGCGTATATGGGTCTTTGCGACAAACTCGATTTCAATGTCATTCTCCCGGGCTAGTTTTTCAGCATTATCACGTATTTTATTTTTAAAAGGTTCTGCAAATTTGGGATAATCGAAAATACGAATGTTATTAGCATATAGGTAGGACGTCATTCCTTGTGCATAGCAGATTTGTGGAATGGTACCCGTAAATATTAGACGGTCAAAACAACTTAAAACTCCGCTAATTTTACTTTTATGAGTTGCAGTCAATAAATCCATATTATAAAGATATCTTGCATTTTTAAAACGAAAATGAAAATGTTTACCTTTAGGCAAAGTTCAACTATCTAAAAAAGAAAAACAACCTTTTTGGTTCTGGCTATGCCAGGTTAGGATATGGCGATTTATCCTCCTATGGACATCCAGTCATTCAGACGCCGAATTTGGATAAGCTAGGTGAAGAGGGGATTAAATTTACCAGCTTCTACTCTGCCGCACCGGTTTGTTCTCCGGCGCGTGCAGGTTTGTTCACAGGTAGAAGTCCGAATCGAGCAGGCATCTATGATTATATACGGCCAGCAAAAGAAGAAGTAGAAGATTGTCTCGACCTGGTTCATTTACAGGCTGATGAGCAAACCATTCCTGCCATGCTAAAAGAGGTGGGATATTCAACCTGTTTATCGGGGAAATGGCACCTTAATTCAAAGTTTAACAGCAATGCACAGCCAACACCCGGATATTTTGGTTTCGACCACTGGTTTGCCACACAGAATGTTGCAA
>CAYPTK010000282.1:0-2930 GCA_964413555.1 uncultured Bacteroidales bacterium | reverse complement strand
TGATCTAAAATATTGATTCATTTAACCCAAAATATGCATTAGAAAATCTATTACATTATTTGGGTTTAAACGATTTAAGTTGAAACCCATTCCCGTCAAATACACCATAGGTAAAACGCGTGATCCAGTCGCCTAAATTGATAAACGTGGTGTCTTTATTCAGTTTTAATTCGACAGGGATATGGCGGTGTCCAAAAATGAAATAATCAACAGGTGTGGTTTGTAACATTTTTTTTGCAAAAAGGACCAACCGTTCTTTGTCTTCTCCTTTGAATTGGTCTGTTAATGTTTTGGAATAACGGCTTTTTTTTGCCCATGTTTGGCCAATATATATACCAATGTCAGGATGAAGCCAGGAAAAGAGCCATTGTAACCCCTTGTTTTTAAAGCATTTTTTTAAACATTTATAGCCAATATCACCCGGCCCCAGGTCATCACCATGCGCGATAAAAAAACGCTTTTCATTCATCTTTTTTATCAAGGGTTTCCGGTGGATAATCATTCCGGTTTCTTCCGACAGGTATTGATTAATCCACATATCATGGTTCCCTGTCATAAAATGCACCTTAATGCCATTGTCTGTTAATTCAGCGATTTTTCCAAGGAAACGGGTAAATCCTTTAGGTACAACACGTTTATATTCCCACCAGAAATCAAATATATCACCCAGTAAATAAATCTCGGATGCTTTATCTTTGATACCCTCGAGCCACTGCACTACTTTTTTTTCTCTCTCGAGGCTCCGGGATTTAGGATACAGCCCTAAATGAAGATCAGAAGCAAAATATATGAATTGTTTTTGAACCAAGTAAATAAAGTTTTAATTGTTGGGTGTGTTTGTTTCCTGAGCAGTGAAAATTTCTTCCAGCGTTTCACCTAATTGTTCCCCGTCTAAATCCTTTGCAATGATATGCCCTTCTTTGTCCAGAAGGAAATTTTTTGGTATATCCCTGATGTTATAAACCGCTACTAATGGTGAACTCCAGTGTTGTAAATCGCTTACCTGATGCCAACCTCCAATCCTGTCTTTTTGTATTGCCTTAACCCATTCTTCTTTGTTTTTGTCTAATGAAACCTGGTAAATGTCAAAGCCTTTGTTTGCGTATTTGTAATATAGCCTGACAAATTTTTTGTTTTCAATTCTGCATGGATTACACCATGAAGCCCAGAAATCAAGCAGCACGTGTTGTCCTTTTAAAGATGACAATGAAATGGTATCTCCCTTTGGTGAAGGCAATGCAATGTCAGGTACCGGCTGACCGGTGCTGAATTTTTTCTTCATTTCTTTGGCATGTTGAACCTGTTCATGAAACCGCTGAACCGGCTCGTATCCCGGGTATTTTTTTGTCAATGCCGAATCGAGCAACAGGTATATGTCGAAATGTTCTTCGGTTGTAAGAAGCCTGTTTCCCGGGGTCAATTTTTGGTAAACAGCCATTAAACCTGCTAAAGATGATGGATGTTTTTTTATGAATCCCGCCAGGTATTCCCTTGTATCCTGTATTGTAGAACGATAAATAGAATCAAGCTCTGCTTTGATTGACGCGATCTCGGGGTTTTTCCTGTTTTCTCTGAACACCCGGCCCAGCGAATCAATGACCTCTCTCGACCTGGAAATTTTACCCGAAAGATTCTGAATAAACCTGGAGTCAACCGAGCCATTGATTGAATACGCGTTGCTAAAATTTTTAATACTGGTTTTTATATAGATTTCATCTGTTGTATTAATGATTAGTGTAATGGCTTCATTCGAGCCTGTTTGTAACGTGTAAAAACGTGGTTTTCCTGTTGTCCCGGTTAATTTGAAATAATTGTCTTCATTAATCACGGCGGAGTCAACCGGCACCAGTTTGTTGTTTCGCATTTTCTTTAAGAAAATCATCTTGCCTGTACCACCTTCAACATTTCCTTCCACTTTAAAATGAGGCTCTTTTTCATTACAGGAAATAATCATAATCAATGAAAAAATAAATATCAGCTGTTTCATGTTTTTGTTATTTCTTTTGTTTTATCTAATGAACGTGTAAATATTAATAAAAAAAATCAAATTATAAATTTTTTTATTTTAATTCTTTAAATTTTTGGTATTTTTAAGATTGTTAAATAACAACTTTATTAATTTTAAAATAGTATATATGGATACTAAAATTACAGCATTATTCATCGCCCTGGTATTTTCGGTTTCAATACTCATGAACGGGCAGGAAGAATTAGGCAGGCAAATGATTCAAAAAATGACCTGGGGCACAGATTTAGAGATCGAATTGAAATTAGAGAATGATTCGATTAAAATATACAATATTGAAGAGCTTCATCATACATCGGCCAACAGCGAGTCTGATTTTAACAGTTTTACTTATTACCCGGTTAATTTTGACAAAGAATTTGTCAGTCAGTTAAAAGAACAATCAATAGGTGTAAAATTGGATACCAGCTCAAATGATTCAGTGGATAAGAATATCGTGAAAAGTGAAGAGACTACATTATGGAGTGCCATTCATGGATACATTGGAGGGGGATGGATTCATTTCGTGAATACATTGCTTTTTTCACTTGAAAAAGGCTACCTGGAAATTGACAACCCATTGATGCTCAGGCCAGAATCGAATTGGCGGCCAAGGCCAAGAACCGAATCATACAAGCGCACGAAAAAATGGGAATACTATGTGCCTGTAGATCAAAAATATGCCATTAAGGAATATAAAAAACGCGAACGTGAAGACGAGCTAAATGACCTGGAATACCTGCCTGAACGATTTATCGAATTATTTTTAAATACTTCGAACCAGGAATACAAGCGATTGAAAAAGGAAAAAGAATCATATAATGCAGCCCGTGTAGACCTGGTGAAATTGCTCCTGGGGGCCAATTATCTGAGCAGGATGCAGATCAATTATATAAAACACATGGTATTGCGTTCTATCAATATT
>CAYPTK010000281.1:0-2932 GCA_964413555.1 uncultured Bacteroidales bacterium | reverse complement strand
AAAACAAAACCCGCTAATAACGCGGGGTTTAGAAGGGGAAAAATAAACCCCGACAAAAACCGACATCATAAGTTTTTCATTTTTGTACACGTTTTAAAAGGTTAACGGTTTAAAAATTACAATTGCATTCTTCTGTATCCTTAGCACCTGATCATTTATTTATAGCCTGTCCTTAAAGTCAGTGCCCAGGCTATAAAGTCTGAATACATCTGATCAATAGTTAATTTTGTTCAACTACCATTTTAGTGGAAGTTGATTTTGAGTTTTCAAGAATTCTATATTCTAATAATCCTTTTTCCACGATAATTGCAGTAGTACCGTTAATTTCAATGGTCAGGTGGAACCTCCTGAAAATATGCCTTCATTGTATTAAAATCTTTATAATGGAGGTTTCGAGGCTCGCGAAGATGGAAAAATAAGGAGTTTACTCGCGTAAATGGATTGTTTTTCCATCGGGCATAACGAAGAAGTCGGACTTTATAGACGGACACTATTTAGTTTGTAAATACCTTTCTGCTTCTATCGCGGCTTTACACCCGGAAGCAGCAGCAGTGACAGCTTGCTTGTACACGGTATCTATCACGTCTCCACATGCAAATACGCCTGGAATGTTGGTTTTAGTGGTTTCCTGGATAACTTTCAGGTACCCGTTTTCATCTGTTTCAAGAAATTCTTTAAAAACATCTGTATTGGGTTCGTGGCCAATTGCTAAAAAGAATCCCTCAATATCAATGCGTACCTCCTGGCTGGTTCGTTTATTATATAAAACCGCACCTTCTACACCCTGGTTGCCCACGATTTCTTTTGTAGTATGTTCAAATAAGATTTCTATGTTCGGGGATTGAAAAACCCTGTCCTGCATAATCTTTGATGCACGCATGTAATTTTTCCTGATAATGAGAAATACTTTTTTACAAAGGCCTGATAAATAAAGAGCTTCTTCTGCTGCAGAATCGCCTCCACCAACCACTGCTACTACTTTGTTCCTGTAGAAAAAACCATCGCATGTAGCACATGCAGAGACCCCCGTGCCTCTGAACTTTGCTTCTGATTCCAGGCCCAGGTATTTCGCTCTTGCTCCTGTTGCTATTATGACTGTTTCAGAAATAATTGCTTTAGATTCATCAATAATTATTTCACGTGGTTCACAAGTAAAATCAACAGATGTCACGAGCCCCATCCTCACGTCTGTACCAAAACGCTCTGCTTGTTTCTGAAGGTCTTTCATCATATTCGGCCCGGTGATACCATCGGGGTATCCCGGAAAATTTTCAACATCAGTGGTAGTCGTTAACTGCCCACCGGGTTCTAACCCCTGGTATAATACAGGTTTTAAATTCGCCCGGGCAGCATAAATTGCAGCGGTATATCCTGCCGGGCCGGAGCCTATAATAAGACATTTTATTTTTTCTGTTTCATTTAATTGTTCCTTTTTATTGCTTTCATCACCTACATTCAATTGCTCAAATAATGCCATATTTCTTGCTTTAAATGATTATATAATTTTGACAAAAATAATAATAATAAAATTGACATAAAATGAATAATAGTAAAGATTATTTTTTTGTTTTCTAATATATCGTTAATTTTGCACTATCGTTTTATAACGAACCCTCATTACACGAACACGAACGATCACACTCACACCAATTTCCGGGATGTAGCTCAGCTTGGTTAGAGTACACGTCTGGGGGGCGTGGGGTCGCCAGTTCAAATCTGGCCATCCCGACAAAACAGTTTGGAGCAACAGCAGTGAGCAAGAGAAAGCAACTCATCCAAACTGTTTTTTCCTCTTGCTCAAATCCAAACTGCCGCTTATTTAAACATCATTAAAACTCCCCTTACAGATAAATCAACGTCTGAATAAAACCGATAATTTTAACCCATTCAATTCCGTATATATTGTCCTGTTATTTTTCAAAATTTTAATCGTGTAACCATTTTTCAAAACCATACATTAAATCCTATCCCTCTGTTTTCTAATAAATAAAAAAGAATTGACTAAACTCCCCGTTTTAATAAAAATAATTAAAATCATGAATTCAACCCATTTTTTTATATGCAAACTTTGCAATTCCATTCAACAATATTAATTTTGGTTTTATATTTACATATTTATTATATATTTGTCTCTTAACATTTTTTATTCATAAAATTGCTTTTTATCATGGGAAAAAATCACAAAGAACCAGAAAACAACAATTGCATCAATATCATCGGAAATGGAACAAATATAAAAGGAGACATTAATTCAAGCTCCGACATACGGATTGACGGTAATTTAACAGGCAATGTAGACACTTCCGGGAAATTAGTGATTGGTGAAAGCGGAAAAGTAAAAGGAGAAATTCATTGCAAAAACGGGGATATTTCAGGTAAGATTGAAGGCAAAATCACAACAACTGAATTATTATCACTCAAAGCATCTTCTAAAATTAAAGGAGATATGATCGTGAACCGTTTAGCCATTGAACCAGGATGTGTCTTTATCGGGAATTGTCAAATGGACTCCGAAGAAACTAATTATGAAAAGCGAGGAAAAGAATCAAAACTTCAAACAGAATCAAAAGAACAGCCACAAGCCAACGCATTATAATTACATTAAATATACCTCCATTGCATTTCAAATGATTGCAACCATTTTATTGGGTGTAATCGGGGGTATAAAACTGGATGAATGGATTCAATGGCAATTTCCTGTTTTTACTGTTGTACTTACCATAATTGGTGTATTTTTAGGCATATACCATAGTATCAAAGAATTCATCAAATTTTAACAATATTAATATTAATTAGTGTCTGTCTATAAAGTCATATAATGTCGCGTAACCAAATTCCAAATATACAAGCACCAAATAACAAATAAAACTC
This sequence comes from uncultured Bacteroidales bacterium, assembly GCA_964413555.1. Classification (GTDB taxonomy): domain Bacteria; phylum Bacteroidota; class Bacteroidia; order Bacteroidales; family JBBRXJ01; genus CAYMKE01. The sequence goes on along the minus strand of CAYPTK010000281.1, from coordinate 61 downwards.
AAATTTCAAACATCAATAACCTAAACGACTTATAATTATTGACTTAGTTTTTTTGTTTAAA
>CAYPTK010000280.1:0-2944 GCA_964413555.1 uncultured Bacteroidales bacterium | reverse complement strand
CGTTCCCTAAGTTCTCTTTGCATCCTCTGTGAAACACTGTGTAATTTTATTGCTTCTGCCTGCATTAACTTGCCAACTGTCAACTGCCAACAGGCTATTAATAGTCAAGGCTTCAGCTCTGCTCAGCCACTGGTAATCAATAGGTAAGGCTCGGGCTTACTCCCTACTCACTACTTCCTACTACTTCTTGTTAACCAGTTTTAAACAAAAATCTTTAATATGCATCCGTATAATACCCTTGTATGTTGATGTTTCTGATATTTCATCCATTGTAACCACATACTTTGGAAAATTATTAGGTATTTCAAGCAAGTTTCCAAATTCACGATTAATAGTTTCCTCATTTGTTAGCATATATGCCACTTGCACATAGATTTTATCACCAGTTTTCTGTGCGATAAAATCAATCTCTTTTTTCCCTTCTACGCCTACTGTTACGGAATATCCAGCCATTCTTAGATGCAGATAAACAATGTTTTCAAGTATTTTGTGAATATCTGTAGCTTTATAGCCAACAATAGCATTTCGAATTCCAACATCTTCAAAGAAGTACTTTTCACCGATTTCAAATATTTTCTTCCCTTCAATTCCTGTGCGCTTCACTTTAAATATTAAGAATGAGGACTCAAGGTAGCCCAAATAATCAATGACTACCTGTGTTGAAATGTTTATTTTCTGAGATTTTAGGTATTCACTTATTTTTTTTGAGGAAACAATGCTACCAAGATTGTCAGATAGAAATTCAACTAAGTTTTCTAAAAACTTTACATTTCTGACATTAAATCGAGCAACCACATCTTTAAGAAGAATAGTATTGTAAATGCTTGTTAAGTACTCATATGCAATTTGAGTCTCATTGCTTAGGTTAATCAGGTAGGGGAGGCCCCCAAACTTCATATAGCCTCGAAATGAATCAACCGAATCGGAGATTTTATTAAAAATTAAAAATTCAGCGTAGCTTAAACCAAAGACTTTTATTTGGATATACCTGCCGCTTAAGAATGTTGCAAGTTCACTCGATAGTAGGTTTGCATTACTCCCCGTGCAGTAGATATCGTAATTTTTTCGGGTCGCTAAATCTCTAAGCGTAACTTCAAATGATTCAATATCCTGAATCTCATCAATAAACAGGGCTACCTTTCCGCTGCCTTTTTCATTTTCCTTAATATAGCTAAATAGGTCGTCCGAATTCTTAATGGAAGAAAATTCATTTTGTTCTTTGTTAATGTAGATTATTTGTGTATTTGGTTCCTGCGTTTTTATTAAATCTTTTAGCTGCATTAGAAGATAACTTTTCCCCACCCTTCTTTGTCCTACCAATACCTTTATCAGCGATTTACCGATAAAAGGTTTAATCTTTTCAATATACAAGGGTCTATTAATGTAATCAGTCATATTTCAATTATGATTTATATTCAACGCAAAGATAATAAAACATTCAAACATAATTGATGAAAATGAATTATGTTTTTAGTACTTCAGTTATAGAATGATTATTTTAAATGGATTTTGCGACCCTATCCCCTTGGCGTATGTGAAATGGAGATAGGGCAATATGTGTTACAAACACATAGGGTGTGGAGGAGCCGAAGCCTTGCATCTTGCATTTAATTTCCCGTCACCAAATCACAAAAACACTAAACCTCACCAAAAATATCACTAAAAGACTTTCTTAAACGCCTTCGCGTCCTTCGTGAAAATCCTTTGTGTTCTTTGTGGTAAAACATTTGTAGTTCTAAATCTTCGCCACCAAAACACTAAAGCACTAATTTTCTCCAAAATTTTTTTTATTTTCTTTGCGGCCTCTGCGTTTCCTTTCCGCTCTTTGCGTGCAACACATTTTAATACCTTCGCGTTCTTCGTGGTTTAAAAAAACAGGTAAAATGGAATTTTAAAATATTTATATTATATTTGTGCAAATTGAAAACATTATTTACAATATGCATAAATTAATTCCCAGGCAAAAAGAAGGGTTTATTCAGGAACTTTTAGCTATATTTCCTGCCGTTGTTATACTTGGCCCTCGCCAATGCGGTAAATCAACATTAATAAAAATGCTTTCCGTTCGCCTGTCTGATTTTTTGTATTTAGATCTACAGAACAGAGATGATTTGGTAAAATTGAATGAACCAAGTTTGTTTTTCAAGGCAAATCAGGATAACATTATTTGCCTGGATGAAATACAGCTCATTCCTGATTTATTTTCGGTTTTACGTAGTGAGATTGATGCTGACAGGCGAAATGGCCGGTTTATTTTATTGGGGTCTGCTTCCCGGGATTTGATTCAAAAAAGTGCTGAGTCATTAGCCGGCCGTGTAGGTATTGTTGAACTTACGCCGTTTTTAATTTCAGAACTCAATTGCGAAAACCTTTATGACCGCAACACATATTGGCTGAGAGGGGCTTATCCCGACAGTTATCTGGCAGAATCGGATGTTGCAAGTAGCTTATGGCGCGAGAATTTCATACAAACATACGTAGAAAGAGATATCCCCAGGTTGGGAATCCAGATACCTGCGCAACAATTAAAACGTATGCTGATTATGAGTGCACACATGCATGCTCAACTGTTCAACGCGTCAAAATTAGGTGAATCACTTGGACTGTCGCACCCCACCGTTAAAAGATACCTGGATTTGTTGGAACAAACATTTATCTTAAGAACCTTGCTTCCTTATGAACTGAATGTAAAAAAGCGCCTTGTAAAATCATCCAAGGTATATGTCAGGGATTCCGGGATATTGCACCAGTTATTACAGATTGATGATTATAATGCATTAATGAGCCACCCTGTGTTTGGTTCTTCATGGGAAGGAATGGTTATTGAAAATATATGCTCTTCTCTAAGGGATTGTCAGTTTTCATTTTATAGAAGTGCCACAGGAGACGAATTGGATTTATTGATTCAAAAAGGAAAAAAAACGATAGCCATTGAGTGTAAAGC
>CAYPTK010000279.1:0-2946 GCA_964413555.1 uncultured Bacteroidales bacterium | reverse complement strand
GTATAATCTGCTGCATGCATGGTTTCAAGGCCATGATCAGATAAACGGCTGCCTTGTTCATGAAAAAAATCATGGCGTACACGAAGGGCTTCAAGAAGGTCTTGATGGCTTTTGATATCCATGTCAGCAGATTTCGCTAATTTGTCAATGTATTGATTGTATGTCCCTGTATCTTCTACTTTCATCGCGGCATCGGGCCTCCAGGCCGGGTATACTTTCTTTTCGAACTGATCTGCTTTGATTTTGTGATGATGCTCGAGGGAGTCGGCCGGGTCATCCGTGGTACATACAGATTCTACATTCATTTTATGCAGGATATTGCGGACAGAATATTCTTTGCTTCTTAATTTCTCCGTGGCTTCATCGTATATTTCTCTGGCAGTACCCGGGTTAAGGATTTTTTCAATGCCCAAAGGATTCTTTAATTCAAGATGAGACCAGTGGTATAATGGGTTTCGCATTAAATAAGGCATTGTTTTGGCAAATTGCTCAAATTTATCCCAATCACTTGCATCCCCTGTACAGTATTTTTCATCGATCCCATTGGTACGCATGGCACGCCATTTATAATGGTCACCGCCCAACCATACCTGCCCGAGATTATCAAAGTTTTTATCTTCTGCAATTTCATTGGGAGGAAGGTGACAGTGATAATCGATAATAGGGAGGTCAGCTGCATGACGATGATACAATGTTTGAGCAGTCTTATTTTGAAGCATGAAATGCTTGTCCATGAATTTTTTCATAGGTGATAAGATTTAAATGGGTTTACAAGTACTACAAAGATGGCAATTTTTATCAAAAAATGCATGGTACATGAATAAAATTACTTGAACATGCCTGCACTCGAAAAAATAATCTAATTTTGTATTGGTTTTTGAATCAGGATGATTTGACTAAACATGATTTAATAATGGCATATACATGTCAATACTATACACGAGATCATTCCGTTTCAAAAAAAAATAAAAATACCAGAAAGCAATTGATCAGGATGATGTACCTGATTACTAATATTGAGCAGACTGTTCTATCGATCTTCTTTATAAGAAGGTAGGAAAGTCCGGACAACACGGGGCGCCATGCTTCCGAAAGGGAAGATGCCCGTGAGGGTATGGTACCGGGGAAGAAAATAACCGCTATGCCTTTGGCAGAGTAAGGGTGAGAAGGTGGGGTAAGAGCTCACCAGGCCTGGTGGCGACACCAGGTGCTGCCCGGCCCATGGGTTGAAAGGCCATGTATACCGGCATATAAGGACTGCCCGTCCGTTGCCGGGGGGTAGGCCGCTTAGATAAATGATAGAACCCATCTTTGATGGCGACAGAATCCGGCTTACAGGTCTGCTCATTTTTTCTGTAATAACCCCGTGAAAATTAATGCGTGGATATCTTTTGCTAATGTTTTCACTTTACAATACATTGAAGTAATTACAGGCACTTGATTTTATAGACGGGACATATTTATAAAAAACTATGCGCGTAGACATTTTAACAGCTTTACCCGAACTACTCGAAAGCCCTTTGGGACATTCGATCATTAAACGAGGCGTTGACAAAGGTTTGGTGGAAATACATGTACACAACTTGCGGTATTTTTCAACCAATAAACACAAAAAAGTTGATGATTACCCGTTTGGTGGAGAGGCCGGCATGGTCATGTCTGTTGAACCCATCGACAGGGCTATTCAACAATTGAAGGCAGAGCGGGAGTATGATGAAATTATTTTTACAACTCCTGATGCCCCGGTATTCAATCAACAAAAAGCAAACCATCTTTCTACAATGAAGAATATCATTATTCTGTGCGGACATTATAAAGGTGTTGACCAGCGGGTAAGAGATCATCTCATCACCATGGAGTTATCGATTGGTGATTATGTACTTACCGGGGGAGAATTGCCGGCTGCAATTATTGTGGACAGCATAACAAGACTTATTCCTGGTGTTATTTCTGATGAAACTTCTGCTCTAACCGATTCTTTCCAGGATAATTTACTTGCACCACCGGTTTATACAAGGCCTGCCGATTATAAAGGGATGAAAGTACCCGAGGTATTAAGGTCAGGTAATTTTAAAGTAATAGACGAGTGGAAAACTGAACAGTCCCTGAATAAAACGAAAAAGCTACGCCCTGATTTATTGAAAAACACGGGGGATGATAAGGTATTTTGATATATCAAATGTTGGAAAACCTGTAAATGAGTAATTTTTGGGATAGTGTCATGTCACACCTGAGATGACGGTTAAGTTGAAGGAATTATTTGAATTTTTAAAAATGAAAAAAAGTAAGCATAGCCATAGCTACGTGAGTCTTTTTTTCATGAAGAAAAAACGAATAAGATCGAAACTTGGGGCGTTATATCAGGTGTGACATGACACTAGCGTAACGAAACCTTCCCCGTGACGAAGAATGACTGTATCCGGGAAGTCAGACTTTATAGACGGATACTATTTATTCATCAGTTTATTCATCTGCTCATTCAATGTTTCTTCATTCATATAGCCTCTCATTACATAAGGTTCTTGGTCAAGCGGTATGAATAAAAAAGTAGGAATGCTTTGGACGCGGAATAATGTTGCCAGTTCACGTTCATTGTCCACGTTGATTTTATAAACATTGATCTCGTTTTTGTATTGGATAGCCAATTTTTTTAACACGGGAGCCATTTTCCTGCATGGGCCACACCAGTCCGCGTAAAATTCGATAAGGGCAGGTTCACTTCCCTGGTATTTCCAGTCATTACGCGTCTCGTAATTAAAAATCAGGTTCTTGAACTGGTCCGCGTTCAGATGCATTAATGCCGGCCGCGTGTTTGTTGACGGTTGTTGTTTTTTTTCCCGGAATTCTATTGTTTTTTCTTCTTTTGTAATAAGCAAAATGCTTGCAATCCCAACAATTCCAATCAAAACCAAAAAAATAATCCCTTTTCGTTGAATCATGTTATAT
>CAYPTK010000278.1:0-2969 GCA_964413555.1 uncultured Bacteroidales bacterium | reverse complement strand
ACACTCCCGGCGGTATGGAGCACAATCTGGTTACATCCTTTTATTTGTTTTAATACAGAAGAGATAACTTCATCTTTAACAGAAATAATAAATATATCTGTTTCATATGATAGTTGCTTTAAATCAGTTGTGAAATTAACATTTAACCGTGTTGCCAGTTCTTTTGCATGTTTCCTGGTGCGACTATACACCTGTACTATTTCATGCCCTTTTTTTTGAAGTGCCAGGGAAAGATGTGTCGCTACATTTCCTGCTCCAATAATGCTTATTTTTCGAGTCATCTTTTTTAATATTAAGTGATGTTTAAGCGAGTAAACTCCTTCTTTTTCCATCTTCGCGATCCCCGGAACCTCCATTATAAAGATTTTAACTCGTGCAGACATATTTTCAGGAGGTTCCGTCTGGCTATATAAAAATAAATAATATAAAACAGATGAATTCGGACTTTATAGACCGGACACTGACTTTATGGAACGAACATTATTTATATACCGTGATTTAACAGGCTTTAAAAATAAAAAATAAGTATTTTATTTGATCAACATTTCGAGTATTTAATTTAAAAAATATGTTTTTTATACATTATATCTTTATTTATTTTTTAATTTTATCGTTGAAAAATTTATTAATCTTTTTTTAAAAATAAAACTATGAAACGTCTAAACTACTTAACGCGAACTTTAAATTTATTATTTATTATTGGATTATGTTCTCTTCATGTTCATGGAGCGGGAGAACCAGATGTTACTATTGTAGAACCAATGGATAGCTCTTATTTTATTGCCGGTGAAGAGTATACTATCTTAGCAGAAGCTTATGATAGTGTAGGTATTGACAGTGTAAACTTCATTATTAATGCAACTAAAATGAAAGTTGACACTTCAGAGCCATACAGTTATACGTCAACATATACAGAAGGTAGTTACCTTGTTCAGGTTCAGGCTTTTGATGCTGATTCAACTTCAAGTTCAGTGTATTTGCGGTCATATGCAAGAGAATATGATGTCATCCCCGTCAAAAATACGTTTGATGCTGTGAAAATAGATGGTATTATGGATAATGTATGGGAAAATGATACGAGTTTTGCTATTTCAAATGTAACTTCAGGAACAATAGATGATGATGAAGATCTTTCAGGAGCTTTTAAACTACAATATTCTTCCGATGGATTGTATTTTATAGTAAATGTAAAAGACGATCATGTATCGGCCCCAAATGATGTAGATCAAATATCACAAAATGATGGGATTGAACTTTTCCTTGACTTAAATAACTATAAACGGGTATTTTACGAAAAAGATGATTATCACTATGTTTTTTCCACAAATGGAACAATGGCAGAAAAAAATAATAAATCGGTTGAAAACATTGATTTCATAGTAAATACAAATCCCGTTGGTTACGTTGTTGAAGGTTTTATTCCCTGGGAAACTCTTTCTCATGACCCTATGGCAGACAAGTTATTAGGATTTGAAATAAAAATAACAGATAACGACGAAGGAATCAAAGAAGGAAAATTATCATGGTGGGAAAAAACATCGGAAAGTGCTCATGATAAGACCAATGTATTTGGTGTTGCCCAATTTAATGATGTAGTCGATGAAACCACGGCTCCCGGTGTACCTGTTGTAATAGGCCCGGCTGATGGTGACACGGCTAAAAGCCAAACCCCCGTGTTTAAGTGGGAAGCTGTTTCAGACGAAAGTGGAATATTAAATTATGAATTAGACATTAGTGGTTCGGTATACAACGTCCCGGGCGATGAGACAAGATTAATTCCGGATACCTTAGCATCCGGTGATTATACCTGGAAAATAAGAGCTATAGACAAAGATAGTAATACGGGATCATGGAGTTCTGTTTACAATCTTGTTGTAGATTCTTTATATAATGATGTTGAAGGCCCTGATGTACCGGAATTGATGATGCCTTATGATGATGAAAACCTAGATAGTGCTAAACCATTATTTACATGGAAGCAGGTATATGACGTTGATGGCCCTGTTACTTATGAAATACAAATTAGCGACTCTGTTTATAGTGTGGGCCAAAACACTTCTTATCAATCATCTCCATTACCTGGAACGGACAGTACCTGGAAGGTAAGAGCAACAGATGCGAATGGAAATGTAGGCAATTGGAGTAACACACGGATTTTTTTTGTAAAAGGTGTTGTTAATTTTGCATTGGATAAAGAAGTAGCAGCTGAATCAATACAACCATTAGTATCGGAATTATCTCTTCAGGGAGGAAATGATGGTGATTATAATACCCGTTGGGGAAGTAAATTCCAAGCTCCCACCTGGTGGTATGTTGATTTAGGTGATGTATATGAAATCACCCGAATAAAAATAATGTGGGAAAGTGCTATTGGTCTTGGTTATCACCTGCAAACATCAAAAGTTGACACCAGCAGCTGGAATACAATTTATTCACGATGCTTAATAGATACTATAAAAGGTGATTGTGTTTGTGATACAGGCACCTGGGATACGGTATATAATGAATTAGCCGAGACATATTATGATCATTATGAAGAAGAAATTACAGGTTTGTCTGATTCTGCACGGTTTGTTAGAATATATACAACAATCAAACGGCAATATGGAGTATCGTTCTGGGAATTTGAAGTATACAAAGGCACTCCCCGTCCGGATACAACAACACCGTCTGTGCCAGCTATTATACTACCCGCTTCTGGAGATACAACCATTGATAATACTCCCGCGTTTAAATGGGAGAAGGTCACGGATATCCATAGTGGAATTGAAAAATACGAGATCAGCATAGATGATAGTGTATACAATGCAGGAAAAATTAACTTTTTCAATGCCCCTGCCATCATGTCGGAAGGCAACCATACATGGAAAATACGTGCTATTGATGAAGCCGGAAACACGAGCGCGTGGAGCAGCACCAGCACGTTCACCATTCAATTAAACGATACCACTGCCCCTTCTGCACCTGAT
>CAYPTK010000277.1:732-2974 GCA_964413555.1 uncultured Bacteroidales bacterium | reverse complement strand
CTATATAAGCCTGTAGCACACCACCTTATGAATACACATCTGCATTCCATATTGGATATTCAGTATTTGCTTAGCCAATATAAAGCTGATGCACTACAGACTTCAAATCAACCCTTTTTAAAAAAATGAACAGTGTCGCGAAACAAAGTCTTTCTCCTAAGCATTATACGTGGAAGCTGCTGTTGAACCGCCTTTACCTGTCCAATTGGTATGAAAAAACTCTCCTCGTTCTTTATCAACTCGTTCATATGTATGAGCGCCAAAATAATCACGCTGAGCCTGTAATAAATTAGCAGGAAGCCTGCCTGAACGATACCCGTCGAAATAAGACAATGCAGCGCTTAATGCCGGAACCGGGATGCCATTCGTAACAGCAGTTGATATCACGTTTCTCCAGCTCGAGTGGTTATTCATTACTTTTTCATTAAAGAATGGGTCTAACAACAGGTTATTCAAATCCGGGTTGGCATCATATGCATCTTTGATTTTACTTAAAAAGACAGAACGTATGATGCATCCACCTCTCCACATCAACGCGATGCCACCGTAATTTAAATTCCAGTTATAACTCTTTGCTGCCGCTTTCATCAAAGAATACCCCTGTGTATACGAGATAATTTTTGATGCATAAAGGGCTTTCCGCAGGTCTTCAATAAATTGTTTTTTATCTCCTTTGAAATCAATGGAAGGGCCGGATAAATGCTTTGATGCTTCTAATCTCTCGTCTTTAATCGCGGATAAGAAACGTGCAAAAACAGCTTCGCCAATGAGAGTCAGGGGAATGCCTTGTTCCATCGCGGAAATGGCAGTCCATTTACCGGTTCCTTTCTGCCCGGCTGTATCCAGAATTTTATCCACCACGTGGTCACCATTTTCATCTTTATAAGCCAGTATATCTCTCGTGATCTCGATAAGGTAGCTGTCAAGTTCCCCTTCATTCCATTCTTTAAAAACTTGATGCATTTCCTGGTTATTCATCCCCAACACGTCTTTCATAATTTGATACGCTTCGCATATTAATTGCATATCACCATATTCAATGCCATTATGTACCATTTTCACAAAATGGCCTGCCCCGTTTTCACCTACCCATTCACAACAAGGGCTTCCGTCTTCTACTTTAGCAGCAATGCTTTGGAAGATCGGCTTCACGTGTCCCCATGCCTCGGAAGAACCTCCAGGCATAATGGAAGGGCCGTTGAGTGCACCTTCTTCTCCTCCTGAAACGCCTGTTCCAATATATCTTAGTCATTTGCTTTCCACGTATTCTGTCCTTCGAATGGTATCATGATAATTTGAATTTCCTCCATCAATAATGATATCTCCTTCTTCAAGATATGGGATCACCTGGTCAATAAAAGCATCAACAGGTTTTCCTGCTTTTACCATGACCATAATTTTTCGTGGTTTTTCAAGAGAATCCACCAATTCTTGTACTGAACGAGTCCCAATGATATTTTTCCCCCTGGCTCTTCCCTCTACAAAACGGTCTACTTTCTCAACCGTACGGTTATAAACAGCAACACTAAATCCATTGCTTTCCATATTCAGTACAAGGTTTTCTCCCATTACAGCAAGTCCTACAAGTCCAATGTTCGCTTTTTGTGCCATAAAACTTTTATTTTTTAAAATTATACAAAATGATATGTTAGATTATATTTGTTAAGCAATTTGAAATCCAAGGTCTTTAAAAATCTTGGCAAAATACCCGTCATCATTTTTAAGCTCTATAGTATACGCCTGGAATTCTCTTCGAACAGGATAATTGCCTCTCTGGTATTCAAAATGATGGATATTGTTGTATAGTTTTTTGCTATCTTGTTCAATATTATATGTTGATGAAACCGCTTTGTACAAAACATGTTTGAATCCTTTTTTACTGCAATCAATACTGATTGTTTTATTTTTGGGCGATTCAATATTCCCGGGGTACCAATCATCAATACCAAGATTAAAAAAACGGCTTAAAGCACGAACACTCATTGCTGTGCCGTTTGCTTTTCCATCTCTTGAATAACCTGCAACGTGAGGTGTCCCGAGGTCAACCATGTTAAATAGTTCTTTATCAATAACAGGCTCGTTTTCCCATACATCAAGGATTGCACCTGCAATATTGCCTTCCATCAAAGCTTCTTTCAGGTCATCATTATTCACTACCGCACCTCGTGAGGAATTAATGATAAATGCTTCGTTTTTCATTTTACTGAATGTCTTCGCGTTGATCATGTACATGGTATTGTCC
>CAYPTK010000277.1:0-722 GCA_964413555.1 uncultured Bacteroidales bacterium | reverse complement strand
GTATTGTCCCTGCAAGCTTTTTTAAGCGGGACATGCAACGTGAGAATATCAGATTCTTTGATGACTTTCTCGAACGGCAGGAATCGTGGATCTTTTTCAGCTCTTGCCCTGGGTGGGTCATTTAATAAAATATTCATTCTAAGAACCTTAGCCAGTTCCTGGACCTTGCTCCCGACATTCCCGACACCAATAATTCCTAGGGTTCTGTCCTTTAATGGAAAATTATATTTTATTGCAATATATAATATTGCAGCAGCCATGTATTGTTGGACAGAAGACGCGTTGCATCCTGGTGCATTTGTCCATTGTATCTTTTTTTTACGACAAAATTTAGTGTCAATATGGTCATATCCAATAGTTGCCGTGGCAATAAATTTCACTTTAGAATCTTTTAATAAAGCTGCATCACATTTAGTCCGTGTTCGAACCACCAATGCATCAGCATCTTTCACGTCTTCTTTCCCGATTTCTTCTCCCGGTAAATAAACCACTTCTGCATATGGTTCCAAAGCGCCCTTCAAATAGGGTATTTTATCATCTGCTACTATTTTCATTCGTTTATTAAACCTTTCTTAACCATTCGTTATAAAATCATAGGGGTTCTAAAAAACACTCAAAGATATAAAAAAAATGAAATGACAATTAACTATTTAATGCAATTTAAATATAGGGGGCTTCTAATAATTCCTTTCTTTCAAAAAACAAATAGAATAAATAAGATG
>CAYPTK010000276.1:0-2981 GCA_964413555.1 uncultured Bacteroidales bacterium | reverse complement strand
CACCTAAAGAACCCACGTGGATTACTAATGAAATAGACCGGGCACTCGTGCACAAGTGGAGATCTGAAGAAGCCTCGATATTGGTCGGAACCAATACAGCTGACAAAGATAATCCCAGGTTAAATACCCGCGACTGGGCAGGAAATCATCCACTGAGAATGGTCATTGACAGGCAACTAAGATTACCCGGTCATCTAAGCATATTTGACCAGACAATACCCACCATTATTTTTAATGAAAAAAAAGAGGAAAATGAAGCTAATCTGGAGTATGTAAAACTTGACTTCAAAGAAAACATCCCGTTGAAAATATCAGAATTTTTATATAAAAGAAAAATTCAATCCATGATTGTAGAAGGCGGCCAACAACTTATTAACAGCTTTATTCTTAAAGGACTATGGGATGAAGCACGCGTGTTTACAGGAAATGTATTTTTTCATGAAGGAGTAAAGGCACCACGAATACAAGGTGAAATTATAAGCAGGGATATTGTGCATGATAGTGAATTAACCTGCATTATTCATACTGGTTAAATATCAGTAAAAAATAAAAAAACTAATATGAATCCTATTTCAAACTAAAATATTTTTATCTCCTCCTCGTTTTTCATTTGTTTGTATTATTTAAACATTTATAATATTGTTAAACTTAAAAATGAATTCAAATGAAAAACAAACATTGGCTCCTGTCCATCTTATTTTTTCCTGCAATTATTTTAAACGCGCAGGAAAGTCAATCATCTAAATTCAAATCAAAACATGAAATTAGTATTATTGCAGACAATGTATTCGCTAAAAACAATGCCTCCTTGGTGTATACCAATCAGTATGGTGAATTTATCGGATATTATCCTTCTGAAATTGTCCTTCCTGAAATGGGCCTTGGTTACAAATTTAATCTACAGGGTTCAGCAATAAGATTAAAGTTATCCGGCGTGTATAAAGATGGCACCCGGAAAGACGATGATTCTAATTACAAAACAGATGAAACTTATTTTTCTTCAACTATAGCATTGGGATATGAATTGCACAAAAACATAGGGAATACACAATTTTTTTACGGGTTGGATATAAGTATGAAATCAATCAGCCAAAAAAGTAAATATACTCGCGAGAATTATTACCTCTATAATACAGGAACATATACATCAAAGGATATCATCAATTATAAAGCTTACGGGATTAGTCCTTTGTTGGGCATTAAACTTTATCTGAATCCTTCGTTTTCATTATCAACAGTATTAAAATACAACGTCCTTTCTTATAATGAAAAACATGTTAACAAGAGAAGTACTTCTGATGAAGATACCAGGTACAACGAAAATGGAATTACTACAAATTTTGGCCCGTTGGGTCAAATATCCTTTAATATTCATTTATAAAAATTTTCCAGTAATTTAAATACTAATTTACAAGATCATTCATTACTTTTGTGCAGTTGGCGAATCGTTTTAAAACAATAAACATGTCACAATTATCAAAACGGGTACAAAACATGGCGGCTTCACAGACAGTCGCCATGAATCAAAAAACACAGGAACTGCAGGCACGAGGTATTGACGTGATTAACATGAGCGTGGGACAACCCGATTTTCCTACACCCGCTCATATCAAACAGGCAGCAAAAGAAGCTATAGATCATGATTTTACATATTATTCACCGGTTGAAGGATACAAAGAACTCTTGCAGGCCATTTCACGTAAAATGAAAAATGAAAACAACCTGGATTATTCGCCAAACCAGATTGTCGTATCAAATGGTGCCAAACATGCATTGGCCAATGTATTATTATGCCTCCTGGATGAAGGAGACGAAGCAATCATCCCGGCACCTTACTGGGTGAGTTATGTTGAACAGGTAAAAATCGCCGGGGCCAAAAACGTGGTGATTAATACACGCTCGGAAAATAAATTCAAGGTAACACCGTCCCAGGTTGAAAGCGCCATAACACCCGACACGAAACTTTTGATGCTTTGCTCACCTTCCAATCCTACCGGTGCATTTTATAATAAAGAAGAATTGAAAGCCATTGCCGATGTCATTAAAAAACATGAACATGTTTTCGTGGTGACTGATGAAATATATGAATACATTAATTTCTCCGGGGGACACCAGAGCATTGCCCAATTCGATGAAATCAAAGACAGGGTGGTAGTGGTTAATGGTGTTTCCAAAGGGTTTGCAATGACAGGCTGGCGTATTGGATACATGTGTGGGCCGGAATGGCTGGCACGGGCATGCAAAAAACTACAAGGCCAAATGACTACGGGGGCTTCTTCTATATCTCAACAGGCAGCCATTACAGCATTAAATGCAGATAAATCATGTTCAAAAGAAATGCAAAAAGCTTTTCTAAGAAGAAGAAACCTGGTTATGAAACTGCTCGATGAAATTCCGGGAATTTCTTATGTTGAACCTGATGCAGCATTTTATATTTTCCCGGATATAAGTTATTATTTTGGTAAACATACCGGCGAAACAATAATACATAATGCACAAGAGCTTTGTATTTATCTATTAGAACAGGCACATGTTGGCACGGTTCCCGGTGAAGCATTCGGTGAACCAAGTTGTATCAGGATATCCTATGCCAATTCAGATGAACAACTGGAAAAAGGGATCCGCCAGATTAAATATGCACTCGATAAACTTAAATAGAAGTGTTTGTCTATTAAGTCATATAATGTCGCGTAACCAAATAACAAATATACAAGCACCAAATAACAAATAAAATTTAAATATCAAATATCAATAACCTAAACAACTTATAATCATTAACTTAATTCTTCGTTTGAAATTTTGGGCATTGAATATTGGGATTTACCCCGTGGAATAATCCTGTAAAGCAGGATTATTCCACAGGGTTTATTTGGTGATTTGGTGATTTAATCGCAAAAAAGTGACTTTATAGACGGACACTAAATAGTGCCTGTCCATAAAGTCGAGTGTTTGGATCATTCATTTAACTTAATATATAAACA
>CAYPTK010000275.1:0-2983 GCA_964413555.1 uncultured Bacteroidales bacterium | reverse complement strand
TAAGGAAGAATGACTGTACCGGGGTTAGCGGACATTATGGACAAACACTAATTATGATTTGTTTAACATCATAACAGCTCCCATTCGGCCTGTTATCCCTTTATTAAATCGATGAGAGAAGAATGTGTCATGTTGTTCGAACGTGCACATCTTCGCGACAGAAATGTTCTTTTCGTTTACTCCTGCCTGTAGCAGCCTAGTTTTATTGGCATGCCATAAATTACAAAAGATCTTATGCCCGTTAAAATACAAAATGCCTTCACAATGTTGAAAAGCTCTTTTAAATTCCCCGGCTACTGTATCTCCTATTTCAAAATGTCGTGGCCCGATGGAAGGGCCTATTCCTGCCAGTAGATCAGCGGGCCGTGTTCCAAAATGTTTTTGCATAGACAAGATTGTTTTTAGCGCGATGTTGGCAACGGTCCCCCGCCATCCTGCATGTGCAAGTCCAATGGCATGGTTTACCGGGTCATGAAAAAGCAACGGGACACAATCCGCGATCAATATTCCCATGGCGATCGATGTTATGTTGGTGATCAATGCATCAGATTCCATGGGCGGTTTGATGGTTGAATGGCAAAACGATTCATTGATTTTAATAACCGTGTCACCATGGACCTGCCGTGAGAAGATCAATTGTCCGACTTCAATCCCGAGTGCACGTGCAAGACGTTTCCTGTTATTTGTAACACTCGACGGGTCATCCAGCGTGTTGAAGCTAAGGTTCAGGCTGTCATAGGGTGGTTTGCTACAACCTCCTTCACGGGTCGTGATAAAATGCACCAGGTTGGACTGTTCTTTAAGCGTTTGAAATACTGCTACTTTAAGATTGTTAGTAAATTGAAAATCCATAAATGGACCCTGCTATTTTATTCGGTTGTAAAATCTGCATTAAAATTATATAAAATACGTTACTTTTGTTATTAATTAATCAAACGATCATTACGCGCTTAAAAAAAATATTTTGTATTTGGAATTTCAAACACACGTATTACCCAATGGCTTACGACTTATTCATAAACAGGTTCCTTCTATTGCTGCACATTGCGGGGTCATAATCAATGCCGGGTCACGTGATGAATTCCCGGGAGAGCACGGGTTGGCACATTTTATTGAACACGTGATTTTTAAAGGAACAAAAAAAAGAAAGTCTTATCATATTATCAACAGGATCGAGAACGTGGGAGGGGAGATCAATGCATATACAACCAAAGAATTAACCTGCCTTTATACATCGTTTCTGAGAGACAGTTATAGCCGCGTGTTGGAATTGATGGGGGATATTCTATATCACTCGATTTTCCCCGGGAAAGAAATCAACAGGGAAAAACAGGTGATTTTGGATGAAATTAACTCGTATAAAGACACGCCATCTGAATTAATTTTCGATGATTTCGAGGACTACCTGTTCAAAGGCCATCCCATCGGGAGAAATATACTTGGAACTAAACAAAGTGTGAAATCATTCAATAAAGAATCCATCCACGAGTTTATCCAACGAAATTATCATCCCGGTGAAATAGTGCTTTCATCCGTGGGGAATATTTCATTTAAACGATTAATTAAATTGGCAGAAAAACATTTTTGGAATCCTGTACAACCTTCTTTTAAAAAACAACGGGACCCGTTCTGCTGTTATCAACCTTTTGATAAAAGAATTCATAAAAAGACATACCAAACACATTGTATTATTGGTAATACAGCTTATTCTATCCATCATGGACAAAAACACGTGCTGTCATTATTGAACAATCTCGTGGGAGGCCCGGCGTTAAACTCCCGGTTGAATATCGCGTTACGAGAAAAAAACGGGTTTACATATAATATCGAATCCAATTATATTGCCTACACGGATACTGGCCAGTTTGAGATTTATTTTAGCACGGGCAAGGGGCACCTGGATAAAAGCCTTGAATTGGTAAGAAAAGAATTGAAGCTAACGCGGACAAAAAAACTTGGCACGTTGCAATTGAGCAGGGCCAAACGCCAAATGATTGGCCAATTAGCAATAGCAGACGAGAACAATGAATACAAGATGTTATCAGCAGGTAAAAAGTATTTATTATTAAATGAAATGTATGATTTAAATGCTTTAAAAAAGACTATTGAAGGGATCTCTGCTTCTGAAATATTAGATGTGGCCAATGATGTATTTGATGAGCAGGATTTGTCTGTATTGGTTTATAAATAAGTATGAGGTATGAGGTATGAGGTATGAAGTATGAAGTGTGAAGTATGAAGTGTGAAGTATGAAGTGTGAAGTGTGAGGTGTGAGGTATGAGGTGATTATTGGGTGTGTGTGTGTGAATTATAAGATTAATGGATTTTTTTAATAAAAAAAGAATATATGCAATATGATGAATCATTAATGCAATATATCTCAGATCATTCTGATCCTGAAGATGAAGTATTAAAAAAAATTACCCGTCGTACCAATCTTGAAGAGATATATCCCCGGATGTTATCCGGCCATTTGCAGGGTGTTGTTTTAAAACTAATAAGCAAGATGGTCAGGCCTGCTTCCGTGCTCGAGATTGGAACATTTACCGGGTATTCGGCGATTTGCCTGGCCAAAGGGCTTAGCAAGGGAGGCATGTTGCACACCATTGAAAAAAATGATGAATTGCAGCATAAGATCATTGAAAATTTACGTGAATCAGGTTTACAACAGCAAATCCAATTGCATATTGGCGATGCCAAGTCCATTATTCCTTCATTGAATACCCGGTTTGATTTGGTATTTATTGATGCAGATAAATCGGAATATCCTGAATATTATGAACAGGTAAAACCAAATCTGGTGCCGGGAGGAGTCATTATTGCAGATAATGTATTGTGGGGCGGAAAGGTTTTGGAAGAAACAGGTAAACAAGATAAAGAGATTCAAGGAATCCGGCGTTTTAACCAGATGATAAAGGAAGATTCAATGATGGAAAAAGTAATCCTGCCGTTGCGTGACGGTTTATTTATTATTAGAAAGAAA
>CAYPTK010000274.1:0-3002 GCA_964413555.1 uncultured Bacteroidales bacterium | reverse complement strand
TCTAAACTTCTCAATAAATATTCACAACAAATTAATATAGAGTTAACATTTAGTTAATATATATTTTGTTTATTTACGTGCATGTTAACAAGCCATCATTACAAAACAATTGTCGTGTCAGATATTCATCTTGGCACATCCAGTTCAAAAGCAAAAGAACTGGTTCGTTTTCTCAAAAAAAACACGTGTGAGAAACTCATCCTCAACGGGGATATCATTGATATTTGGCGGCTAAAGCGTTCAGGTAAATGGAAGAAAAAACATACCCGGTTCATTAAACTGGTTATTAAAATGATCCAGAAAAGCAACACGGAGGTCATCTATATCAGGGGCAATCATGATGATTTCCTGGATAATATGATTCCCATGGAAATCGGAAAATTTTCAATACACAATCATTACATGTATCTTAGCCATGGAAAAAAATATTATATCACACACGGGGATGTTTTTGATAATATTACAACCAATTTAAAATGGCTTGCAAAATTAGGCGATATCGGGTATACATTTTTGTTATGGTTAAACAAGATGTACAACAACAGGCGAATCAAAAAAGGCCTCCCGTATTACTCTCTTTCACAAACCATTAAACAAAAAGTCAAAACAGCTGTTTCATACATCAATGGATTTGAAAGAGAATTGGTTAAATTAGCACGATATAAAAATTGTGATGGTGTAATATGCGGACATATACATCATGCTTCTATAACAGAATATGACGGGGTTGTTTATATGAATTCGGGTGACTGGGTTGAATCAATGACTGCTTTAGTAGAAGATTATTCCGGTAAATGGGAGATCATTCATTATATGAACCTGATCGAAGAAGAAAGAAAAGCACAAGAAAAAAAGCAGCATAAAATCAAACCTATCAAGGAAACTGCCCCGGTTTCTGTTGCACAATAAGTTTATCACACTATTTATCCCGTATTTTAACCGGAACGCACATGATTATAAACGGGAAAGAAACCTCTAAACTTCTAAACCTTTAAACCTTTAAACTTTTAAACCTCTAAACTTCTCAACTTCTAAACCTCCAAACTTAATAACTTAGTAACAAACATATGAAATTTTTATTTATAGTACAGGGAGAAGGCCGTGGACACATGAGCCAGGCATTATCCATGAGCCAGGTTTTAAAAACAAATGGGCATGAAGTTGTAAAGGTTTTAATCGGAAAAAGCAAACGGCGGACCATCCCAACATACTTTTTTGATAAGATTGATGCACCGTCGTCAACTTATGAAAGCCCGAATTTTGTAGTAGGCAAAGACAACAAAAAGATCAGGCTGTTGCCTACAATTCTATACAACATGGCAAGAGGAAGGTCATATTTTAAAAGTTTACGGTTCATTCACCGGGAAATAAAAAAAAGTAAACCAGATGTCGTGATTAATTTTTACGAAGTGATGAGTGGCATATACTTTTACCTGTACCGCCCAGATATCGTGCATTGTTGCATCGGGCACCAATACATGGGACTGCACCCGGATTTTGAATTTCCAAAAGGAAGAAACATGGAACGATGGCTGTTCAAAACTCATACGCGGGTAACATGTCTCGAGAGTAATTTACTTTTAGGGCTTTCATTTTCTAAATACACTAACATCCCGTCTAAACATTTGCATGTAATCCCCCCTTTATTAAGGGAAGAAATACTCCAGGCCACCCCGGGAGATAAAGGTTATATACTGGCATATATTTTAAACCAGGGTTATGCCAAGGAAATAGAAGAATGGCATGCACAACATTCTCAAACAGAAATCCACTTGTTTGGTGATGCTCCTTTTGAAGAATCGTTCAAGGTGATCCGGGATCATTTAACATGGCATCAAATCAATGATGAAACGTTTATAGAATACCTCACGAATTGCACGGGTTATATATCTACCGCCGGATTCGAGTCGGTATGCGAGGCCATGTACCTGAATAAACCAGTTATGATGATCCCTACAGGAAATCATTTTGAACAAGCAAGCAATGCATTGGATGCTTCGAAAACCGGTGCCGGGATCACTGGTAATTCTTTTAATATAAGCAAACTAATTGATTTTATTCCACGTTATCAATTTGACAATGTACAATACCGGAAATGGGTACAATCAGCCGGCCGGTTAATCCTGGAAATTCTATCCAGGCATACATCCGGGGAATAAAAAATATTGTTTATTGATAAAGTCGGGGGCTTGAATTATAATGTTCGGTGTAACGAGGGCCGCGAAGCCCCAAAACGTGTAGTTTACTGGTATAAATAGGGTTTCAAACACGTGTAATATTACATGTTTTCAGGAATTGCTATCTCAAAATCTTTCGAACAAATGCAACTGTAAAGTAAGACATGAGAAAGAGCCCTAAAAAACCTTCTACACCTGAAATCCAGCGTACCGCTCCAGAGGGATAATAATCTCCATACCCGATGGTAAGGAATGTAACAACACTATGATAAAAAGCAACTGCTACCGCGCCTAATTTATCTGGATCACCGAGAGAGGAAACAATCCTGGCTCGTGTAAATAAAGGAAGGAAAACATATAAAATGCTAAACAAAATATAAATAAAAAGCATGCTTGTTAATACTCTTACAGGACTGGTTGCATAGAGCCCTATCTGGTCAAATACAAGCCAACGGATAAAAAATTTAGGATATTCCGTGATAATTTTCCAAAAATTCTTAGAATTTCTGGCTGTTAACAGGTTATCTTTTGCTTCATAGCGCTTAAATTCAACATAAGCATGGTCTTCATCCTGGTATTGGCCTGTAATATTAAAGTTTTCTTTTAATGATCTGAATTGATCCGCTTTATTCCTTGCTGTTGTAGAATCCAGTTGAGATTTGATGAGATTTTTAACATTATTCTCTTTCCAACTGATAAAAATCCTACCGAGAAGCCGCATCCCTGTAAAATTAATGGTTTCTATATGTACATCATTTTGCCTGGGTTTGAGATCAATAATATCCCGTACAATGGTATTTGAAAGGTCTATATAATCAATTTTTT
>CAYPTK010000273.1:0-3022 GCA_964413555.1 uncultured Bacteroidales bacterium | reverse complement strand
GGATTTATGCTCCTACGCTCCGATATCATAATGATACCTTTTACATGATCACAACTAATAGAACACACGGGGGCAATTTTTACGTGTATACAACAGATCCATATGGAGAATGGTCAGAACCGGTGTGGGTTGATATGCCACGAATTGATCCTTCACTTTTTTGGGATGACGATGGAAAAGTTTACGTCCAAACATCAACCGGGATATTCCAGTCCGAAATTGATTTGAAAACCGGCAAGCGTCTTTCTCCTTTAAAAAGGATATGGGAAAAAGGATCAGGGGGGAACTGGATCGAAGCGCCGCACGTTTATAAAAAAGACGGCTATTATTATCTGATGTTGGCAGAGGGCGGAACATATTACGGACATATGATCACCATTGCCAGGAGCAGGAATATTTGGGGCCCCTATGAAGGGTGCCCGGATAACCCGGTATTAACACACCGTAACACGTATCTTCATCCAATTCAGGGAACCGGGCACGGCGATTTAATACAGGATCATCATGGCGATTGGTGGATGGTATTCCTGGCATTCAGGGTAAACGGCCAGTTTTTCCATACCCTCGGGAGAGAGACATTTTTAGCCCCGGTAACCTGGAAAGACGGGTGGCCTGTTGTTAATAACAATGAAAATATCAGTCTGACCATGAAAGCTCCAACATTGCCATTGCATAAATATAAGAAAGATAACAGGGATGAATTCGATGAGGAACACCTTTCCCTGCAATGGAATTTTTTAAGAAATCCCCCTGATAGCAGTCACTGGAGCTTAACAAAAAAGAAAGGCCATTTGATGATAAAAGGCACGGCTTCAACCCTGAATGATTTACACCCGAAGACATTCATTGGAAGAAGGCAGCAGGACTACCATTTCGATGCCTATACCTCACTTAAATTTCAACCTGAATCGGAAAATGAAGAAGCAGGAGTGACCTTACTGATGAACAATAAACACCATTATGATATTTTTATTCGTCGCGACAAGGCCGGGCAAAGAACTGTCAACGCCCGTTACACCATAGGGAATTTACAGCACGTGGTAAAATCGGAGGTGATAGATAATAGTATTGTCAACATCAAGCTCACGGGCAACAGGCAACATTACCAACTGTTATACAAGACTTCAACAACGGGAGGATACAAAGTATTGTTTAAACCTGAAATCAACTACCTCTCTGTAGATGTAACAGGTGGTTTCACAGGTGTGTATATCGGGTTGTATGCCACCGGGAATGGCAGAGTATGTAAATATCCAGCTTATTTCGATTATTTTGAGTACAATGGGTATGATAAAGAAAAATATGATTTTAGAGGGTATAAACCCGATATTGATAAAATAATGAAGGAATATAACACGGCAGATTGAGGTTGATGAATAGGATGAGGGAGAACTTATAAATGATCCTGGTAAGAGAAGGAATTTGATCATTCGGTTCGTGTTTGTTCCTTCATTGCCCCGTTATTGAATATCATGATCCAAACCATACTACTACATTAAGAACTGTCCCTGCAAGATTATTATCCTGCTCGAGATGATGTATCGCGGGGCATATTTATATGGAATAAAAATTGGTTAAATGTTGAAAAAGAAGTTTCACTTTATCTTGGTTAATTTCTTTTATTTAATAACTTTGCTAACAAATAATAAAATTTTTAATCCAAAAAAACAATAAAAATGTCAGACAAAAAACGCTTATACAAGTTTGGTGACGGCAGCGCTGAAGGCGGTTCACAACTTAAGAACCTGCTTGGCGGTAAAGGTGCTAACCTTGCAGAAATGAGTTCAACAGGGGTTCCTGTACCTCCTGGTTTTACTATTACAACTGAAACCTGTGTAGAATACAATGATTTAGGTAAGGACAAGATTGTAGAGATGCTTAAGCCCGAGGTAGAATCAGGTGTTCGTCATATTGAAAAGATCATGGGATTTGAATTCGGCAGTAACGAAAATCCATTGCTCGTATCTGTTCGTTCCGGTGCACGAGTATCAATGCCCGGTATGATGGATACTGTATTAAACCTTGGAATGAATGAAGATGCAGTGGAAGGGTTGATCAAAAAAACCGGTAATGAACGTTTTGCATGGGATTCTTATAGAAGATTCATCCAAATGTATGGCGATGTTGTTTTAGGACTGGAAGCTGCCAACAAAGAAGATGCAGATCCTTTCGAAGAAATCATCGAAAAAGTAAAAGAAGAAAAAGGTGTTGAAAACGACATAGAACTTGACGTAGAAGACCTTAAAAGACTGGTAAAAGAATTTAAAGCAGCTGTAAAAGATAATTTAGGGAAAGAATTCCCTACTGACCCATGGGAGCAATTATGGGGCGCTGTTTTAGCTGTATTCGACAGTTGGAACAACGACCGTGCGATTTATTACAGGAAAATGAACAAAATTCCCGATGAATGGGGAACAGCAGTGAATGTACAAGCCATGGTATTCGGTAATATGGGCGACTCTTCTGCAACCGGTGTTGCCTTTACAAGAGATGCTGCAACCGGTGAAAATATATTTAATGGCGAATTCCTTATCAATGCCCAGGGTGAAGACGTTGTAGCAGGTGTCAGAACACCACAGGAAATCACCAAAGAAGGATCACTGAGATGGGCTAAACGTAATAGCATGGGCGAAGACGAAAGAGCAAAAGATTTTCCTTCACTCGAAGAAGTCATGCCCACGGTATACAATGAATTGTATGAAGTACAGGAAAAACTGGAAAAGCATTATAAAGATATGCAGGACCTAGAATTTACCATACAGGAAGGTAAATTATGGTTACTGCAAACCCGTAATGGAAAACGTACAGGTACAGCAATGGTAAATATAGCCATTGATATGCTTGAAGAAGGCCTTATTGATGATAAAACAGCTTTAATGCGTGTAGAACCTCATCGTTTGGATGAATTATTGCACCCTGTATTTGAACCTGATGCATTGAAAAGTGCTGAAATGATCGCCAAAGGATTGCCTGCATCTCCTGGTGCTGCATCCGGTCAAATCGTATTCTTTGCTGATGAAGC
>CAYPTK010000272.1:0-3030 GCA_964413555.1 uncultured Bacteroidales bacterium | reverse complement strand
CAATATGGTGGTGTAAATGATCAAACTTTAGGAAAGAATACCAAACTTAGTAGACATGATGGGACGAACACTAAATAACCATTGTGAATAGTGAATCAAATATTTTTATCCTTAGGCAGTAATCTTGGTAAAAGGAAAGAAAATCTTTCCCTGGCAGAAAAAAAAATCGAACAATCTGCCGGAATAATTATTCAACGATCCGGTATATATGAATCTGAACCCTGGGGATTTGAAAGTGAACATGCTTTTTTTAACAATGTCATTGAAATTTCTTCAGAATATTCGCCAGGGGAATTATTGAAAATTCTGAAGACCATTGAACAAACGATTGGGCGTCAGCAGAAAACAACAGCAGGGTATGCATCACGGGTTATTGATATTGATATATTATTGTATAATCAATTGATTATTGATCAACCACGCCTGAAAGTGCCGCATCAACATCTTCATAAACGTAAATTTGTATTGATTCCCCTGGCTGAAATTGTACCCGGGCTGGTTCACCCGGTGTTTGAAAAAAATATTTTGAATTTGCTGAAATCCTGTGATGACAAGGGACACGTGAAAAGAATTTAGTGAATCATTGGCGTTTTTTGATGTTTTTTTCTGATTATAAATTCTTACCCGGGCTATAAGAGCATGAAAGTGTTTTTGCAAGGATGCGCCGCGACCCTATAGAATCCCCTGAATCCGAGGTTTACAGTTTAAAATAAACCATTTTATGGCAAGACTAGCGAAGTTTATTGACGTTATGTCCATTTACAATTACAACTTTTCATTGTATCTTTACGTTAGCTTAATAATAGTATGAATTTTTCTATCAATTATGATCAAAAGGGTTTATTCTTTTTCATTGTTTTTATTGTCAAACACGAGATTTTATTTTTTCATCATTTTACTATCCCCGGTATTCATGATTTCATGCATTAAGGAGTATGAACCACCAAAATGGGAAGTGGATGCATTGACCCCGGTCTTTTACTCGTCGTTGAATATATATGATATTATTAATGATACAAGTGTGACAAGTGAAAATGGTGACTCGGTCTCCATTGTTTTCCAGGAGAAATTGGCTGAAATAACTATTGACACGTTGATTCAAATGGACATTAAACCATTTCGACGCAATGTTAAACTGGATAGTATTCATTTGAATAAACAAACAGTTCAGAACACGATATTTCTTGGAGATATAATTGATGACCAGGGACTCGCGGGAATGCTACCGGATGGTTCTACATTATTTTTTAATATCCCCAGCTTTAATGTTGATTTAGCTCCTGACACGGTCGATGCTTCAGAATATTTTCACGTGATTACACTTGAAAAGGGGATGCTTTTGGTTACCATCATCAACGAGTTTCCTGCCGAGATACAAAATATAGAATACAGTATTACGAATTTGAATACCGGGGATACCATTCATTCCGGAAGTTTCCCGCAGATACCTGCTCATTCAATGGTGATGGATTCAGCTGATCTTTCAGGAAAGGTGGTGGAAGGAAAAATGATGATTCATTTTAGCCAGGTGACAGTCGGTGAGATACCCGCTGGAACGATAATTGATTACAGTGATTCATTGTCAATCAAGGCCGAGATTAAAGATATGAAGATTCATTCTGCCGAAGCCATATTTCCGGCACAGACAATCATCAATCATAAAAACGTGGTACTCCTTGAGGGTATGATTGATACAACCCGTGATGATACCATCAAACTCGTGGAGGCTGATATTCGCGACGGGCTCCTGAGAATACAGGTTATTAGCACGATAGATCAGGAATCGTATTTTACATACAGGATACCCGGGGCGACCAGGTTTGGTGTGCCATTCGAAGAATACATGACCGTGCCCCCGGCACCACCTGGTGGCAGTATTGAAGAAATATTTACCTATGATTTTGATAATTATCATTTCGACCTCACGGGTAAAGCCGGCCAGGATACCGTGAATTCTTTTTATAATGAACTGATCGGTGAAATTGATTCCATCGGGCGTCACGTGTTTTTGTCTTTGGAAGACAGTGTGAAAGTTGTCGTGGAGATGCTGGAAATCAAGCCCTCATATGCCGGGGGGTATTTAGGCCAGCAGGACTTTTTGCTTGGTCCTGATTCTACATCATTTGATGTATTTCATTATTTTAACATAGATAGTTTAGGATTAAAAGGCACCCGTATTGATTTGGTCGTGGAAAATGGAATCGGGATGGAAGGCCAGTTGCAAATCAATACAATAACAGCAATAAACTCGAAATCAGGAGGGATTCGACAGCTTGACCTTTCTTCTGTTCCTAATCCATTTGGTGTCGAAAGTGCCACTGATCATCCCCTTCAACCAAACACCACTACATTTCGTTTAGATGATCACAATTCCAATATCAGTGAATTAATAAGCCTGCTACCCGATAAGTTTTATTATGATTTTGGGGTACTGACAAATCCTGATGGGCCAACAGGTAACCTCGACAATTTTGCACGGTCTGAAAAGGGATTGAATACGTTTTTGAAAGCCGTGATCCCGTTGAATATTAAAGCCAGTAACCGGGTTCTCTCGGATACAATTGCATTTAATAAAGGAAATAGTGATAAACCGGAAGACAGTCGTGACGGGGAACTTAGATTTATAATTGATAATGGATTTCCTCTTGACGTGAGCCTTGCTTTTCATTTCATGGATGAAGACGCGAGGGTATTTGATACATTATCAACTACATCTTATGTCGCGGCAGCAAGCGTGGATTCTGAATTACGTGTAATTGAATCCAGGAAATCAACATTGAGCTATTTTATTCCCGAAAAGAGAATGGCGTCATTATTAGCCGCGAAACAAATTATTGTAAAAGCATATTTTAATACAATACCGCGAGGAAAACATTTGCAAATGTTTGATGATTATTCTATTAACATAAAATGTGTAGGAGATTTCATGTATGCTGTAGATAATTAGTGCCTGTCTAAAAAGTCAGTGTCCAGGTTATAAAGTCCGAATTAATCTGGTTCTTTTTTTTGTTTTTTTAATGGTCAGATGAA
>CAYPTK010000271.1:0-3042 GCA_964413555.1 uncultured Bacteroidales bacterium | reverse complement strand
TCACACCCCCACTCAACTCTTCAACTCTTCAACTCATAAACTCTTAAACTATAACTATGAGCAAAGAAATCCTAAAAGCCCTGATGCAACTATTTGCCTTGATTGCCAAGCAAGACGAGGGGATCGGCAAAGACTCCGACGAGCGGCGGTTCGTGATTAATTTTTTAAACAGCCAGCTCAACCAGGAGGCTGTCAATGAATATATTGAATTATTTGACAACTATGCCGGCCTGGATAAAGAACAAGAGGAAGGCCAAAAGCTGACGTCAGTACACGACTCGGTAAAGATCATCGGCATTTGCAAAAAGATCAACAAGACCCTTAACCAGGAACAAAAAGTCATCGTGCTGGTGCGGCTCTACGAGATGGTGAATGCCCATGGGGAGTTCACGGCCCAGCGAATGTCCATCATCCAGACAGTCGCCAAGGTCTTCAGGCTAAGCCAGGACGAGATCAATGATATCAGGGAGTTTATCGTGAAAGATGAAGCCACTGACATGGATATATCATCCAACTTCCTGGTCATTGATGATAAAGAACACCTCTTTGACCATGCCAAGCTGATCCATACCGAAGAAGTGGACGGGTGCATAGTGATATTGCATGTAAAAAGCGTGGAACTGTATTTTCTTAAATATACCGGCAGCGAAGAGTTGTATTACAACGGGCTGGGACTGAACAATCAAAACATATACCTGTTTGCCAGTGGCAGCACGGTTAAAATGCCCAAGGGCAAACCCGTCTATTACAGCGACATCACCACCCATTTCCTGGAGGACGTGACAGAAAGCAAGATATCGTACCATTGCGAGCATGTCACCTATACCTTCCCGAATGGAAAAGTAGGGTTGAATGATGTCAGTTTCTCGGAGAACCACGGCAAGCTGTTGGGCATCATGGGAGTGAGTGGTGCCGGGAAAACCACCCTGTTGAACATACTCTGTGGCATGGAGCAGCCCACCGAAGGACGGGTGCTCATCAATGGCATAGACCTGCATGAAGAACAGGAAAAGACAGAAGGAGTGATCGGGCTGGTGCCCCAGGACGACCTGCTGATCGAAGAGCTGACGGTATTCGAGAACCTTTATTACAATGCCAAGCTGTGCTTTAAAGACAAACCGGAACAGGATATTCTTGAACTCATAGATAAAACCCTCGACAGCCTGGGGTTGCTTGAATACAAAGGCCTGAAAGTGGGCTCACCCATAAAAAAAGTGATTAGTGGAGGCCAGCGTAAGCGGTTGAACATCGCCTTGGAGTTGATCAGGGAGCCGTCCATATTATTCGTGGATGAGCCCACGACAGGCCTTTCTTCAAGAGACTCAGAAAATGTGATGGACCTGCTCCGGGAGCTGTCAATTAAAGGCAAGCTGGTGTTCGTGGTCATCCACCAGCCCTCGTCAGAGATATACAAGATGTTCGACAACATGATGCTCCTGGACGTGGGCGGGCGCGTGATCTATTATGGCAATCCCATCGAAGCGGTGATGTACTTCAAAAAGATGGATGCCCAGATCAACAGTGATATAGGCGAGTGCCCCACCTGCGGGAATGTCAACCCCGAATTGATATTTAACATCGTGGAAGCCCGGGTGGTGGATGAGTTCGGGAAATACACCGGGAAGCGGAAAATCTCACCCCAAAAATGGGAAGAATATTTTCATGAAAACATCCCGCTTGAAGAAAAGAAAAAAGAATGCCAAAGCATGCCCAAGGCCTTGAAAATCCCGGGGTGGATCAAACAGCTCCGGGTGTATACATCCCGGGACTTTCTTTCCAAGATCAGCAACCGTCAGTACATTATCCTGAACCTGTTGGAAGCACCCGTGCTTGCTTTTATCCTTGCTTTCATCACCCGGTATATCGAAGACCCCTCGTCCAGTGTTTATATTTTCCGTGAAAACGCGAACATTGCCCGTTTTATTTTCATGGCACTCATTGTAGCATTATTTTTGGGATTAACAGAAAGTGCCGAAGAGATATACAGGGACCAGAAGCTGTTGAAGCGTGAAAAATTCCTGAACCTCAGCCGTTCGAGCTACCTGGTCTCCAAAATTTTAATATTGTTACTATTATCGGCTATCCAGGCCTTCACGTTCGTGATCATAGCCAACAGCATCCTGGAGATCCGCGGCATGTTATTCTATTACTGGTTTGCCCTGTTTACCACGGCTGCCTTCGCCAACCTGCTGGGGTTGAATATATCGGATTCGTTCAACTCGGTGGTCACCATCTACATCATGATCCCCCTGGTGATGATCCCCATGATGATCCTTAGCGGGGCCATGTTCGACTTTGACAAGCTCAACCGCCACATCAGCAGCGTGGGACGGGTGCCAGTGATCGCCGAGCTCATGCCTACCAAGTGGACGTATGAGGCACTGATGGTGAACCAATACAAAAACAATATGTTTGAACGCCAGTTTTATGAAGTAGAAAAAAAGATCAACAACTCGGATTACAAGCGGGTGTATTACCTGCCTGAATTGCGAAAGCACCTGGAACAATGCAAAAAGGAATACGAAACCCACGATACATTAACGGAGACACGATATAGTTTCGGGCTTTTGCACAACGAATATGTCAAAGAGCACTGCATCACGCCGTTTATAGACTGTCCGGCGTTGGAAAATGGCTCACCGGACGATTTCAACCTTACCAGGGCGGCAGGCATCAGCCGGTATTTCGACCTGTTGGATAAATTTTATGGCGAGGTGTTCAGCAAATACAACAAGCGTAAACAAAAGATGATCGGGTATTGGATGAAAAAAGACAGCGAGCATTTTACACGCGTCAAAAACCAGTACCACAATGATAATATAGCCGACATCGTGAAAAAGGTGCTCGAAGACAATAAAATCGTGGAGTACAAAGGCCATTTATACCGGAAGGTAGACCCCGTCTTCTTTAATCCGATTCCCAGGAATGCACTGGATTTCCGTGGTCATTTTTATGCACCCCAAAAACACATAGCCGGGATGTATATAGACACGTACTGGTTTAACATGATGGTGGTGTGGCTGTTTACAGTCATCATGTATG
>CAYPTK010000270.1:0-3053 GCA_964413555.1 uncultured Bacteroidales bacterium | reverse complement strand
CATCCCCATTTTTATTAGCCTGGATGAATTTGTTCATTCATAGTACTTGGGTTAAAACAATGATGTTTATTTAGATTAAATCTAATTTTTTTCACGAACACGTGCATCATATTAATAAAATTTATACTTTAGCAATACTGAATTTAATGCAAAACATGTTTTACTTAAAAAATAATTAATAATGAAAATATTAAGAATAGCTTGCAGGATATTAGTGGGTGCTGTATTCATTTTTTCAGCTTTTGTAAAAGGAATTGATCCGCTCGGGTCTGAATATAAGTTCGTAGATTATTTTGTAGCGTTTGGCATGCCGAAATTAGAATTCATGGCATTCCCGCTATCATTCTTTTTGAGTATTGCAGAATTTGTAATAGGAGTTGCATTACTTTGGGGTATCAGAACCCGGTTCTTCAGCTGGGCTGTATTGGTCTTCATGGCAGGGTTCACCGTATTGACATTTATATTGGCTATATTTAACCCTGTCAGTGATTGCGGATGTTTTGGAGATGCTCTCATAATGACCAATTGGGAAACATTTTTGAAAAACCTGGTGATCATGGCATTGGTAGTATTTATTTTTCTTAATAAAGATAACTATCCTGTATTCTACAAAGAAACAACCGAATGGGGCATTGCCGGAACATTTACAGTACTGTTTTTCATCTTTTGCTGGTATAATTACAAGCATCTCCCGATAATGGATTACCGCCCGTATCATATCGGTTCATATCTTCCTGAAAAAATGACAAGGCCTGAAGATGCCCCGGAAGCTGAATATGAAACCATTTTCTACTACCAAAACAAAAACACCGGTAAAGTAAAAAAATTTGATGAAGAAAATTATCCATGGAAAGATACTGCCAATTGGGCGTTTGTAAAATATGAAAACAAACAGATATCAGAAGGATATATTCCTCCTGTTCATGATTTTAACATCACCTCTCCCAAGGGGGCAGATATTGAAGACAAAATTCTGGCTGACAAAAATTATTCATTCTTATTGATATCATATGATTTAACGGGCGGATCAGCAGAAGGGTATAAAAAATCCAAAGACATCATCGAATTATGCAACCAATCCTCTATATATTCATTCTATGCATTAACATCTTCCAGTCGTGAAGAAATCAAAAAAATCAAAGAAGAATTTCAATTGGATGCCACGTTTTATACAGCAGATGAAATCACGCTGAAAACAATCATCCGTTCCAACCCGGGATTGGTACTTTTAAAAAACGGGACAGTAGTGGGAAAATGGCATTACAATGATATCCCGACAACAAAACAAATGGATGAACATTATTTTGCAGACCTGTTAAATGAGTACCGGAACAAATACGAAAATCGTATTGCCGTCATATTTAGCCTGGTATTAATTCTTATAATACTCACGTTTATTGAAATTAAGAGAAATATTTGCAAATAAACACGATATCAAAAAAGATAATTTCTATATTTGCAGCCGGAAACAAATTTAAAAATCAAAATACAATATCCGTATGAGAAAAGAAATAGTAGCCGGAAACTGGAAAATGAATAAAAAACTTAAAGAAGGTCTTGATTTAGCACAAAGTGTTAGTTCTCTTTCTAAAAATAAAACAAATGACAGAATAGTGATACTGTGCACACCTTTTATACATTTGGATGAAGTATCTAAAATTGTAAACAATACAACTGTATTTTTAGGTGCGCAAAACTGTGCTTCAGAAACTTCTGGTGCTTATACCGGTGAAGTATCAGCTGAAATGATTGCTTCTACAGGGGCTAAATACGTTATCATTGGCCACTCGGAACGCAGAACTATATTCAATGAACAGGACGACACGCTCAACAAAAAAGTAAAGTTGGCTTTAGAAAACAGTCTCATCCCCATTTTCTGTATCGGCGAACTTTTGGAAGAACGGGAACAAAACATCCAGGAATCTGTTATTCGGCAACAACTGGAAAAAGGAATTTTTGATCTTTCAGAAAATGATTTCAGCAAACTCATCTTAGCGTACGAACCTGTATGGGCAATTGGAACAGGTAAAACAGCAACACCGGAACAAGCACAGGAAATGCATAAATTTATTCGTGAACAAATCGCTCGAAAATACTCGAAAGATATCGCTGAAAATACAACCATCCTGTATGGTGGAAGCTGCAAACCCTCTAATGCTGCTGAATTATTTAAAAACCCGGATGTAGATGGCGGACTTATCGGTGGAGCATCACTGAAAGCCGATGATTTTTTAGGAATCGTCAATGCATAATGAATAAATAACCTGTATAATCAGGATCATTGCACGATCCTGATTATATTATAAATTTAACATCACATCTAATACCTTATCAACGGGGTTGCCTAAAACATGTAGTGTTTTTAATTAATAAAATTTTGCCGTGGATAAATTTATAGAATTTAGCTTTAAATATAAAACCGGAACAGAAAACTTAAAAGACAGGTTAATAGCTGAATTATCAGCAATCGATTTCGATACCTTCTGGGAAACAAAAGAAGGATTAAAAGCATATGTCAGGGAAGAGAATATTGACCTTTCAAACGGTACATTTGATTTCATAAAAACAGATATCTTCAACAAGATCAGTTATGAATATCAACATGTTAAAGATAAAAACTGGAACAAAGAATGGGAACAAAATTTCAAACCCGTCCTGGTCAACAATGAAGTCTACATACGAGCTCCTTTTCATTATGGGAATCCGGCAATCCTTCACGAAATAATTATTGAACCAAAAATGTCGTTTGGAACAGGACATCATCTATCCACCGTGTTGGTTCTCGAGTCAATGCTTTTAATTGATTTTAATGACAAAACCACGTTAGACATGGGATGTGGAACTGGTATTTTATCAATATTAGCTTCAAAAAAAGGCAGTTCAGAAATCATTGGAATTGATAATAATGAATGGGCATTTGAAAATGCAAAAGAAAACATACAGCTGAAAGATAAACTTTGAAGAATTAATAAACAAAATCATAATCACACATAGATAGAAAATATAAAAATACCTGATCTACAAATTAAAACACGAATAAAATTCAAAAATAT
>CAYPTK010000269.1:0-3076 GCA_964413555.1 uncultured Bacteroidales bacterium | reverse complement strand
TTTTTAATGCAAGTGCTTTGAAAGTCCGTAGCGTGGACGCTACGGACAACGGGGAAAACCCTGGAAACCCTTTGGAAACAAATTGCAAGTTATCATTAAATTCGTGGTAGAACCTTTAAAAAAAATAAATTGGTCTTTTAAATTCTTAAATGTAAAATGAGGCCGCCCAATTAATTTTATAGCCAAACACGAACACGACTTCTTCCTCACTCAATTGTAGAATTCGTCACCTCGCATTTGGTATCGCCATGCATGGATATCCCTTCATATTTCGGATACCATGACCCGCCTGTGTTGTTACGGATGGTTGAACTATCAATCCTGATATCCCCGCTGTGGTCGTTGCTCACGAAAAAAATGGCAGCCCCGTAGGCATTAACATCATTGTTTTCAATGAGGCTCCCGAGGACTGTCAATGTCATGGTATTGCCATCATTGTAGATGGCACCGCCGCTGCCTCCACCGGGTGTTCCTTCTTTTGCCGGATTCCCCCCGTTGCCAATGGCTTTATTGTAAGCAAAGTAACTGTTAATGACTGTCCATGAAACACCGATGCTACTCAGCGCCCCACCGTTCGAACCATAGTTCCCATATCCTTCCGCGCCTCCAAACGTGCAGTTGACAATATAAACAGGCTTATCCTCGTGTTGACTCAAGACTCTTAACGCGCCCCCTCCTAGGTCGGGCCCCTTGCTGTAACATGCATTGTTGAAAAAACGGCAGTTGACAGCTTTAAAGCGGCCACCGCGTACGAAGATGGCACCGCCTCCCTGGTATTCTTTATCAGCCGTGGAATTGCCATCGGCAAAGGTAATGTTTTGCACTGTAAGCCGTGGATGATCCTGGTTCTGGCAGTGAGAAGTCGTCCATTTCTGATCTTTATCGCAGGTATTCATGTATAAAATCCGGGTCTTCCCGCCCCCGCTCAGGGTGACAAGCCCGCCCCCGTCAATCACGATATCCGGATCCGCGTCATTGAATACCTTAGCCGGTTTATCAAGGGTGATGGTGACAGGTTTGTTGCCACTATTGAACACGATTACACCTCCTCGTGCAACTGCATCAATAAAATCCTGCGCCGTGCAACTTTCGGGTGTGCCATCCCCGATCACATGGTCGGGAGTGGAAATATCTTCTGCCCGTGCCTCTGCAGGGATTACATAATTCCCATTGGGATTGCCTGCAGCAGGGCCATCATGAGGATTCGCTAAAGGATCATGAAATTCTGTATCATCTTTCTCTTCTTCTTTCTCTTTTTTCTCACAGCTAAAAAAAAGCAATGCCAGGCTTAAAAAAAAGCTGGCTGCAAACATGGAAACCCTCCATGAATATGGTCTTGTTTGTTGGTTCATCGTGATGGTATTTGGGTTTAATCGTTTTTATTTCAATACAATTTATCAATTTTTTTCAAAAAAATAAAATATTATTTGTTATTCCTGGTTTTTTTATATATATTTGCCCTACTAATCTTATAGGATTGGTTGTATTATTAAGTAAAAGATTTAAAAATTATACAAATTCATGAAAGTCAATACAAAAACACGGTACGGCATTCGCACGATGATTGAAATAACCTTGCATCAAATGGGGCATAACAGCGGGATCTTACAAAAAGAGATCGCGAGAAAGCAGCATATCTCCGAGAAATACCTTGATCAGATTATTGCCTCGCTAAAAGCATCCGGTCTCATTAAAAATGCAGGAGGCAAAAAAAGCGGGTACGTCCTGAATGCTTCTCCAGATGATATTTCGGTATATGACATTTTCCAGGCTTTCAATGCCCGTCTAAAAATTGTGGAATGCCTGGAACAAGGAAATGAATGCAATTATTCGGAAACATGTCCCGTGCATGATTACTGGTGTGAATTAAATAATGTCATCATCAAGAACATGCAAAATAAAACATTGTCAGCATTGGCAACAAAACAAAAAGCATTAAGAGAACAGCATACCGGACAAGATTATCAAATTTAATTGTATATAACGAATTTCATTTTATTCATCATTTAAATAATTAACATGTAAACCCTAAAAACAACACGTATGAAAATTGCAGAAAACATCACCGGACTCATTGGCCGTACCCCCATGGTCAAATTAAACAAACTCCCTGGGGCAGACAATGCTACCATCATTGCCAAACTGGAATCATTCAACCCGCTTAGTTCTGTAAAGGACAGGATTGGATTTTCCATGATCAATGCAGCAGAACAACAGGGACTGCTCAACAAAGACACCACCATCATTGAACCCACGAGTGGCAACACGGGCATTGCTCTTGCTTATGTAAGTGCAGTAAAAGGATACAAACTCATCCTGACCATGCCCGAAAGCATGAGCATTGAACGCAGAAAGCTGTTGAAAAGCTTTGGTGCCGAATTGGTCCTGACACCTGCCGAAAAAGGCATGAAAGGAGCGATTGAAGAAGCAGAGGCACAAAAAGAAAAAATCGGGAATGCCATTATTTTGCAGCAATTTCAAAACCCTGCCAACCCGGAAATTCATCGGCAAACCACGGCCAATGAAATATGGGATGATACAGACGGGAAAGCAGATATCTTAGTTGCCGGCATTGGAACCGGGGGAACCATTACCGGGGTTTCCGAAGTATTAAAACAAAAGAAAGATGGGTTTAAAACCGTGGCTGTAGAACCGGAAGGTTCCCCTGTTCTGTCAGGTGGGAATTCAGGCCCCCATAAAATCCAGGGCATTGGTGCCGGGTTTATCCCTGGTATACTCAACACTTCCATCATGGATGAAATTGTGAAAGTAAGCAATGAAGATGCCATGGACACGGCAAAACAATTGATGAAACAGGAAGGTATTTTAGCCGGTATATCATCCGGTGCAGCAGCCTACGCGGCAAGTCAAGTTGCCAAAAAACCTGAAAACAAAGGTAAGATGATTGTGGTTATCCTGCCGGATACAGGGGAACGGTATTTGAGTACACCGCTTTTCGAATAAAATGATTCACATGATTAGCAAAGAAAAAGCAAGGTGTAAAGGATATGGAATTATAGAAGTGTTTGTCCATAATGTCCGCTAACCCCGGTACAGTCATTCTTCCTTACGGGGC
>CAYPTK010000268.1:0-3090 GCA_964413555.1 uncultured Bacteroidales bacterium | reverse complement strand
GTTGAATCAAACCTGAACGTGTGCAATTTGTTAAATACTTCAATAAATACTTCTTGTAAGATATCTTCTGCATCATTTGTTTTTTTTAAGAACCTGATACAAATATTGAACATGGCTTTGGAGTATTTAGAATATAACTCGAAACGAGCCCTTTCATTTCCGTTCAAAGCATCTTCAATCAAAAGCTTATCTATGTCTGCAGATTGATATCTCAATGTATTTTTAATTGTTTTTTTCTAAAGACAAGTTTAAAAATTAAAAGTTGCAAATTATTTGAAGTACTCTTAAAATAATTTGTCTCCCCGTGGTAAAAATATTGATTTATTCTGCACGAAATTTTAGTTAAGACTTAATTTATTTAAATAAATTGCGTTACTATAAAATAGAATCGCCAAATGATCTTTATCTTTGGGGTTTATTTATTTAAATAAGTGAACAGAGCATGAAAATATTGCAAAAACTTTTTTTGCCAGGACTGTTATTGTTGATTATAGTAAGCTGTACGAAAGAAGAAATCATTGAAGAAAACGGGAAAGGGCTTATGTTTTCAACCGACACGGTACATTTTGATACGATCTTCAGCAGTATTGGAAGTATAACACGTCAATTCAAGGTATACAATCCGCTTAAACAGGATATTAATATCTCAACAATCTCTTTGGCAGGAGGCAAGTCATCTGATTTCCGTCTGAATATTAACGGGATTCAAAGCCACCAGGTAGATGATATTGCACTTCGGGAAAAAGACAGCATGTATATTTTCGTAGAGGTGACCATTGACCCGGGTAAAAATGAGATGCTTGAAAAAGATTCCATCGTCTTTATCACGAATAACAAAATACAGGATATTAAATTGATAGCTTATGGACAGGATGTATATTTGATTGATCGTTATGAACTCAGGAATGATTCGCTTATGCCTGCCGATAAACCTTTTTTAATAAGACATTCATTTACTGTTGACACCGGGATCGTCATGCAACTTGATTCAGGGACTAAGTTTTATTTCAACAGGAATGCACAACTAAATATTGAAGGAACACTCCATGCATCTGGTGCACCAGGCAACCCGGTGATTTTCACGGGCAGCAGGCTGGACGAGGATTATGAAGATATTCCCGGGCAATGGGGCGGTGTATATTTTTCCAATAGCAGTAAAGATAATCAATTGCAATACACGGAGATCAGGAACGGCGTATTGGGGCTTCAGATAGGTGATTATGAGCCTCCTGACAATGATACGGCCAATCCTGAAATATATCTGCATAATTGCATGATCAAAAATATGACCTATGCAGGCATATCTGCCTGCAATGCTAAAATCACCTCGGCGAACCTTGTTGTTGCCAATTGCGGAACCTATGCCGTTCATTTATGGAATGGCGGTACATATACTTTTTATCATTCAACCATTGCCAATTATTATCAATTTTCCCTTCGAAATGAACCTTCAGTGTTAATAACCAATAAAGTTCCTTTTGGCAATCAACATATTTCTGATGATATGAACGTATTGTTTTATAACAGCATTGTACATGGATATAATCAAAGCGAATTAGAAATTGGAGAAACTGATGAAAGCAGGGCCTTGTATTATGTATTTGATCATTGTTTATTAAAAGCAAATGAAGAAAAGCTGGATTTAGACAATACAGCTCATTTTATTGACCCGATAATTAATGAAAATCCTGATTTTGTTTCAGTCGAAGACCAGGATTTTCAGCTTGATTCGATATCAATCGCTATTGACAAAGGAGATTATCAATCAGCACAACAATATCCTGCAGATTATTTAAAGAATAACAGGCTATTGGATGGTGAACCTGACCTGGGAGCATATGAAAGTTCAAAATAGATTTTATAAAGGTTATCTTGTAGTAATCATGATCAGTATGATCACCGCGATAGTATTTTTTTCTTGTTTTACAAATCAAATCAAGAAAAAACCGGATTCATTTATAAATAATGAAAGGATGTACATGCTGCAACGTGGTGATGCACGCGTCATGTTTTATAATGTTGAAAATCTATTTGATACACGAGACGATCCTGATCATAAAGATGAAGAATTTTTGCCGGGTGCTCACAGGCATTGGGATGAATACAAGTATAAACAAAAACTCGTTAAAATCTACAAAGTTGCTGCCGCGGTTGGAGGGGAAGAACCACCAGAACTCATTGGTTTGTGTGAAATTGAAAACAAAGGTGTATTGATTGACCTGATCTACAAGACCCCGTTATCAAAATACAATTACCGGGTTATACATAAAGAATCACCTGACTGGAGAGGAATTGATGTTGGACTATTATATTTAAACGACCAATTCACGTTGCTGAAAAATGAGTTTATTTCTCTTCAATTTCCGTTTGACACGGGATCAAAAACCAGGGATATTCTTTATGCAAAAGGTATTTTATTGCAAGACACGGTTCATTTATTTGTTAACCACTGGCCTTCACGGTATGGAGGAAGGCTGTCCAGTGAACCCAAAAGGGTATATGCAGCCAGCATGTTAAGAAAACATATAGACTCTGTATTGTCTGTTCACCCGTACGCGAAAATTATTGTCATGGGTGATTATAATGATGAGCCCGAAAATAAGAGTATTCAGGATATACTTAAAGCCAACAGCCAACTTCAAAATATACATCGTGGTGAACTATATAATTTATCCGGGTATTTACAGGCGAATACACGTGCCGGTTCTTATAAATACAAAGGACATTGGAACATGCTCGATCAATTTATTGTTTCGGGTTTTTGCCTGCTTGATTCATCAGGCCTTCATACAAGTAAAAAAAGCGTTGGTGTATTTCGTGAAAAATTCCTGCTGGAACGAGACCACTCACACGTCGGTTATAAACCGTTCCGAACATACCTGGGGTATCGTTATAATAAAGGATATAGTGACCATTTGCCTGTTTTTCTTGACCTGTATAAGTTTTAGATATTGAATGTTGGATGTACCCGTATCCATACATCGCAGGTGTTCAAAAACATTCAACCCAAAATATGCATTAGAAAATTTATTACACATTAACCCGAAAAATTCACCGCAAAACGATAAAGATCGATATAAAACACTATTA
>CAYPTK010000267.1:0-3113 GCA_964413555.1 uncultured Bacteroidales bacterium | reverse complement strand
TTAATAGTGTTTTATATCGATCTTTATCGTTTTGCGGTGAATTTTTCGGGTTAATCCTTACAAAATAGTAAAAGATATACGAGAAATCGGAAGATAGAAATGAAAGACTTGTCTTGTCTTTCAAATTCTATACTTCCAACTTTCAAAAAGCAATATCAACTACTGTAGGCCAACATGCAATTCATT
Source organism: uncultured Bacteroidales bacterium (assembly GCA_964413555.1). Classification (GTDB taxonomy): domain Bacteria; phylum Bacteroidota; class Bacteroidia; order Bacteroidales; family JBBRXJ01; genus CAYMKE01. Next base: position 2,927 of record CAYPTK010000267.1, on the reverse strand, counting down.
GATATCATTGTCTTTAAATTTATCCGAAACAACTCCTTTTTTGATAATTGCTTTTGAATTTTCAGGAGATGAAAAATCCAGGGCTTCTCCATTAAGTGAAACCTGGCCTATTTTATATTCGTCCCATTCTTTATTCGATTTATTCACGTAAGTGAGTCTGATAGATTTCCCCTGGAAATTACAATTGATCGTGGTGCTTCCCTGGTCACCAAATTGTTCTTTTACAATTTTGGGATTTAAACATAAGTCCCCGGCTTCACCTCTGATACCATACATTTGAGTAACTAATCCGAGAATTAGCCAGGTAGCAGAACCGGTTAAATAATAATAAGAAGCCCTCCCGTCTTTTTCAAAATATGAAGGAATTCCGGGAAACATTTTAGCAGTGGCAGAATCATTACAGAGCTTATATACATCCTTAAACACCTCATATCCTTCATTCACGAAACCTCTTTTATACAAACCATATATAAACATTACATTTTGTTGCATCCAAATACCACCATGTTCTTTGTGTCCAAAAATAAAGCCAGTCAGGCGGCCAAAGTACATTTTGTCTTCATGAAAGTTAGAACATAGATGCAAACCTCCTTTAGGACTTTTTAAATAATGTATAACCGATTTATAAAGCTCAGGGATATGTTCATCTGTAGCAGTTTCAAAAATTGTTGGCAATACCTGCGATGTCAAATCAATCCTGACTCCTTTCGGATGATCGCCATGCACCCGGTTCTCATTATCGTCATAATGCCCGTTAAAAAATTTATATCCTTCTTTTGTTTCCAACCATTCTTGTGAACGGATATGATTATATATCCAGTCTGATTTCGTCCTTAAATCTGTTACAAGATCATGCACGTCAACGTCAGTTTTAGATCCCTTCACGGTATGAGATACCGTGCTATAATAATTTAACAAATGTTCTTTTTTAGCAGTAGACGAATCATAATCTACTTTTTCCTGTCCGGGTAATGTATCCAGAAGACAAAACATTTCGTCCATTAACGAAACTTTTGTAAGGCCTTTGTTTTCATTTAAATATTGAAGTACATCAGCAATGGATTTTAAATTATTGGCATACCAGTTAAAGAAACAAACAGATTCTCCTTTTTTTCTTGCCATATCATAGGTGTCATTCCAGTCTGCCCCCTCGAGTAAAATATTATTGTGCTTTCCGACATTATAAAATGAACATAATTGCTGAAGTAATGTATGTTCAAGAATTGTCCCTTTATAAATCGTTCCATCAGTGGTTTTCTGCATTGTTCCCTGGTTTTCATCCCACTGTTCATCAACTTTTTTACTTCTGTAGATTAATTGATCTTTCCAGTAATGAATTTCTTTAAATAATGCATCAAAATCACCGGTTTGCTGCATATAAAAATTTAACACGAAAAAAGGCCAGGAACCATGGTCACACCAGGTTCTGGGGACATTATTCCGGTCTGCAACGAATTCACCGGGCTTTTCCCCGACAATTGTTGCATTTGTCCCGTCAACACGTATTCCAAGAAAATTATTAATGATTTCAGTACGTGCACTTTCAGCATCAATTAAAAAAATGGAGAGAAGGTCTGAAAATAAATCCCTCCATCCACGTCCGCCTCTGCCATATCCAAAATCAGGAAGATATGAATTACCATAAACCTGCCTGCATATTAGTTGGAAATTAATCCACCGTACCCAGTTATTAAATTCGGTATTATTTGTTTCAAAGCTCACTTCATTAATGATCTTTTGCCAGTATTCCCTGGTCTTTTGTTCGTATTCATTTGTTTTTTCTAACGTGCCGTAAGTATTAACCCATTTTTTCACGTCTTCCCGGTCGTTTGTAATACCATTTACAATGATATATGTTTTTTTCTGACCCGGCTTAAGCGTTGATTTTTTGTATTTTAAAGCTCCAATAGCCTCAAAACCATCTATTTGTTCATATTCAACAGCAGGTGCGTCAAGGTTTTTAAATACCATTTCAGGTGCATCCAAACTCCCGCCTTCACCGGCAAATTCTTTTACAGTGCGGATGATATCAGCAGGAGAACTACCATCTTCTTCAAATCCCAGCACGGAATAATAAACATCATTATTACTATGCCCGAATTCATTAAAATTGATCCGGGGTTTGATACTAACACCATGTTTTTCTTCATAATTTTGTATAAACATGGACGTTACATTTCTATGATCTCTTAAATTATCGGCACCGCGTCCGTAAACAGGGATGGCTGCTGTTGGAAAAAATTCTACAGCATCCGTTCCGGTATTTTCAATTTCTACTTTTATGATCTCAATAAAATCTTCTGCATGCGGGACAAAAGCAGTTGTTTTTGCTTTTAATCCCATGTCTTTATTCTCTCTTGTTAAATGAAACAAACCTAATTCCCCTTGTACCTCGGAAGATTCGGTTTCATTGATCCATTTATCAACTTTTGAAAAAGCACTAAAACCCGTGACAGACCATGGAATCTTCCCTTCTATATATACCCAGAAATTCCGGCTGTTATTTACACGGTGTAAATCCTCAGTTACAATTGGAATGGAGTGGTAATGAAGAAAATCAGAACAAATATCCCCTTTAAATTCTGGTGTTATGGAGCATTTCATTCCATGCCTGTTAAGCAACGGGAAATAGATTCTGGATACCATTTCTGCACTCGGTGCAACAAATGAACCATCATTTTTATCTGTAAACTCCCATAATTTTCCTTTGTTTATCCTCGCCTGTAAACCTCCAAATTCATTTTTCATTGTTTTTTATGTTTTTTATAGTGAAAAAAATGCTTTTTACTTCTGAATGATAAAGAGAAGTCAATAATAAATAAAAAGTTAAACATTAGCAAAACTTTTTCAATTTTTCCAGGCTTAATATGAAGGGGACTTCTATTAATTAAAATTATTGATTTTTTTAAAATGAATTACTTCAAAAA
>CAYPTK010000266.1:0-3118 GCA_964413555.1 uncultured Bacteroidales bacterium | reverse complement strand
AGAAATAGATGCCAACCCTGAGCCTGAACAAAACGATGATCTGACGCGTAAAGACTTACGCGCGACTATTTATGATGCAGCATTGGAGAAAAAAGAAATACTTGCTGTCATCAATGAACTACCGGAAGGGTTGCGAATAGTATTTAACCTTTATACCTTTGAAGGGTATAAACATAAAGAAATTGCTCAATCTCTTGATATAACAGAAAACACATCCAAATCAAAATTACTCAGGGCACGCAAAAAAATACAAAAAAACTTGTATACACTGATTCAGCAAAAAGAAAAAATAGCGAATGAAGAATGATTTTGAACATATAAATAAATTCTTAATAGACGAGATCGGAAACCTGGAAGTTGATCCCGGGAAACAGGTGAAGAAACGTCTGGAGAGAAAATTGTCTTATCTTAATTTTTTCAGGTATCAATGGAACCGGGTTAATATTTATTATGTATCTGTAGCCGTGATAGTTTCTTTATATTTTTTTATTAATTTTAATCATCAAAATATGATTGAAATTAACGAACATTTAAACCTGAAAGATTCTACAACTATGGAAACAAATAAAAATGAATTTAAAAATTCATTCGATTCTACTTTTACATTGCAATATGCAAAAAATAATGACTCATTAGATTATATGATTATATCACCGGATAAAGAAAAAAGTGCAAAAATAAAAACAAATGCCAGGGATGCATTTATTAATAATGACAGTGCTCATCATAAAACAAACTATAAATTAAAAGGACAAAAATTAAATTCTGTCCAAAGAACTAAAGACACGGTAAAAATAGTTATAAATGATACTGTTTATAAAAGAATTAAAGTACAGGTAGTCGATACGATTAAATAAAAAAAGTTTGCACACGATGATGGGGTCCCGCCACTTGAAGCCTTCTGTTTATAATTTATTGATATTTATTTTATTACAAATTTTTGTAATTGAATTATCTTATTCCCGGGAGACGAATGATAACTCTTCAGATACTAATGTCATTTACGTGTACGACACTGTTAAACACGAAAAGATAATTTATGAATACGATACTACATGGATATCTAAAAGAAAAGCAATTAATACACGTGAAATGAAACCTAAAGAATCAGGGTCGCTTAATATTGAACAAGACAGCAAAATATTTAATGTAATTCCTGACAGCATTTCCCACGAGACAATGATATTACCTCCTGAAAAGGGATATATTCCACTGAAAAATTTCTTTAATGTTGAAACAGGTGTATTTGTTCCTTATTCTGTATATCTCAATTCATCTGAAACGGATTTATTTTTAGAACAATATAAACAAAGCACCTCACCAATAATCGCGGGAATTATTGGATTGACCTATTTGAGAAGACAAAAACAGGTCCATTTTGGAACAGGAATTTATTACCTGCAATTCATCCAATCAGTTGATTTTCCAGAAATTAAAAAAACAGAAGATAATTCATATTATAATATTCATACAGGGGGATACTGGGTGCAAGACACTGTTGAAACTTATTTTCAATACAGTGGAGGTGATACAACATGGTATTATATCACTGATGATCGATGGGTAGAAACAACCGATTCTTTTTATATTGAACAAATTGATACAGTTATTTTAAGAAATTCGAATCAATCACGTAATTACTTTACTTATCTTGAAATACCTTTTTCTTTCGGGTATTCTTTTTTAAATACAGCTCCCTGGGATATCTCCATTTATGGTGATTTAATTACTGGTATCCTGGTCAATACAACAGGCCCTACCATTGTTCCGGGGCAAACGGATATTTATTCAAAACAAAAAATCAACTCGCTAAAAAAAATTGTTTTTTTTTATAGTGTTGGCCTCAGGATTTCCTATAAATTTAATCAATCATTCGGAATTTATCTACAGCCAGGGTTTAGGCAGAGTATTGAGTATCAAAATATTTTACATCCTACCGTGAAAGAAAGATTTTCATTGCCAGGAATTAAAGGTGGTGTTTTTATTGGTTTTTAATCTTTGTCCAGCATGTAAAAATTTTATATCTTTCCGAAATACAATTTTAAATTTAGATTTAATTTGTTTTGTCAAACATGAATGAATATATAACACACATAGAAATCATTGATAAAGAATATATAACTGAAGATGGAAATAAAATTCCCCGGACAGCAGAATTGTCCTTTATCAGAAATTCGGGTATAACGGAAGAACAGACATTTGGATATTATTCACGGGATATCATATTTAAAATGATTGATAATAAAGAACCCGTCAATTTAGATGAATGTTATGTTGAAGATTTTTCTCTTTCACAATACAGGGATGAAAGGAAAATGGATAAAGAAGCACCAGTAATACTGAACGGGTTCTCAGCTAAAAAAACGTTTTTTAAATCTGAAAAATACACCGATTTCTCGTTTGCTAAAATTATCAATGACCGTATAGATTTTAGTTATGCACGGTTTTCAGGTGGTAATATTCTTTTTCATGGTGCTGTTTTTGACCAGGGGAGCGTGTTATTCAATTACGTGTTTTTTGAAAATGGGAATGTTGATTTTTCAAATACCCATTTTATCACGGGCGAAGTAGATTTTAAAAATGCCGTGTTTAGACAAGGGAAAAAAGATTTTCAATATTCTGAATTCGGTAAAGGCAATAAATCATTCGTTAATGTTGAATTTAGTGATGGGAACGTGTCATTTGTGAATACACTTTTTAATGATGGAGAAATTTCTTTTAAAATTGCACGATTCGGAAATGGGAATGTTGATTTTCATTATGCACGGTTTGGAGATGGAGAAAAAATTTTCGAACGTACAAATTTTGGAGATGGTACAGTAGACTTCAGGAAATTGGAACTGGGAACCGGGCGTGTTAATTTTAACAGGGCTTATTTTGGTAATGCAGACGTGGACTTTGAAGGCAGTGAAATCATAAATTCACGGTTTAATTTTAAACGGGCACAGTTTACTAAAGGGAACCTTAGTTTTATGCTTGTACAGTTTATTGATACAGAATTATTTTTTGACAATACTACCTTTGGAGAAGGGGACATACTTTTTACAAACAGTAACATTGTCAATATTTCGTTTAAAAATTGCCACCTTAATCATTATCTGGACCTGCGAGCAGAAAA
>CAYPTK010000265.1:635-3151 GCA_964413555.1 uncultured Bacteroidales bacterium | reverse complement strand
ATACAACAGCAGTGACATATGAGCATGAAATGGACAGCGTGATTTTTGGCGAGAAGCAGGATCACCTGGGGAACGTTCGCGCTGTGGTATCTGATATTCGGAAACCCACTACCACCACGGGAAGTATAGACAACTGGACGTGGACTGCGGATGTAACCCAAAGCTTTGCTTACTACCCCTTTGGTAGCCAAATGCCGGGGCAGGCCAACACAGCACAAACGGTAGAGAATGGAGGGTATAAATTTGGGTTTAATGGAAAATTAAGGGATGACTCATGGCACAATGTTGCCGGAACACATTATGACTTTGGTGCGAGGATTTATGATAGTAGGATAGGGAGGTGGTATAAATTAGACAATTATAGAAAAATGTATCCAGATGTTTCAGGGTATAGTTTCGCATTGAATAATCCAATTTTATTTATTGATCCTGATGGAAATGTTGTGAAAGTTTCAGATGCAATATTGGAATCAACAGCATTCTTGGCTTTTAGTTCTACAGTACAGGGAGAAAAATTTATATCAAATTTTAGAAAAGGTGGAGAACTTGAAAAACATATACTGAATATATCTGAGGGTAATAAGTTTGGAGGTCAATGTTTTGTGAGTTTTAAAAGAGGAAAAGAATTTATTCAAATATCTAAAATTACAGCTGCAGATATTAATGAGAGTTTAATATTACAATTTAATATAAGACAATGGGTTGATGACCTAGACGATATTCGTACTGCTGAAACATTTGCACATGAAGCGTTCATTCATCTTCAAAGAATGATAGATATAAGCAAACATCTTTTAAGTAAAATAGGAATAGAAAGTAATGAAGCAATAGCAAAAACTTTTAGATTTTATGAAAAATTGACTGAAATTTATTATACAGAAGACGGAAAAACAAAGGTAACTTATGGAGGGGATAGAGATCATGCTAAATTTATTATTGGTTTAAAAAAAGAATATAATTTGTTCCTTAAAGAATTAAAGCAGCTACTACCAGAAAAAGAATACAAAATGGTAATAGAAAGTGTAAACGACATGATAAAACAATACTCTGAAGATGAACATATAATGGATTATTTGAATACAAAATATGGAGATGACAAGGTTAAGGAATTAATTGAAAAATATAAATCAACAGTAAATAAAACGGTAGATGAAGAAGATAATTAGCTTAATAATAAATTATATAGTTACCTTTTTAATGTTTTTTTATGTAGGATGTAGTAGAAATAAAGTTCCTCAAGAAAAAATAGTCAGAAAAGTTAGAGTTAATAAAATTTGGGAAAAGAAGAATTATTATGATATAGTATTGAATTATAGAAATGATACTATATTTAAAAGTTTTGTATTTTATACTGATAGCACATATAATACACATAAAAATATTAATTCACAGTTAAAATTTTACGATATTATTTATGATGATAAAATTATGTTAGAAGGAACATTAGAATTGAGTTTTAATGAACAAGATAGTGTTTGGTATTCTTATTATGAAAATAAAACAGAGGTTGTTGTAGAACTAGATACGATAATTAAAGATTTTTCGCATGGTAATATAAATGTTAAAAAGTGTTTTGTTTTTTTAGTGAGATCTTATCCAAATATAAATGCCCCTTTTCATGATTTTAATTTATATTATGATTTTAATAATAAAATGGTTATAAGAAAGGAATTTTTAAATTACAAAGAGGAAGTGATTGGATATGATTCAACAATAAAAATTATACCCCGGAAATGATCTGCTCTGCACATTCCACGGAAAAGTGTTTTAAAAACCTACGAATTTTCGTAACATGTTGGATATTAGAAGAGGTTTATTTAATTAGGCTTTGATTATTATTATTTTATTTTCCGAAGTCCTTTAATACTTGAATTATTTCTGCTCGCATGGATAATTCCCAGAATTACAATTTCATTGGCTTTTATTTTATAAATTATAACCCAACTCATGCACACAGCTTTACGATAAATTTTATGTTTGGTCGGAATTTCTTCACATTCCCGAAAAGCTAAAGGATTATTCTCTATATTGCTTATTGTCTGATAAATTTTATCACCGACACGTATAGCATTTAATGGTTGGTGTTTTATAAAAGCTACATATCTGGTAATATCATCTATGTTTTGGATAGCGTTATCGGATATTCTTAACGAGAAATGTTCTTTAATTCTTTCTTTTGCTTGTCCCATTTTTGTTTTGCTTCGGTTATACTTACAGTTGGAGAATTTTCAGCATATTCTATCCATTTCTTAAAATCGTCTTCGCTGATGGGATCTCCAGGTAAAGCATAAGAACTGAAATCTATGTCATTGACAATTCTTATCAGATTTTTATGTTCCAAATCTTTTATTGCTTTTAAAGAATTGATACCTGTAAGTTCTATTGTTAGTGTTTGCATATGTTCTAAGTTTATATTGAATATGTTTGTCTTGCTTTTGCATCCCTTAAGAAAGTATCAATAACAAAAAAAAGTTTTGATTTTGTGTCTTCGTCAAGATTTTCAATGTCTTCTAATC
>CAYPTK010000265.1:0-625 GCA_964413555.1 uncultured Bacteroidales bacterium | reverse complement strand
CTTCTAATCTTTTAATCGCTTCCTGGTTATATTTTGCAAAATGACTTTTCCCAAGAAGATAATCTATAGTTACCCCAAAAACATCCGCTATTTTTTGAGCCATTTCTATAGAAGGGGTGTTTTCATTTCGTTCATATTTACCAATTATATCCCTTGATGCTTTAATTGCTTTTGCAAGGTCTAATTGAGACCATTTTTTTTGCTTACGAAGTTCTATTATTTTACTTCCAATGTTTAACATATCCTACAAAAGTATAGTGTTTTTCAATATTAAACGTAAATATAGCGAATAATATTCTACAAAAAAAGAAAGAATTATTTTGGAAAATAATAAATAAATTCTACTTTTGTGGTATATGTTACACATATAAAAACTTATCAACAATGGCACAAAACCAACAAAAACCGGATCAAACGCCACCAACCTACAACTACCAGGTATTAGAACCCTTGTTTACCGACATTGCAACCCCTTTGGAGCTTGCCCGCCACATAGACCAGGTGTTGTTCGTGCTGGCATGGTTCGAGCATAAAGGCGAATCATTGAAAACAGATTGCTTCGAGATATACCAATCATTATTTATGCTCAAAGAGCTATTACATGAAATGGAACCAAAAAAATAAC
>CAYPTK010000264.1:0-3152 GCA_964413555.1 uncultured Bacteroidales bacterium | reverse complement strand
GTTTTGAAGTAGTTTTAATGTGTAATAGATTTTCTAATGCATATTTTGGGTTAAACCATGTTCTCAACAAACCACGCCACGATTTTAAAAAATGTTGTTATCAGTCAACCTTAATAGCTGATTTTCAGCAAAAGATCTATTACTCGGTTTGTTTCATGAATGCAATACCTATGCCAAAAGTTAGCATGTCATCTTTAAAACTAAGCAAATTCATTGAACTGTAATAACATTGTAATTCTGCCTGGAGTATCCAGTCATCCTCCAATTCCATTTCAATCCCGCCGGAAAAATTTAAATGTAACCATTGTAAACTATACGTTGATCCTATATAATGTTCAGTAAATTCAGATTGATTGGGCTCAAGGTGATAAATCTCGTTTTCTTCAGGCTGTGGATGTAGATACCTGAGTTTATCTTTAATAATGATCGTGGGAATGATCGTGCCTGATATATAAATTGTATAATCATCTTTTTTTTCCATTTCCTGTTTTATACCGATTGGTGCCTGGAGGAATAAAAAATCATATTCTTTGTAATCGGGATCGTAGCAGTTAGCACATTCTGCATGATCGAGAATGCCTAATTTGCTCCCGGTATACCTGATCTTACCTTCTATACGTAAATCATATTTTTTATCTATAGGCCTTTCAAACCGGTACCCCACCGAGGCGCCAATTGGAAATGCTTTATTGAATCCTGGTAAATTGTATCCCCCGTCAAGAAAAAAACCGTGACGCGGCTCAAATTGGGCCAAAGAAATAATGTTTATAAATATTATACCAAACGTGAAACAAAGTATTTTTTTTGTATTCATTATATTTATCATTGTTTAATTTTTATTGATTTCCTAAAATTATGGGTAAACCATCCTTATTATTTCCTATAATTACGGTTTTCGCGTTATTACTTTCTGATAGCTTTATTGTAGCTTCAATTCCCCGCATTTTTAATAAATTGCCAGTCAGACTACTATTTATAATGTTATTTGCTCTTGCCTCGGCTTCTGCAGCAATTTTTTTCCGCTTAGCTTCCAATTCTTCTCTTTTTAGCCGGTATTTATAAGCAAGCGCTTCCTGTTCTTCTTTTAATTTTTTCTCAATGGCCTGTTTAATTGTTGTCGGAAGTTTTATGGATCTAATCAGCAGGGCATTCATGTGAACATTATTTTTTTCCAGTGCCTCTTTGGTTTCATGTATAATGTTTTCTTCAACATCTTTTCGGTTTGTTGAATACACCTCTTCTGCTGAATATCTTCCGATTATACTTCTTACAGATGATCGGAGTTCGGGTATGATTAATTCATCTATATAATCTTTACCAAATTGTTCATGAAGATACCCTATTTTGTCATACATTGGATTAAAACGAATGGTCACGTCCATGATTATGGAGAGCCCGTTCTTATCCAGGACATCTAATGTTTGTTCCCGTTGTTGTTTTTTTACATTATAAATATACATTTCATTCCACGGGGCAATTATATGAAATCCCGGTTTATATATCTGGTCTTTGTCAAGTCCGACTGTGAATTTTTTAAATACCACTCCTCTTTTCCCGGGCTCAATAGTGATAAAGGTTGCATTTGTAAATACAAGAATGCCTGTTAATATGATGATCACAGCTAACCAAAACAAGATTTTCTTTGGCATTTTGTTGAAAAGTTTTTCTTTAATTAAGTAAAAAATCAATTATTTTAGCTCTGTAAAAATAATAAAAATAAAAAATATTGAGTATTATATACAAATATTTTAAACAGGATAATGAATTAATTGTATTATATTTTTCTTTATCTTTAAATAAAAATGATGCATTTTAAAATGATAAACCTATTGCCACCCACGTGCACGATTATTAAATTGCCTCATAGTGAATTGAATATCAGAAATATAAATTCATGGTGAGCTCCCCCGCCGTTAGCGGGGCAAGCTACCTGGCCTTAAAATAAAATTATAAATGATGAAACCGGATAAATATAAACCACTAATCAATTTACTTGATGACCCGGATAATGAAGTGTATTCAGTTGTATCCGAGCGATTGATTAACCAGGGTAAACATATTATTCCGGAATTGGAAAAAACATGGGAATATTCGGTCAACGAATCACTTCAGTCACGAATAGACGATATTATCCATGAAATTCATTTCAGAAGCACGCAAAAAGATTTGTCCGGATGGATCAACCATTATAGCCATAATCTTTTTGAAGGAGCATGTTTAGTTGCCAAACATCAATATGCAGAACTTGATGTAAAACAAGTACAGGGGGGCATTGACTTGATAAAACATGATGTATGGTTGGAATTGAATAACAATCTTACGGCAATGGAGAAAGTGAAAATATTAAACCGTATTATCTTTGATATTCATGGATTTGCTGCTGTTCCCAAAGATATGAACATGCCTCATCATTATTATATTAACCGGTTAATTGAAAATAAAAAAGGAAATGATATCTCTGTTGGGATCCTGTATCTGATTATTGCCCAAAAACTTGATATTCCTGTTCACGGAGTGAATTTTCCCCATAATTTTTTATTGGCATATATTGATCAATACAACTACGGGAAATTATTTCGGGATAATATCCTGTTTTACATTGACCCGTTAAACAAGGGAACTATATATAGCCGTGAAGAATTGGAATTGTTTATAGAAAAATTGAAAATTCCAACAAAAAAGTCGTTTTTTACCCCCTGTGATAATATCAAGATAATACAACGGCTTATATCTGGATTAATGACCTCGTACGATGAAGTAAATCATAATGAAAAATTAAACCAATTACGCGAATTATTCTCAATTGTAAGTTAAGGGGCTTCTATAAAGTCGAGCATTTGGATCATAATATTCGATAACGAGGCTCGGAAAACCCAAAACGCGCGGTTTACTGGTGTTAACATGTAATTTTAGGTCAAACGTAACGAATTAATGATTTCCATCATTCAATCATCAAGATTATTGACATGACATTTACTTCTGAATTCTGAATTCTCATATAACCGTTTCCACGAAAATTGTAGTAGTGCCTGATAAAACTTTTACCATGGATTTTGTATTTTATTTAAATTTACTAATTTTGAACTAAGCTGTTTTCTTTTTTAACCTAAAAAAAACCTGCCTTGAAAATACAAACACTCCACCAATTTTAT
>CAYPTK010000263.1:0-3157 GCA_964413555.1 uncultured Bacteroidales bacterium | reverse complement strand
TAATCATGCGGTTCCATATGACCATTGAAAATTTAAAAATAAACAGATGAAAACTATAATATTATTGGCAGTAATAATCATAACAAATACAGGATGTGCAACAATATTTACCGGGATGCATGATAAGGTCTATTTTCATACTGAACCCGAAAATGCTAAAATAAAGATAAACAAAAAACATACAGGCAATACCCCGGAAGAAATCAAAGTAAAACGCTCGATATTTTTAACAAAAGTAACTTTTACGAACAATGGATTCCATCCACATACCATAACTCTTGAAAAACAAATAAATCCGGTTTACTTTTTAAACTTTTTTAACATAATCGGTTTTGGTATTGATGTTTTAACCGGTTCTGTTGCAAAATACGACAAAGTGTATTATGATATTAAATTGGAACCTGTGAATAAGTAATAAAATTTATAATTGTCTAAATATTAATCAATTATTAATTTTTCAATTAAAAAAAACAAAGCGATAGAGTGAATCTGGTGACAATTGGTTTCTTTATCTTAATAAGAACTAAACATTTAATAATGAAGACTGTTAGCTTGCTAAGCTACAAAAAAAACTGCCTCAAAAGCTCTTAAAAGGACAAATTATATCAGCTAACACATGTGAACTTAGCATATTGAGACAGTTTTAAAACTTTGCGTATGAATCGAACCTAATCATTTTAAAATATATATAACAGCATTTAATATTTTATGTGAAAATAAAACCAGAAGTTATTAAATAAAAACGGCGAATCGTAACCATAAAAAAAGCCTTATTAATTAATGCAAAAATCACGTGTTATTTTATATTTTTTTTAAAATAATTGCAAAAAATGCAAATCATTTTTAAAAAAAATAATATATTGCAAATTAAAATTTCATCAGTTGTATTAAATGTAAAAAAATAACCAGTTATTATGAACAATCAGCATTTTCAGCATCTTTTGCTTGAACGTATACGGGGCATTCTGTCTCCTTCACAAAGCCTGGCTCATGAACTGGCAGACATTCTTGAAATCAGCACGGACAGTGCATACAGAAGGATCAGGGGAGAAACCCATCTTTCTATAAATGAAGCGATGAAATTATGTAATTGTTTTCATTTTTCTTTAGACTCGTTAGCATTAGAACACTCTAACAGTGTTACCTTTCAATATAATTACTTAGAGAATCGAATAGAACACTTTAAGAACTATCTCAATTCCATCAACAGGGATTTAAGTGCTTTGCTTAAGGCTGATCAAAAGCATATTATATATGCAGCTGAAGATATCCCCTTGTTTTATCACTTTGAATTTCCCGGATTGGCTGCTTTTAAAATGTTTTATTGGATGAAATCCGTTTTAAACATCCCTGAATATGAATCGAAAAAATTTTCATTTGATTTATTAGATGGCGATATTTTAGAAACAGGGAAACAATTACTTTCAGCATATCGAAATATAAATTCGGTTGAAATATGGACAGACGGTATTTTAAACAGCATAATAAAACAAATTAAATTTTACTGGGATGCAGGGCTTTTCCATAGCAGGGAAGATGCAATTCAATTATGTGATTTGCTAAAAGAAGAAATTATAATGTTTCAAAAACAAGCAGATATAGCGTCTAAAAACGGAAATGCCGATAACAACAACTTCCAATTATATATCAGTGATATTGAAATCGGGAATAATACAATACTGGCCACGAAAAACAATCATCATGCAACTTATATAACGCATCACACGTTCAATTTTCTTGTCAGTTCTAACTGTGCTTTTTGTATTGAAACGCGAAACTGGTTAAATCATTTAATCCAAAAATCAGTCTTGATTAGTGGTGTTTCTGAAAAACTAAGGTATATTTTTTTTAAAGACCTGCTCGAAAAATGCGACAACACGAGAAAAAAGATAATGCAATAAAAATTTCGCGTGTTTTAAATTTGTCCATTCATCAGGTAAATGCCATTTATTATTATCATCATAGTACCCGTCAGCTACATGTATGATTTCTATAAGCGGACCAAAACCTAACTCGAACCCTGTCCTGTTATCTCTGAATCCATTCATAAATAATAACTGGGGTACGAAACGATTTTGTTCAAGTCCGCTTGCTAAAAACAAAAACTCAACAAGCGCCTGAAATCTTCCTGAGCTCAAATAGCTTACTTCATGCTGGTATCCCATGTGCGAAGTGACAGGCACCATGTTATATCCCCCCTGATTTCTGGGTTTTTGGAGATGCTATGGGTTCATATTAGTATTCCCGGTTACTCACCCCATCCTTCCTGTTCCAACATTTTCGACGTGTAATGATATCCTATCTCAAAAAATTTATCGGCTTTTGAAATATCCCAAAGACTGTATTCCCTCAAATCAAAGGGCTCGATAAACAGATCGCAACGATCTTTTTTCAGGTATATATCGCTTATCGCGCTTAAGTGAAAGGATCTTCCAAATATTTTCAGCATGCCTTTATATTTCCCTTCATAACCTACAGGATTTACATGCACGGCTAAAAGACGTTTGCATTTATCACGAATTGGTGCAAGGGGCAGGTTGTCAATAATGCCGCCGTCAAAATAGGTGTAATTGCCAATGCGAATGGGCTGAAACATTAAAGGTATGGAAGCAGATGCAATAACTTTATCAACAAGCGTTCCCCTGTAAAAATATTCAATTTCACCTATATTATAATTCGTGGCAGCAACGAATAAAGGAATTTTTAAATCATCAAATGTTTTGGCTCTTAATGTTTCTTCCAAAAAAACATACATCCTTTTCATGGTGAAAAAACCATCGCTTGGTAATTTGGCTTTAAAAAAATTATTTAATTTTTTATTGAGAAACATTTCATATATCTCTTCAGGTTTATACCCGTCGGTATAAAGCACGCCTGCAATTGCACCTGCACTTACACCAGATATAATATCCGGGTAAATGCCTTTTTCATTCAATGCTTTCAGAACTCCCAAATGAGCAATCCCTCTTACTGCACCACCACTTAGCACAACTCCCAGTCTGTATTGCTTTTTATTAAACCAATTCACAAAATAATACTCTTTAAAATTATTTGATACAAAATAAAGATAAATTATTTAATCTGCATTGTTTACGTAATCAATTTTAACCCGAAAAATTCACCGCGAAACGATAAAGATCGATATAAAACACGATTA
>CAYPTK010000262.1:0-3159 GCA_964413555.1 uncultured Bacteroidales bacterium | reverse complement strand
ATGCACAACATCATGGCAGTCAACAGGCCCAAAGTACCTGAAATTAAGTGACTCGAAAAGATTGCTTTGATTCAGCAGGAATGATTTTACAGAGTTTTCGATGTTTTGGGCTAAACGCTGGGCATTTTTGCCAAGTTTACTAAGCTTACCCAGCATATGCCATATATCATCTTTAAATTTGTTATATACCTGTGAAGTGGTAATGTCTACAAGATAATCTTTTAATGCACCTACATTGGGGTCAATGGCAATGTTGTTGTCATTGAGAATTACCAGGAGATCGGTATTCAGATGCCCTGCATTATTCAGGCCCTCGAAAGCTTCCCCGCCCGTGAGTGATCCGTCTCCTATAACAGCTACAATTTTCCGGTCGTGTTCATTTTTCTTTTTCGCGGCTATGGCCATGCCCAATGCTGCAGAAATGGATGTTGAAGAATGCCCGACCCCGAATGCATCGTATTTGCTTTCATCTCTTTTTGGGAATCCACTGATGCCTTTATATTTTCTGTTTGTATGGAATACATCTTTTCTGCCTGTTAAGATTTTGTGGCCATAAGCCTGATGCC
Organism: uncultured Bacteroidales bacterium; assembly: GCA_964413555.1. Lineage (GTDB taxonomy): Bacteria > Bacteroidota > Bacteroidia > Bacteroidales > JBBRXJ01 > CAYMKE01. Next base: position 2,593 of record CAYPTK010000262.1, on the reverse strand, counting down.
CCACGTCCCATATTATTTGATCATAAGGAGCATTGAATACATAATGTAATGCCACGGTAAGCTCCACAACTCCAAGACTTGCTCCCAGGTGTCCGGTGTTTCGTGATACAATGTCTATAATGAACTGCCTGACTTCCTCGCTGAGTTGTTGTAATTGCCCTACAGATAAATGTTTTAAATCTTCAGGAGTATTGATGTTGTTTAATAAATTATGATCTTCCATTTTTTAATTTTTCAATTCATCCACATTTTTAATACATTGTATTGTATATAACTTTCAAAATTAGAAATTATTTTTTATTATATTGATTTGAAATCATTATATTTGTTTTGGTTAAGTATTTTATTAAACATTTAATTTTTTAAATATGTTGAAAAAAGAGATTATTTCATCCATTATACTTTTATTATTGATTATTTATTCTTGTGTTCCACCTCAACAGTTTTCAGAATTAAAAAACGAACATGAAGACTGCAAACAAGTCAGGGACAGCCTGAAAAAAAGAACAGAAAGATTAATTGTTGAAAATACTGAATTGAAAGCCCAGATGAAAATGGGAAGACAAAATCTTGCTGAATTACAAAAAGACAGCATTGCAACCAGGGATTCATTAAAACAACTGCAGGAAGAGTGCGAAAACCTGAGGAGCAAATATTTAAATCTTAAAGAATCACAGGAATCTTTGTTAAAAGGCAGTGAGCGTGAAACCAGGCAATTGCTTGATAAACTTCAAAAAACCCAGGAAGACCTGCAACAACGTGAAGATAAGCTGAAAAACCTCGAGCGGGAAATCGACACGAAGAAGCAGAATTTAGAGAACCTTCGGAATGAAATGCAATCGCAAAAAGCCAGGCTTATCGAACTGGAAAACATGCTTTCACGAAAAGATTCAATAGTACAGGCAATAAAAGATAAGGTGTCCTCTGCATTGATAGGGTTTGAAGGACAGGGATTGACTGTCACCAGGAAACATGGAAAAGTATATATTTCAATGCAGGAAAAATTACTTTTTGGTACAGGAAGTACTAAAATTAATGATGAAGGTACACAGGCATTGAAAAAACTTGCCGGTGTCCTGGAAAAAAATACTGATATCAATGTAATGATTGAAGGGCATACCGATGACCAACCCTTTGGCAATAGTCAGGGATGTATAAATAATAACTGGGAATTGAGTGTAATGCGTGCTGTTTCTGTTATTCAAATACTCATTAAGCATTCAGATATCGATCCTTCAAGGCTCACGGCAGCAGGAAGAAGCAAATTTGTTCCGGTAATTGATGAAAGTACACCTGATGCAAGACGTAAGAATCGCCGTACTGAAATTATATTAACGCCTGACCTTAGTGAATTATATGAAATTATTGATGCTGCTCAATAATTTCGATGCCTGTCTGTCATAAGATATTTTATACCACGTTCAGGTTTTCGTTTTTCATGAAATAATGAGCGGGATCATTTTGAAAAGTTATATATAAGAGGACCATGTATAAAGAAGCCATAATTTTTATCCGGACCCTTAACGTGGTTAAAATTATAAATATCATACAAATAGCATATAGTTATTTTGTTTCCGTGATATGCAAGAAGCCTGTAATTCCACCCTATCCTTCATCTATATCCATTGAACCAAGTGTTTTGTGCAACCTGAATTGCCCGGAATGCATGAATGGGATTAATCAAATTGAAAGGAATAACGCGTTGATGCCATCTGGCCTTTATAAAAAAGTTATAGACCAGGTATATCACCGTATCACTTCTTTATTATTGTATTTTCAGGGCGAACCGTTTATGCATCCTCATTTTTTTGAAATGGTCGGGTATGCAGTTAAAAAACGAGTGTTTACAATAACTTCAACAAACGGGCATTTTCTGAATGAAAAAAATGCCATGAAAATTGTTCGCTCCGGGTTGCATAAAATTATCATTTCAATGGATGGTGTTAGCCAGGATATTTATGAACAATACAGGAGGGGAGGGGAGTTAAATAATGTGATTCAGGGGATTCGTGAACTCGTATCCCGGAAAAAAAAGGAAAATAGCAAGACGCCTTTTATTGTAGTTCAATTTCTTGTATTCAAACACAATCAGCACCAGATTGAAGATTTTAAGAAAAAAGTACACGAGCTGGGAGCAGACAAAGCAGAAATCAAATTACCACAAATTTATGATTTTACAGGAATAGAAAATAAAATTTCCACGATACCCGGGTATAGTAGGTATCATTATAATAAGTATAGCGGGATTAAAATAAACAGCAGGATTAAAAACAGGTGTTCACGTGTATGGCGGGCATTGGTGATTACTACAGATGGAAATGCCGTGCCATGTTGCTTTGATAAAAACGCGGAACATATCATGGGTAATATTGAAAACGAATCGGTACAGTCAATATGGACAGGAAAAAAATTCCGGGATTTCAGAAAGCACGTTTTAAACGCGAGAAATGAAATCAGGATATGTCAAAATTGTTCGGAAGGAGTTAAAATTGCCCCTCCTCATCGTTATTAAGATCTAAAGGGGGCTTCTAATAATTACTTTCTTTCAAAAAACAAATAGAATAAATAAGATGCAAGGCATAAATTTTTCATA
>CAYPTK010000261.1:0-3162 GCA_964413555.1 uncultured Bacteroidales bacterium | reverse complement strand
AATTCCTTCAACTTAACCGTCATCTCAGGTGTGACATGACACTATAAAAAATGAAACAGTATATGAAAAACTCTGAAAGCCCATCGGGAACAAATATAATAAATAATCTGCAGCGTTAAAATTTTTCAAAATAGTGATGGCTATTATGGAAAAATTCATGTCTTGCAACTTATTCATCTGTTTATTGTTTACTTTTTAATGGTCAAACTTGCCCCGCTAACGGCGGGGGAGTTCGCCAAGACCTTTTAATTAAATAATCATCCGGCGAGCGTGTCAAAGTATTTGTCATGGCTCGGTTCATTTTTTTTTGAAAGGGAGGAATTATTAGCCTACCTTAAAATTATAAAATTAATTAACAGCAACAGGTTAATAAATAATTCACAAAAATTTAATCAAATATTAAAAATACATTTATGTTTGTTAATTCGTGTTTGTTCATAATGTCCGATTAACTTCGTTATGTTTGCTTCAAAAATTCTCATACACGATAGGGAAAAGCGCTTTTTGGGGTTTCGCGATTCTCGTTATCGGGCATTATGATTCAAACACTTGACTCTATAGACGGATACTATTTAATTAATAAAAAATTATGATAAAAATAGGTATAATAGGAGAAATATCCAAGTGTATTGATGATATTCATCTAATTAACTCGCTGAGCAGTTACGAGTTAGCAGGCCTTTATGATCCTGCCTGCATGTTGCCAAATGAAAATACCGGTAATTTTTTAGATGTTAAAATTGTTGACACAGCGGATGAACTTTTCCAGGTTGTTGATGCTGTTATTTTTAAACTGAGCGTGAATCATTTTAATTTGATAGAGAAAGCATTACGTTATTCTAAACATGTATTGATTGATCACTTGATTACCAATTTTACAATTGAAGAACTGGATTATTTAATTAAAATGAAAAATGAAGCCAATGTTCGTGTTAAGATATATAATAAATATTTATACAATCCAGCGTACCTTGCTGCCAAAGAATTTTTAAAACCACCTTTGTATATCCAAACACGAAATAGTATTCAATATTCCGGAACTCATTGCACAGGTTCAACAATTCTTTACAGGTTAATGCATGATATGTTTTTAGTTTGTACAATGATTCAATCCGGGGTATCTAAGATTTATACACGCGGGATTTCTGTGAATGAAACCTCGGTGGATATTGTAAATGTGTTCATGGAATTTGACAATGGAGATATAGCTGATTTTATATTGAATAAAACATCATATAAGGACATGTATGAGGTTTCTTTTTATCAAAAAAGATCACGAGTAAACGTTGATTTGTTAAACAAAACAGGGTGGGTTAAAACAATTTATGACGGAGATGATCCATTACAAAAATATCATGATATTATGTATTTAAAAACAAATAATAAAATTAATAATCCCAGGATACAGGAATTTAAACAATTTTTGTATGCTATACATGCATCAAATCCATTGTTTGATTTGGAGCGGAACAGGCTTGTTTTAGAAAAATCTTTCGCGATTGATAACAAGTTAAATAGATTAATTTTTGTATAAAATGTTTTTATTGTTTGAACCAAACAAGGTATAAATACGTTATGTTAAATAAAAATTAAATCAATATTAAACAATAATTATTGTTTTTTGTCGATATATTATAATAATAAAAAGGGATTCATGGATAGGGAAGCACAAGTTACCAAGTATGTACTGGCAGATATTATTTCAGCTTCATTGAGTTGGGCGATTTTTTTTATATTTCGTAAGTATTACGTGGCATCAGAATCAATAAGTCACCGTATTGAAATATGGTCTGACCCTAATTTTATTTTAGGGATTGTCTTTGTTGCCATGTATTGGGTTTTATTGTATTATGCTTCAGGGTATTATGTGAATGTTTTCAGAAAATCGCGTTTGAATGAACTGGGACAAACATTAGCCACAACATTTTTTGGAGTGGTTATCTTGTTTTTCGCGTTATTATTAGATGATATTATTCACTCTTATCATAGTTATTACGTGTTTTTCTTAACTTTATTCGGTATACATTTTACATTTACTTATATTCCAAGAGCTTATATTACATCACGAACATCCCGAAAAGTTAAAAAGGGTGATATAGCATTCAATACGTTATTAATTGGCAGTAACAAAAAAGCTTTGGATACATACCTGGATATAAACAAGCAATTTAAAACAACAGGGAATAAATTTATTGGTTTCGTGAGTGTGAATGGAGGGGCTGATTTTAGCTTAAAACAATATCTTCCTTATTTAGGAAAAATAAACCAATTGACAGAGCTGATTGATAAATATGAAATTGAGGACGTAATCATAGCAATAGAGTCTTCTGAGCACGAGAAGATCAATCAAATTGTTAATAACCTGAGTATTCATAATGTGAATATTCGTGTGATTCCTGATATGTATGATATAATAACAGGTAGCGTTAAATTGAGTTCTATTGTGGGCGTTCCATTGGTTGAGCTGTCAAATAATTTAATGTCAAACTGGGAAAAAAGCGTTAAACATTTTATGGATATAACGTTTTCATTGTTAGCCTTAATTATCCTCTCTCCATTATGTATAGGGTTAATGATAGCAATTAAACTGACATCAAAAGGGCCAGTAATTTATAGTCATTACCGGATTGGTAAACATGGTAAGCCTTTTAAAATCTATAAGTTTCGTTCGATGTATTGCAATGCTGAATCTGAAGGCCCAAAACTATCATGCAAAGGTGATCAGCGAATTACCCCTTTAGGCAATATCATGCGAAAAGCCAGGCTTGACGAGATTCCTAATTTTATAAATGTTCTGAAAGGGGATATGTCGCTTGTCGGGCCCCGGCCAGAAAGAAAATATTTTATTGACCAGATCGTTCAGCGAGCACCGCATTATGTTCATTTGCATAAGATTAAGCCAGGCATTACATCTCTCGGGCAGGTTAAATATGGTTATGCTGAAAATGTAGACCAAATGATCAAACGATTGCGATATGATTTGATTTATATGGAAAACATGTCTGTTTTTTTGGATTTTAAAATTCTTATTTATACCTTATCTACCATTATCAAACGGAACGGGGTCTAATTTGTGTCCGTCTATAAAGTCCGACTTCTTCGTTATACTCGATGTAAAAACAATCCATTTACGCGAGTAAACTCCTTATTTTTCCATCTTCG
>CAYPTK010000260.1:0-3165 GCA_964413555.1 uncultured Bacteroidales bacterium | reverse complement strand
TGTGTTCGTGAGCTAAAGGTTCAACCCAAAATATGCATTAGAAAATCTATTACACGTTAAAACTACTTCAAAACAAGGCATTGCATTTGTTTTATCGTATTTTTAATGCTCATTACGAAGTTCTAATACATAATTTGGGTTCAATAAAAAATGTAAAAAAAATTATATTCTCATTTATTGCCCGGTTTATCATTTGTTAGAAGTCTCCCTGAAGTATTAAAAATCTCATTTTCCTTACATCATATACCATTGATTGATTATCTTTGTTATTTTAACCATCTTAATAAAAAATTTAAGGATACATGGAAAAAAAAAGCCAGGTAAATAAATTACATGATTTACTAAATTCTGTTCAGGTTTCTGAATTTGTACAAACCGCCGGTGAGTTTTGTATATTCATCGAACATGCAGATCAATTCACCAAGCGGGATTTTATTTTCAAGTCAAGAGAACTTTTACCTTTGCTTTATTATCGAATGGTAAACCTTCCGGAATTAGATACGTATACAGAAGAAGTAAATGAAAAGTACGTGTCTGAACAGGACTGGGATCAAATTTACACGTCAATATTAACAAAAATGGGAGCAGAGGATAGTTTTCTTGAAGTGTTTGCCCCCGCGATGCAGGAAGAAGAGGGCCCCGTGGTGGCCAGTATTGCTGAACATTTTGCTGACATATACCAAGACATTAAAAATTTCATAAGTCTTTATAACCTCGGTGATGAAGTCATTATGAACGATGCTGTATGGGAATGCAAACTGAACTTTGAAGAATATTGGGGCCAACGACTTGTCAATGCAACGCGGGCTATACACATGCTTACAACAGGAGATGAAAAAGCATTGGAAGAAAATGACGATAAGGAAACAGGTTCATCCTCTAAGTTTGATCCTGAAAATATCAATACAGAAGACTGGCATATCACGAAAATGATACAAGACCATGAGCGAAATGAAGAATGAACATATTTTTAAAGGAACAATCACGAAAGAAGAAATTTCTCAATTACCGTTGACTCACTTTCAGGGAGATATTCATATTATCAATGATCCTGAATCATTATATCAAATCCTCCCGTTTTTAAAAAATCAACCCATACTTGGCTTTGATACAGAAACCAAGCCTTCTTTTAAAAAAGGGCCAAACAATAATATTGCATTAATACAATTGGCAACCCGGGATCAGGCTTACCTGATACGCGTGAATAAAACCGGTTTTCCCCCGGAACTCACGGGTATTCTGTCGGATGAAAATATAATTAAAGCAGGGGTTGGCATTCGGGATGACCTGAAAGGACTCCAAAAAATAACATCATTTAACCCCGCTGGATTTATTGAATTGCAAAAACTTGTAGTAAAGTTTGGCCTGGAAAATATAAGCCTCAAAAAAATTGCAGCCATCATCCTGAATATCCGTATTTCTAAATCTCAACGTGTTTCAAATTGGGAAAATGAAGAATTATCACCATCACAACAAATATATGCCGCTACAGATGCCTGGGTATGTTATGAAATCTATGAACGGCTTAAACAAAAAGGTAAAGGAATGATTGATTTTGAAACTTCAATGCCAGAAGATTAGTATGTATTTTCATGCATTCGGAGTACGGTTTAACATTTTTTAAAATGAATACATTAAAATGTTCTTTATAATTCCATGTTCAATAACCACGTGACCGAAAAGAATAAAACATAAAAATAAAAAAAAGATGAGCAAGAGAGCCAAAATAATACTCCGTTCAGGAAAAGACCAGTCCCTCAGGCGATATCATCCCTGGGTGTTTTCCGGTGCCATTAAAAAGATTGAAGGCACACCAGCCGAGGGGGATATTGTTTCTGTTTGTACAAATAAAGATGAGTTTTTGGGAACCGGCCACTACCAGGACGGGTCCATTGCCGTGAGAGTCTTTTCTTTTGATGACCGTGACATTGATTCATGTTTTTGGAAACAGAAACTTTTAGATGCATACCAATTAAGAAAAGATTTGGGATTGGCAGAAAGCAATCATACCAACGTGTTCCGATGGTTAAATGCTGAAGGAGACGGGATGCCGGGACTCATTCTCGATTATTATAACGGAACGGTCGTATTTCAGGCGCATTCAATAGGTATGTACGTGATTCGTGATACAATCGCCGGGGCGTTGCATGAGATATTAGGAGAACAATTGAACGCTGTTTATGACAAGAGCCTTTCAACATTACCCAAGAATATTGAAATAGATAAAAAAGAAGGGTATTTGTTTCAAAATGGCCGGCACCCGGAAGGCCACGTGATGGAATACGGCAATGTCTTTAAAATTAATTGGGAAGATGGCCAAAAAACCGGCTTTTATATTGATCAGCGTGAAAACCGTCAATTGCTCATGAAATATGCAAAAGATAAGAAGATTCTGAACGTGTTTTGCTATACCGGTGGATTTTCTGTCTATGCCCTGAAAGGAGAGGCTCAAACAGTACACTCGGTTGACAGTTCCAGCCTTGCTATGGATATGGTAGATGATCACGTGGCATTGAATAATATAGCAGACAATCATAAATCATTCACGGCAGATGCATTTGACTATTTAAAAAACGTGAATGAAGAATACGATATTATTATTGTTGATCCACCTGCATTCGCTAAACACAAAAATGTATTGCAAAATGCTCTGAAGGGGTATAAACGATTGAATGCACTGGCATTCGAAAAAGTTAAAAAAGGTGGTTTGGTATTTACATTCTCATGTTCACAAGTAGTTAACAAAAACGATTTTAAAAAAATGATGTTCCAGGCAGCCGCGAACGCGAACAAACAGGTACAGGTACTTCATCAATTAAGTCAGCCACCAGACCATCCCGTCAGTATTTACCATCCTGAAGGCGAATATCTAAAAGGATTGGTTTTGAGGGTAAGTTAATCTTTTATCTGTTTATTTTAAATTTTCAATGGTCATATGGAGCTCGCGAGTAAAAAATAATCATTCTCGTGTGTGCAAAAAATGATTATTTTTTACATGCTCGGTTCATATTATTTTTTATTACTACCATATTTAGTGGATGTGATTTAGAGTATCCAGCACGAGATATGTCTCCTGAATTCTAATTCTAATAAAACAATTTCAACCCAACATATGCATTAGAAAATCTATTACACGTTAAAACTACTTCAAAACAAGGCAATGCA
>CAYPTK010000259.1:1656-3207 GCA_964413555.1 uncultured Bacteroidales bacterium | reverse complement strand
TTTTTATACCGGCTACAAAGGGCGAAAAGCAGTGTATGAAGTAATCCCTATTGATCATGATTTTATTGAACAAATCAGGCAGGAACAATTTGATGTGCGTAATTTACTAAAAGAGAGAAACATAGAACAATTATCAGAGAGTGCATTTACCTTATTCAAACAAGGTGAAACAACCATTGAAGAAATATATTCTATTTTGATGAATAATTAATAATAAAACAAAGTATAACAGGAAAACAGGAATAAAGGGTTCAACCCAAAATATGAATACTAAAAAAATCCTTTAAATTTGTTAAGAACTTAAACATATTTAAACTATTTATACACCTTAGTTATAAAGCATATGATCAACAACAAAAAAAATATTAAAGCGTATTTTTTCCCTCTATTGTTATTTTTCTTGTATTCAGCATTTTGTTCTGGCCAAAATGTAAATGCATTACAGGAAAAGCTTGACAGCCTGGCAGAAGAAATACCTGCATTAAATGATACTGTAGACATTACAGTAAATGGTGTGAGTATACAGGAATTCATCAGGGCCATTGCCAATAATACCGGGTTAAATATTACCATAGATCCGTCTTTAAATTACAGGATTGTAAATAACTTTTCACGTGTGAAAGTGAAAGACGTGTTGGTATATCTTGCAAAAGTATATAAACTGGAAATCAAAGCTATTGGGAATATCCTGATGGTGGATATGCATGTAGAACCACCAAAACCTGAACCCATACAGCCCGACCATGATCCGGTAGTGGAATATGATACCGCGACCGGACATCTGTCTATCGAATTAAAACAAGACACCCTTTATGAAGTGGCCAAGGCTATTACAGACATAACCGGGAAAAATGTTATTATCAGTCGTCCTATACGTGAACAGACAGTAAACGGGTATATTAAAAACATGCCGTTTGACAATGTTATGGATAAATTAGCCTATGCCAACGGGCTGAATGTTTCCAAAACAAAAGACGGGTTTTACCTGGTAGAAGAACAAATCCAGGCGCCTGAAACAACTCCAGGAAGGGCCACTGCTGCAACAGGCACGAGAAGTTCAGCCAGGACCGGAATTTCCGGGAGAGGAGGTAATGAAGAAATGCCTGAATTTGAAATGAGCGCCGTACATCCCGACAGTATCTCGTTGAGCGTGCAAGACCAATCTGTTTATGACATAATTAAATCTGTCTCCGATGAGCTGGGGATTAATTATTACATGTTGTCTGAAATAGACAAACAAATTACACTGGAAGTCAATGGTGTTTCTTATGATAATATGATGGCGGCTCTTCTGGAAGGCACAGAATATACTTATAGTAAGCATGACAGCAGTTACCTGATCGGGCAGGCAGACAATACAGCGTTAAAAACGACAAAGGTCATTCAGCTTCAATATCGTACGGTAGATAAAATCACTGAATTCATCCCTGAAGCTATTTCTAAAGAAACCGATGTGATTGAATTAACCGAAAACAACAGCATCATTGTAACCGGGACACAATTGGGGGTTAAAAAAATTGAAAAATTTATCTATGAATTCGATAAAATCAT
>CAYPTK010000259.1:0-1646 GCA_964413555.1 uncultured Bacteroidales bacterium | reverse complement strand
TGATGATTGTAGATATCACTCGTTCCCACACGTTTTCTGCAGGCCTGACAGCAGGTTTGGGAGAAGGGGTACGTCAATCAAGCGGATCCCTGTACCCGGGTTTAGACATGCAATTAAGCACCCGGGCGGTTAATGATGTGATTGAAGGACTGAACGGGTTTGGATGGATCAGGTTAGGCAGGGTTACTCCACGGTTTTATGCTACCATTAAAGCAATGGAAGACAATGGAGTATTGCAAGTGCGTTCTACTCCAAAACTATCGACCCTGAATGGCCATGAAGCAAGTATGACACGAGGGCGAACGACGTATTACAAAGAAGAACGAAGCAATTTTATCGGCACCCAAAATCCTTCGCTATCCAAGTCATATACATGGAAAGCATTGAATGCCGACCTTCAGGTGTCTATCAAACCTATTGTATCTGGCGATGGCCATATCACACTGGATGTGGAAGTGAGCCAATCGGATTTTACTGATAAAATATCCAAGGATGCGCCTCCAAATTCTGAAACAAGAACATTCAAATCGTCTATCAGGGTAAAAAACCAGGAGATGATTCTATTAGGTGGCCTTGAAAAAATAAAGAAAGAAAACATAGGAACAGGAGTTCCTTTTCTTTCGAGGATCCCTGTCATTAAATGGCTCTTTTCCTCGAGAACACGTAGCAAATCCAATGCAAAACTTAATTTATTCATTAAACCGACTGTCATTTATTAACCGGCATATATAAATTTATGTTCAACAAATTCGATCATATCAATATTTTTCAAAGCAATGCAGTTGCCGGGATTGATATCAATGTCGTTAAAGAAAATGAATTCGTTTTTCAATATATTCAACTGAAAAAAGTCAAACAAACCATTGCTATCGGGGACCAGGCAAAACAAATAGATGACATTGAAACATTGAAGCAGCGGATGAATCCCAAAGACCCTGTCATACTGAATGTATCGGGCAAAGGGATTATCCATAGAAAAATTGCAAATGAAGGACTTGCTGAAGAAGAAATGTTACAAAAAGTATTTCCGAATGCCCGGGTGGGCGATTTTTATTTGCAGTATATGCCTTTAGACGATGAACATGTTTATTTATCTGTTATTCGTAAAAAAACACTGCATGAAATCATAGAATTATTCAAATCCCATCATTTACACATCATCAACATATTTCTTGGCCCTTTTGCAGTTAACCATATCATCCCGTTTATTGATCATGATAAAAAGGAAATCTTGTTGCCGGATATTCAATTAATCACAAATGAACAAAAAATCATTGATTTTAAACTATCCGAAAATCATGATATCTCTACAGAATATTCGATTGGATCAGACCAGGTACCAGCCCGGTTATTAAAAGCCTTTTCTGCTGCATTCGGTTATTTTCTTGATGACGGGCCTGTGAATGCATTGCATATACCCTCGTTGGCAAATGAAAAACAAGAATATTTTTACAAACAATTATTTGTGAAAGCGGGATGGGCTGCTCTTATTATCTTATTTGCCTTATTGCTTGGAAATTACATGGTATTTACACGTTATAAAGGAAAACAGGAGCGGTTAAGCTCCGAATTGAGTAAAAACAGGGTTACCTTGTCAAAATTAGAATCTCTAGAAAATGAATTAAAAAGAAAAAAACAATTTGTAG
>CAYPTK010000258.1:0-3229 GCA_964413555.1 uncultured Bacteroidales bacterium | reverse complement strand
CTCGTTATCGAACATTATGATCCAAACACTTGACTTTATGGACAGGCACTAATTATAATTTTAATAAAATAATGAATCATTCAAAATATTGAGTTATTTTTGCACCGGTTTAAAATCGTTTAGCTTGAATTATTCATAATACAAATTCTTATAATTCAGGAAAGAATTTATATCAACATTTTTTTATTTAAAATATATTTTATTAATTCCATGCCTACATCTACAGAAGTTCAACCAACCTCGCGAGCCTTTAATGCTATGGGCTTATCTTCCAATATATTAAAAAGCATTGAAGAACTCGGGTTTAAAATCCCCACCCCTATTCAGGAGAAAATCATCCCCATGATATTTGAAACAGAAAATGATATCGTGGGCATTGCACAAACCGGTACTGGTAAAACAGCTGCATTCGGGATTCCTATCATTCAGCAAACCGACCTTTCGAACAAAAATACCCAGGCACTGATATTGGCTCCAACCCGTGAATTATGCGTTCAAATATCAAAAGATTTAAAAAATTTCTCAAAACATACTGACCAATTTCTTATAACAGCAGTATATGGAGGAGCAAAAATCGATAACCAGATCAGGTCATTAAAAAAAGGCACGCATATTATTGTTGCTACTCCCGGAAGGATGCTGGATATTTTAAAACGAAAAGCGGCAGACATAACACGAATCAATACACTCGTGTTAGATGAAGCGGACGAGATGCTCAACATGGGATTCAGAGATGAATTGGAAGGCATTCTCCAGGATACACCAAAAGCCAAAAGAACCCTGATGTTTTCAGCAACCATGCCTCCAGAAGTAGCCGGGATTGCTAAAAAATTCCTACACGACCCGCTAGAAATCACCGCCGGAAGCCAGAGTAAAGGTGCAGAAAATGTCCGGCATATCTATTACCAGGTTCATGCACGTGACCGCTATTTGGCACTTAAACGGATCGTTGATTTTAACCCTGGAATCTATGGCATTGTTTTTTGCAGAACTCGTGCAGAAACAAAAGAAGTAGCTGAAAAATTAATAAAAGATAAATACAATGCCGATGCACTTCACGGTGACCTTTCCCAGGCACAACGCGACCATGTAATGAACCGGTTCAGAAAAAGTAACTTGCAACTCCTGGTAGCTACAGATGTTGCTGCAAGAGGTATAGATGTAGAAGATATTTCGCATGTAGTCAATTATAATTTGCCTGACGACATCGAAATATATACTCACAGAACAGGACGAACCGGGCGTGCCGGTAAAACAGGCATTGCCATTTCAATTGTAAATTACAGGGAAAAAAATAAAATACCCGGGATACAAAAAAATATCGGGAAAAAATTCATGAAAATGGATATCCCGTCCGGAGCTGAAATCTGTAAAAAACAACTTTTTAACATGATTGACAAAATGGAAAATGTTGAAGTTGACGAAGACCAAATTGCACCATTCATGGAAACAGTAAACAAAAAACTTGAATGGCTGAGTAAAGAACAAATCATTAAACATTTTGTTTCCCTTGAATTCAACCGGTTCATTGATTATTACAAAAATGCAAAAGCACTTGATGATGATAAAGGACCATCATCACGAAAAACGAATACCCAAAAAAGAAATAAAGGAAAGGGAAAAACCGTGCGCGAAGGGTCAGCTGATTTTTCCCGCTTGTTCATAAATACCGGGAAAAAAGAAGGGTTAAAACCTCGTGATATTATTGATTTAATCAATCGGCATATCAAAAATAACGACATAAAAATCGGGGAGATCGATATAAAAGATTCATTTGGTTTTTTTGAAGTAAGTGAACCTTACTCCAATGAAGTAATAAATGCACTCCAGGACAAAACATTTAATGGACGTCGTTTAAACCTTGAATTTGCAAACAAAGACACGAAAAAAGGTAATAAAAGCAATAAAAAGAAAAAAAAGACAGGTAAAGGAGATCGTTAAAACAATACACGTCCATAAAATCCTATCCCCTGCCCTGTCGTGGTTGCAGGTGACACTAAATTTTCAAGGTAATATGATGTAATGCCCACGAAATAACGGTCATATAAAACTTTAGATGCATGGATCCCAACATCAAGCATTCCATAGCCTCCATAAGAAAATAACGGCCTTATAGCAATTTCATAAGGAATCTCGAATACAGGGGCAAGATAAACACGCGGGAAATAATTTGCTTGGACTATTGCTTTTGCTCCTCCTATGAAAGTAAGCCATGGATACACCTGTTTCCTGTAAAATACATGAAATACTCCCGGCAACATATAATTCACTTTACCATCATGCACGCGTGTTTCCAAAATATTCTCCAGGCTGTCTATTTCAAAATCTGAAACAAGTGTATCAGTAGTTGAAAATAAATTGTCTATATCTTTTCCCGTGAATGAATTTTCATCATCTATTGTAATGCTCTCGACATTATTCCAGTGGATCATACCAATGTCCATGATCTCAAGGAAATAACCATCCCGTGGATTATCGGGATGAAATGAAAAATGAATATCAACCGCTGCTCCATAACCACTAAAATTCTTCAATCGTTGGTTTGAAGTACTTTGATTCAATTTCAAAACAGAACGTGTATTAATATGAAGACTATCACCGGAAGATGATGTGTAAAAAGATCCGTTTTTTATTTCTCCCGACTGAAAATCAGAACCTTTAATCAAGGACAGTGTACCACCTACACGATAACGTTTTTCTGACACCCATGTCTCGATTCCGCCAAAAATTTTCTCATATCCAAAATAAGTGAAATTGAAAGGTGTTAAGATTGCATTTTTTCCTGCCAAATGTTTATTTCCTTTAAAGAGTAATTCAAATACATATTGATTAAATCCTGCATGAAAAAAATCTTTATATTCCCACCCGGCAATAAAGGTCATACGCTTGAATAATGAATTTGTTTTATATTTCATTCCAAAATCCAGTTGATACCCCAGGCGATTAGAAGGTTTTAATTTATTGATCACATCCTGTTTTTCTTGTTCAGTAATCAATCCTTTCCCAAACGCCCCGTTAATAAAGGAATTTGTTATGGCATTGGAATTAACATTGTATTGGATATATGTATAAACAGAATGGTTGTAATCATGAATATTATACATTGGAAATGAAAGAAAAGATGAATTTCCTGATTGTTGAGCAATCAAAGAAAAAAAGTACAGACTGAAAAAAAACGAAAAAAATAATCTTCTGAACATATATATTGGTTTTTACAAGTAAATAGTGT
>CAYPTK010000257.1:0-3270 GCA_964413555.1 uncultured Bacteroidales bacterium | reverse complement strand
TAACCCAAATTATGTATTAGAACTTCGTAATGAGCATTAAAAATACGATAAAACATATATTTAGATTTTTGTACATATCAATATTAGCACCATTTCCGAGGTAAAGATTTATTCATTCTGTTTGTTTTTTGAAAGAAAGGAATTATTAGAAGCCCCCTTAAGTTAATCGAACAATGTACTGCCTCCTTGTTCAGGATAGATAAATATTAAATTGTTGTCTGAATAAAATTTAGAATAATTATTAATCATTCTTTCATAATGTACATTGTATGAAATTGTATTACTCCTTGCAGTAATAAATATAAACAAATCAGTGGTTGATTGCTTTTTAGGTAATTTATGTGAATCAAAGGTTTTCAATTCACTATATTCCTGAAAATTGTTGAACTTACTTTTATTAGCTTGTTGTTTCAGGTTTTCAATTGTTGAACGAGGCCCGTAAGAAATAATTTTGCATTTGAGTCTTTTCCCAATTGTATTTACTTTGTCAACCCATTTAAAATATCCCTTTTCATGTTCTGCAAATTCAGGAAAAAATAAATGAATATCGTGGATATCTTTAAATAATAAGGGAGTTTTTATAACTAAAATCATTTGTTGTGTTTTTTTTAATAAATTTTTCAAAACACTCCCGAATAATACATTCCTGGCCAATTTCCTACTTTCCCATCCAATAATCAGCATTGTAGCCATTAATTCTTTTTCAGCCTTGTGAATCCCGTTGGTCACCGTGTTATCAATGCGTGTAATAATCTCGAACTTGGTATCTACATGTAATTTAAAAATTGTTGACTCTATTTGCTTATAAGCTTCCTGAATTTTGGGGGATGATTGATTTTTTCCTGTAATAATGCTCAGGGGATAAATAGGTGTTTCATTATCTGCATCTTTTATGATGGAAGAAAACTCCAATAAATTTTCCATATTTTCAGGTTTAGCCAGGGGCAACACGATCCTGTCTTTATATTTTTTTTGTTGTCCGGCCTGGTCATCTTCAAATGCAATTTTTTTAGCAGCATTGGAGGTAAGATATGAACTAAAAATACATGTTACCAAAATTAGCACTACAGTATGATTTATAATTAATTCATTAACAAATCCCATGTTGTATCCAACCAGCATAATAGCAATCGCTGATGCTGCCCTGGATGAACTTAATCCAAATGTAATAAGTGATTCATTTAACGATTGTTTATAAGTCCACTTCATAACCAGGGCTGACAGGTATTTACCTAGTAATGCTGCAATAATAAGCACGAAAAGCGAAATAATTGATAAAGGTTTTTGAATGTAAACGCCAAAATTAGCGAGCACCCCGACGGATATCAAAAAAATTGGAATGAATAATGTATTCCCGATGAATTCAACACGTTTAAATAGCGGGGAATTCCTGATAATGAATTTATTCATAATGATCCCTGTAAAAAAAGCCCCGATAATTGGTTCAACATGAAGGAGCTCGGTAATTACAGCTGATACGAATAACAGGGTCAAAATAAATATATATTGAATATTGATGTCTCCTTCATAATACCTGAAAAAACCTTTAATTAATTTTGGGACTAACAGCAACATGTAAGCAAAAAACAGACTAAAATTCAATAAAAGCTTAAGCAACATATCAACATCCAATTGCCCCTGTCCCAAATCTGTAATCACTTCCATTGAAACGAGTGCCAATACATCGGCAATAATAGTTCCACCAATCACAATTGTAATAACCTGTTTATTGACGATACCATACTGCCCCAGGATAGGATATGAAATAAGTGTATGAGAAGACAACATTGCAGCTATTAATAAAGAAACTGTTACATTATAATTCAAAATATATTGACACACGAAAAACCCGACAATAAAGGGAAAAACATATGATAATAATCCTAAATAAATGGTTTTCTTTTTATTTTCAATAAAATCTACAATATCAATTTCAAGTCCTGTTAAAAACATCAGGTAATGCAATCCTATCGTACCCAGAATAGTAAATTCAAGCTCGGGAGAAAGCAGATTCAGCCCGTGTGGCCCGACCAATGCTCCACAGACCAATAACCCGACAATTGAAGGCGTCCTGATCTTTTCAAAAAAGATGGGTGCAACCAATAGAATGATCAGGATGAGGGCAATAATTAAAACAGGTTCTTTAAAAGGAATGGATATATTTAATAGCATAATATAATTTATATTCTTAGTAAAGCGCAAATATCACTATTTTTATCAAGTATAAAAATAATAATTTTCTATTTTTACATGTTAAAAATTAATAAATCTGAAATTCAATCCATTAATCAATTTGGAAATCCTAAAGGCAACAAATATTAATAAACGGTTTGACGGAACAACTGCTCTTCATGATGTCAGTTTTGATATTCCCAAAGGCAGCATATACGGGTTATTAGGTCCAAATGGAGCAGGCAAAACAACATTATTGAGAATTATAAATCATATTATTCGGCAAGATGAAGGCCATATCTACTTCAAGGGGCATCCGCTGAATTCTTCTGATACAAAACAAATAGGATATCTTCCTGAAGAAAGGGGTTTATACAGAAAGATGAAAGTTGGTGAACAAATTTTATACCTGGCCAGGTTAAAAGGAATGGAAAAGAAACAGGCTGTTGAATCGTCTAAATATTGGCTAAACAGATTCGGGGTTTCGTCCTGGTGGAATAAGCGCGTCCGTGAATTATCAAAAGGAATGCAACAAAAAATTCAATTTTTAATCACGATCCTACATAACCCCGATTTCATTATTTTTGATGAACCGTTCAGTGGTTTCGACCCCATTAATGCCAACATGTTAAAACAAGAAATCATTTCATTGAAGAAACAAGGAAAAACCATAATTTTGTCAACACATAATATGAATTCGGTTGAAGAGCTATGTGATTATATTACATTATTAGACAATGGGAAAACACATTTACAGGGGCCGGTAAAACAACTCAAAGAATCTTATAAATCAAACACCTATGAAATAATTGCTAAAGGAGGCCTTTCCAAAACCATTGATTTGATTACAAAAGAAACAGAAATCATTAACCACGAACAGGAGCGGGATCTGCATACAATACACGTGAAAATGAATGATGAAAAAACGATCAGCACGTTACTTACTTCTATAATTTCGACGATGCACCTGGTTTCATTTAAAGAATTATTACCTTCAATGGACGAAATATTTATGCATGTAATAAACAGTACAAAGCAATGACCAAAGGGCATACTAAAATACAGACCATCACCAGGAGAGAAATATTAACAAGAATA
>CAYPTK010000256.1:0-3315 GCA_964413555.1 uncultured Bacteroidales bacterium | reverse complement strand
GATGTACCCGGGTATCCAACGTGTTTTCCAATACACGAAGAACAGATTCAAGTGTTTGATCATCAAAGGTGACAGTTATTCTGCAATGTTCAAGCCCGGGTGTGCCTATTTGAATATTGCTGTAGTAAGTATTGTTAATTGTCCTGACCACTTCACTTAGTTTATCATTTTTAAATGTGATTTTTTTTGTCTTCCACGACAGGTAATTGATATTTTTATTTTTCATTTTAGGAAGTGTTTCGCGGTCCTTTTCAAAAATCGTTTTTTCCCCTTTATTCAAAATAACTTTATTTGTTTCATCATGTTTTTCAAAGACAGCAACTGTACCTGATTTCACGATCACGGACACCTTATCAACATTGCTCGCGTTTACATAAAAAGAGGTGCCCATTACTTTTATATACACGTTTTTGGTCTCAACAATAAATGGCTTTTGTTGATTATCCTGTACATCAAAATAGGCATCGCCTTTAAGGAACACGTTTCGTGTTTCTTCTCCTTCAAATGTTTTTCGATATTTTACAGATGCATCCTTGTTGAGTACAATTGTTGATTGATCAGGTAGTTTTGTAGAGAGCACACCGGTGTCGGCAACTACTTTTTGATAATTGTATGTATTCAGCAAAATATATAAAACTGAAGATAAACCGATCAGGATGAACAATGCTGCTGCAACACGGGAAATAAAACGCGAGGCATTAAATGGTTTAGGCCCGGGAAATGCAATGGTTTTTGTTTTTCGTGATGTCCCCGTGATCTGGCCTTCCAGTTTATTCCATTCTTCATCAATGTCAATACCGGGTATGTATTTGATATTTGCAGTGGCATTCCAGATTTTTCCATATTCATGGAATAACTTATCAAACGCGGGATCATCCTCTCTTAGCTGTTGCAGCATAAGGTGTTCATCCTCCCGTGCTTCACCGGAAAGAAATTTGGTAATCAGCTCTATATGTTTGTCATTGCTTTGCATCTATATTAAATTAAACGATCTATATTATTTACACGTGAAAAAGAAAAAACCCTTACATGTTATTAAAAAAATTATATAAAATGAATAAAAAAATGATTGTAATATAATCAACCAATTGTTCCCTGAGTATCCTGAGCGCTTTAGATATTTGGGCTTCTACTGTTTTTATTGAAATACCTGTTTTATCTGCTATTTCCTGGTATTTCATTTCGTCAAACCGGTTCATTATAAAGACTTCTCTGCATTTTTCCGGCAATGAATCAATGGCCCGGTTGATACGGGCGTGTAATTCTGCTTTCTCCATGACATCCTGATCTTCAAGCTGCCCGGGAAGCGTGTATGTTTCGGCGTCAAACTCGTTTTTGCTGAATTTTTTATTGTCCCTTATGTAATTCAAACAAAGATTGTGCACTGTTGAAAACAAATACGACTTAACCTGTTTTTCCATATCAATGGCATCACGTTTTTCCCATAATTTAATGAATGCCTGGTGTACAATGTCTTTGGCCATGTCTTCATCATGCACGAATGATACAGCAAAAGCACATAGTGAACTAAAATGGCTTTTAAATAAGGATTTAAAAGATGTTAATTCCAATGAGCAGGCAATATGAGATGATTTTTTACTCAAAATTTATTATTTGAATAAGCAAATTTAAAAGAATAATTTGTACTACTGAAATTTTTGTTGAAATAGTGATATTAGAAGACAGGATCCAGTCATAAAATTCATTGAAGCAATATGATAAAACGATCGTGATTTCTGGATACACGGGATCAACTTTCACTAAAATGGTAGAAAAAACGGATTGATTATTGGATCGTTATTCTGTTTTTTTCAAGGGTTTGAAAGAAGTATGCTAATAAATAACTAATATATTCTAAGCATTTTTAACAATTTCTTAAGTAAAAATTTACATTAAAGATACATTTATTTCCTAAATTTGTATTTTAGTATTATAACATTATCCTTTATAAAATATGAATAACAGGGAAGAAATAATTCTTATTGATGATGAGTCGGATATTTTGGAGTTATTGAGCCATAATTTGACAAAAGAAGGATATAAGACCAATTGTTTTTCAAATCCTGTAGACGGGCTGCCATACATATTAAATAACAAAGTCGACCTGATATTGACAGACTGGTTAATGCCTCGTATGGATGGCCTTGAATTTTGCAAGAAATTAAAACAAAACAATGAAACTCAGGATATTCCTATTATTATGCTGTCATGCAAAAACAAGGATGTTGACATACAGGAAGCTCTCGAGTTCGGTGTAAATGATTATCTTGTGAAACCCTTTCGTATCAATAAACTCATATCAATCGTTAAAAAACTTACAAAGTGAATTTCTTTCCCGGCGGTAGTTTATTTATTTATGTCTTTATTAGTATCCCTCATTTCCCGATTTGACTTCACTTTTTAAAATTGGTATAAATTACCAATAATTTAAATTATTTTTTTTATCCTGAAATAATAATTATATCTTTAAGGTATAAAATGCTACCTGAACGTGTATCTGATTTATCATGGATTAACTACATGTACATCGGGTTATTCATTTGAAAAACGCTAAATTATGCAAAATTCGATCATTCAATACCTGGGAGAAAGCAGGACAATGGACCAATGTCCGGTTGCAGATAAACCGGAGTATGCTTTCACCGGGAGGTCGAATGTTGGCAAATCCAGCCTTATCAATATGATTTCACATAGAAAAGAATTGGCGAGGGTTTCAGCCAAGCCTGGTAAAACACAAGCAATATTTCATTATAATGTTGACAATGCATGGTATCTTGTTGATCTCCCGGGTTATGGATATGCTAAAGTCTCCAAGAAAGACCGGCTTAATTTCAACACCCTGATAAAAAAATATGTTACAGAAAGAAAAAATTTAGTGTGTTTATTTGTTTTGGTTGATGCCCGTCATCATCCACAGGTAAATGACATTGAATTTATCCGTTGGACCCATGCCAGGGGAGTACCCATTGCTCTCGTGTTCACCAAATCAGATAAGTTGTCAAAAGATAAACTGGAGCGGAATATATCAATATATAAAAAAGAAATGTTAAAGGAATGGGAATACATGCCCGAAATGTTTGTTACCTCTTCTGAAAAAAGAGAGGGGAGGGAAGAAATTTTGGGCTATATAGCCAACGTGAACCGGACATTAAAAGAGCAACATGTTTTTTCTTTAGGGGACTTCTAATAATTCCTTCGCGTCAAAATTCCCAGGTTTTTTTATAGGCAATGAATTTTTTTGAAGCACTATCGGGATAATGCTAGTGTCATGTCAATCATCAAAGGTCGGATAAAGTCGTTTAAGTTTTATTCTTG
>CAYPTK010000255.1:0-3338 GCA_964413555.1 uncultured Bacteroidales bacterium | reverse complement strand
TAATGTTCCGGTTGCAAAAGGAATACGAATTAAGCGGTTTTGCACGTGAATGGTTTTTACCTGGTAAACCCGTGGAAGAATTATACGATACCAAAACGGATCCAGACGAGATAGTGAATCTTGCTAACAAACCAAAACATGCAGCTAAACTTGAAGAATTGCGCAATGCATTATTGGCTTGGCAGGACAGTATTCCCGATGTTTGTTTAATTCCCGAAGGAGAATTATATGCAGTACAAGCTGCTTATAATATGCCGGTAACCGACTTTATACTGCAAAATAAATCATACTATAAGCGCGTTCAAACTACGGCAAATCAGTCGTTGTATCCAAAAAAAAATATTGATAAACTGATCGTTGCTTTAATCGACACCATACCCTCGGTAAGGTATTGGGCCATCAGGGGAATAGGACGTTTGGGAGCAGAGGGGAAAGCATATTTACCAAAGCTTATAGCTTTAAAAAATGATCCCTCCCACGCGGTGCAAGTATCTTTGGCATGGGCACTAAGTGAGTTGGGAAATAATACAGAATCGTTGGCCATTTACCGAAAAATCCTTCGGATGAAACGCGAAGAACTACCTGAATCAGACATCCTGTATTACAATAAAGTACTGGCGATTAATGACTTAACCTGTATTCCGCATTTATCCAATAAGCTAAAACCAGAGCTTAAACAAATAGCAAGTATAAAAAAATATATATTACCCCTGGCGGCAAAAAACGTGTTAAAAGAACTGGAATAATTTAGAATAACAAAATAAATGGTGTTCTGCCTAAATTATTAAAAATAATATTTGTGTTCATTTTTTTTAACTTTATCTCTAAAACTAACTAAACTTTAAAAAATGAATAAAAAATTGTTCAAAACATCGTTTTTGTCTCTTGGTTTTATTATTTGTATGCATTCATCCCTTTTTTCGCAGGAAGGAACATGGAAAGATCCTGGCCTGCCTGTTGACGAAAGGGTTGATGATTTAATCTCGAAACTGACCCTTGAGGAAAAGGAGTCCATGATGCTGTATAACAGCAAAGCGATTCCCCGTCTGAAAATCCCTGCTTATAACTGGTGGAACGAAGCCTTGCATGGGGTAGCACGGGCAGGCAGGGCCACGGTTTTTCCTCAACCCATTGGGCTGGCAGCAACATTTGATGATGAATTAATCCATAAAATCTCCATTGCCATTTCAGACGAGGCAAGGGCAAAGTACAATGCTGCCATGGAACTTGGCAATATACGACAATACATGGGATTAAGTTTTTGGTCGCCCAATGTAAACATTTTTAGGGATGCGAGATGGGGCCGGGGCCATGAGACCTATGGCGAAGACCCCTTCCTTTCAGGAAAACTGGGTGTTGCTTTTGTTAAGGGGCTGCAAGGGGACAACCCTGATTATTTAAAAGCCGCTGCATGTGCAAAACACTATGTAGTGCACTCGGGCCCCGAGGCATTGCGTCATGAATTCAATGCCTCACCCCCTAAAAAAGATTTTGCAGAAACCTATCTGCCGGCATTTGAAGCACTGGTCAAAGAAGCCAATGTAGAAGCTGTGATGTGTGCCTATAACAGCACCTATGAACAGCCCTGCTGTGGGAGTAAGTATTTATTAAATGATATTTTGCGCGAGCAATGGGGTTTTAAAGGACACGTGGTATCGGACTGTTGGGCATTAAGAGACTTTTATGACGGGCATAATGTTGTAGAAAATGAAAAGCAAGCCGCAGCCATGGCTTTGAAAGCCGGTGTTAACCTGAATTGTGGGAATAATTATAAATTCCTTACGGAAGCAGTGGAAGAGGGCCTGATCACAGAAGACGAGATTGACAGGGAACTTCGTTATTTATTACATTCCCGGTTTAAATTAGGGCTGTTTGACCCGCCTGGAATGAACCCGTATAATTCCATCTCCAAAGATGTTATACATTCCGATAAACATGTTGGCCTGGCTTATGAAGCAGCACTCAAATCTGTTGTAATGCTTAAAAACAAGGATAACGTGCTTCCTTTGGATAAAAAGTTAAAACACGTGGTGCTCATGGGAGTACATGGCAATGATGCAGAGGTATTGTATGGTAATTATAAAGGACAATCACCCGAAGTGGTCACCATTGCAGAAGGAATTACACGAAAAATTCATGCTGGTACACGATTTGAATTTTGGCAGGGCCATGAACTGGACAGGGAAAAAATCAATCCCATGGACTGGGTAACCCCGCAAATAATCGAAGCAGATGTTGTTGTAGCAGCTATGGGGATATCCAATAAGCTGGAAGGCGAAGAAGGTGAAGCCATGCTTAGTCCTTATAAAGGAGACCGAAAAGATATCCTTTTACCTGAAGTGCAAATGAATTTTATTAAAAAAATGCGTTCACATGACACGATAACGCCTATTGTGTTGGTTTTAACCGGCGGAAGCCCGATATCAACAGAACCCATCGAAGATTTGGTGGATGCTGTATTGTATGTATGGTACCCGGGAGAACAAGGAGGCCAGGCGATAGCTGATATTATGTTTGGCGATGCCAGCCCGTCCGGCAAACTCCCCCTGACATTTCCCAAATCTATAGATCAGCTCCCTCCTTATGAAGATTATTCAATGGAAGGAAGGACATACAAATATATGAAAGAAGAACCATTATACCCGTTTGGTTTCGGGCTGAGCTATACCCAATTTAATTATGGAAAGATCTCACTCAGCAAAACAAAAATCAATGATGATGAAACCATTTCAGCATCTGTAACAGTTTCTAATACAGGAGAAATGGAAGCAGAGGAGGTCGTGCAAATGTATCTTACTGATGTGAAAACATCCACACGAGCCCCGTTGTATTCATTGAAAGGATTTAAACGGATTCATTTAAATCCCGGCGATAGCAAAACAATTTCATTCAATATAGATCCCGGCATGCTCAAAATATATGATGAAGACGGGAATGCCATGATTGAACCCGGCACGTTTAAAGTATCCATGGGTGGCAGCTTACCATCCGGGCGAAGTAAAGACCTGGGAGCAAGCCAATGGGCAGAAGCAACATTTGTAGTAAAGTAAATACCCGATGATGAATTAGGTGATTTTGAATGATGCATAGCTATTGGGTTTTTATGGGATAACCCCAAAAAGCCCAATAGCACATGCATTTATGTTATACACGATAGCACATATTTTATACATGAAGCGTTGATTTTATTGGGAGCTAAATTGAATAAAAAAAAACCTCGCTTTGAAAAATATGGAAAAATCAGTCTTAGTCAAATAAAGATTATTGTATCCCAATTAAAATCCCTTCTTTACAATTGCATTTGTGTGCTGCTAGCGGATGATTTAAAGAGTTATTTA
>CAYPTK010000254.1:0-3347 GCA_964413555.1 uncultured Bacteroidales bacterium | reverse complement strand
TGAGCAATTTTGGGGCAAGCGTAACGAAGTTAGCGGACATTATGGACAAACACTAATAAATGAACGTTACAAAAATAATCAAAATGAGATCAGCTACGATGGTTTTTTGAAAAAATTGATCAATTGTTGATATAAAAAATTAACAATTAATTTACTCTTTGAATTTAAAATTTTATTATATTGCGATGTTAAATTTATTCGTGTTTTTGTATAAGTCAATGGTTGTTACTTGTTTATACAAAAACAATAATTTCATTCATTCATTTAATTTATAAATTAAAAAGCATGTTAAATATTGTTTTATTTGGCCCCCCGGGGGCAGGGAAAGGAACCCAGGCACAAAAGATTCTTGAAAAGTATAATCTCGTGCATCTTTCAACAGGGGATATATTAAGAGGAGAACTGGCAAAAGAAAGTAAGCTGGGATTGGAAGCAAAGAAATACATGGACCAGGGAGAATTAGTGCCTGATAATGTAGTAATTGGCATGATCGAATCAAAGATTGATAAAAACAAGGATGCCAATGGATTTATTTTTGATGGTTTTCCAAGGACTAAAGCACAGGCCAAAGCCTTAGATGAACTTCTTGATAGTAAAAAAATACCTATCACGGCAATGTTGAGCCTTGAAGTTGATCATGACGAACTTGTAAAAAGGCTTAAAAACAGGGCCTTTGAATCTGGTAGAGAAGATGATAAAGACGAATCAGTGATTGAAAACAGAATTGAAGTTTATAAAAAAGAAACTGCACCCCTTATTGACTATTATGAAGAACAGGGTAAATATTACCCGGTGAACGGGGTAGGTGATATAGATGAAATTTATCAAAATTTATGTAATACTATCGATAGTTTATAGTATTTCATTGTATTTTTTAAAGAACCGGATGAATGTATATTTGTCCGGTTTTTTTGTTTTTCTTTTTAGAAGCCCCCTAAAGCAAAAGCTCGAAAACTTAAAACCCCACGTCAAATGTCGAAAAATGTTTCGGATTGTTTTCCTGTATTTCTATATCCATCACTTTTGCCAACGTGGGCCCTTTATAGCACCATTTTAAAAATTCATTTAGTTGTTTTTCTTCCCCTTCTGCTTCTATAAATACAGTCCCGTCTGGTTGGTTTTTTACATATCCTTTAACTCCAAGGCTTTGTGCTTTTTTTCTTGCTGCAAAACGAAAAGAAACCCCCTGTACTCTACCGTCAATTTTTATATTTAAATGCTTCATCTGTTAATATTTAAAATTAGGATTAAGAGTTTTTTGATTTTTTTACATGCCAGGTTCATACGCGATAAGTGAAATATAATCTACAACTTCTTTCGATGGGAATGTTTTGGCAGAATTTCCTTTTTTTAAGACTTCAAAAACAGTTTTCGAGGCTACCTTTTTTGAATATTCCATTAGTGTCATAATAGGCCCGAAGCCACAAACAGAGATATTATGTTTTAAAATTTCTTCATATACACCCCGGGTGTTTAGTTGAAATATTTGATCCAGCACGAGCTGATCCAATTCATTGCCGGTTTTAGGAGAAACAAAATGTGAAAAATCTGATGATGCAATGATTAGTATGTTTTTACCTAATTTATTGTTTGCGTCAAAAATGCTTTTTGCAAGATTTTTTGCATTTTCCGGGTTCTGTGACGACATTGTAACCGGAACTATTTGAAACGGGTACTCTAACATGTATTGTAAAAAAGGCACCATTACTTCCCCGGAGTGTTCAAATTTGTTTTCCACGTCGGACATGGGAAGGGCCATTTTTTTGGCAAAATCTAAATCTACCTTTGATCTTCCCAGCGGTGTTTTCCAATAGGTGTTGTTATCAACGATTAATGGATTTTTTGATGGGTTATGATTTGGATTAATAATGATAATGGTTTCATATTCAACCGGTGAAGCTTGTATATTTATAAAAAAGTGCATGGCTTCATATCCAGAGTAAATATACCCGGCATGAGGAACAATTCCACCTATAATTTTTTCTTTCGCGTAAGTTGTATTAACAGAAGGTTCTTCTGTTTGTTGAATGGATAAAAGTAAATCTTTTAATTCTTTCTCGTTGCCGGGATAAAATTTATTGGCCACTGCCGGTTCTCTTATTTTCATCTGTTTATTTTTTAATTTTTAATGGTCAGATAGCTTGCGCCATAAATTTATATTTTGACATTTACATCGCGATGAGCGTATTATTAAACATCCACGAGCGTGACTAATATTTTAATCATGGCTCGATTCATATGATTATATTTTTAGCCATTTAGGTTTTATAAAAGGTATAGAGGTTTAAAGGTATAGAGGGAGCGTGGGATAGTGATAAGGGTGTATTGGCCCTTATATCCTCTAAATCCTTTACACCTTTATGTTTTTTCGTGTTCATAATCATCAAGTTAATGAATTTGTATTGAGGTCTTTCCCATTTTTCAGACGTTACCCAAATATACATATTTAAGATTTTTTCGAGCAATTTTTTTAAGATTATTTAATGTTTCTACAGGTGTGGCATTAATTGCTAATTTATAACGCGGTGAATAGCGGGAGAGATGTAATATCGTTTCTTCTCCCAGTTCGTTTTTGATCCATTTGATCATTTCTGTAAACGTGATTTCATCATCATTCCAACCCGGTATAATTAAATTGGTAAGCTCCAAATGTTTTTTGTTTTGCCTAATGGTTTTTAATGTTTCCAGTACAGGCAATAGATGGGATTTCGTGAGTTTTGTATAAAAATGTTCTGTAAAAGCTTTTAAATCAATATTAAATGCATCCATTAAAGGCATGATGCCTGCCAGTGGTTCACGATTGATGAAGCCATTGGATACCATTACATTTTTCAGATCTTTTTTCTTCGCCTCCCTGGCAATATCGTGCATGAATTCATACCACACCGTGGGCTCGTTATACGTGTATGCTATTCCAATATTTGAATGGTAATTTGTTGCAATTCCAACGACATCTTCTGCATCATAATATTTAAGATATCGATATTCATCCACTGAATTTTGAGAAATATCGCAATTTTGACAAAATTCACAAAAAAGATTGCATCCGATAGAACCTACTGATAATATCATGCTTCGTGGATGAAATTGATATAAAGGTTTTTTTTCAATGGGGTCTATATTCATGGCACTAAGTTGTCCATAGACCTCTGAAATCAGTATACCTTCAATGTTTTTACGTACTTTACAAAGGCCTCTTTTACCCTGTTTAATAATACAATGGTGAGGGCATAAAAAACATTGTACCTGATTTTCTTTTAATTTCTTATAATAAGAAGCTTCTTTTTGCATCTTGCTTTTTATTTATTTATTATTTTTAAAAGCAAAAATTAAGCCAAGCTGAACGT
>CAYPTK010000253.1:0-3363 GCA_964413555.1 uncultured Bacteroidales bacterium | reverse complement strand
TTGTAAAGTAGTATGTGAGGGAAAGAAATTTGGATATTATCTTTTATTATGATTTCATTATCTCCATCACCATCCATATCTGCAATAAAAACATTATTATTTGAACTTTTTCGTGTAAAATATTGTCTATGAACAAGTTTAAAATTATTTCCATTTTTGCTTTGTTTTATATAAACTTTCCATAACTTATATAATGGGATAGGCTCTTTTTTACTTTTTTTGTCTCCAATCACCAGGATAAGATCGCAAAGCCCGTCATTGTTGACATCCCCGGGGACAAATTTAGAAAAATCCTGATTTATATTTTTATTCTGAATAAACTTAATCTCTGTAATTGTCCTTTTTCTTAATTTTGTTGTAGCATCCTCCCCCCACTCCACAATCGTGGAGTTCACCTGTTCACCTGTGCTGTTTTGTTTTGTTACTTCTACAAGCCGGGAAAATACATCAAAGTTGGTTTCATCATAAATGTATTTCAATTGATATTCCCTGAACAGCTTGTTTTCGCAATATGTCTTGATTTTATTCAGCAGAAGCCGGTCTCTCACATAGGAGCCTTTGGCATATTTGTCACCAATATCTTCACGTTCTTCATAAAAAAAGCATATTTCATTGTAGGGAGCAATCCCATCATTATTCCCGGTGTATTTTATTTTTTTTATCCTGAATCCAAAATCATCCTGCTTGTATTCAAAAAGGATGTAATTGCCATTGGCATCTTCTATTTTTTTAATCATGAATGCCAGTGCTATGTTTCCTCCACTTCCGGGCTTGTTTACAAAAGCATCATCCGTGCCATCATACTTTCCGAAGTATACTTTTTTGCCGTCTTTGGTTAATACTGTAAACGCGTTAAAGTCATTGTTTCCGGGATCTTTATAGCCAATGGCCTTTGAAAAATCATTCATTTCAGGTTTATAAATAATTTCATTATCACTGTTTATATTTCCACTAACATGCATAAGGCGCATACCATTTAATGTGAAATTATCATGTGCATTATAATTAATACCGTCAACATTACCGTCATAATATATATTAGACCCTGTTCGTGTAATAGCAGACATCCCGGTAAGCCCCCAGCCAATCCCCAATGGCCCGTTTCTTCCCTGGCTGTTGTAGGTTATGGCAATAGACGGCTGCATTCCATTGGTTCCCGGTGAGATTTCAATAGGTATGGTATATGTAGCTGCGCCTGTAGGTGTTACATTAAAGTTGCCGGGTATGTCCCCTACTACCGGGTTGTCTTTAATGTTCCGGGTGGCAGGGCCTGGCGCTGTGGTGAGGTATTCTGCCGGGCATATCATGTCTTTGTCTACGCGCAGGCTGGTGTTGGGCGGGGCATCAAAATTAAACCCCGGGAGCAGGGTGATTTTATCCCGGGCTTTTACAATGCCACCCTCGGAAGGAATGGCATCCGGGGGCATGTCTATTATCTTTTGCTGTGAAAATACAGGAGTAAACAAGACACTTGTGATGATGCTGACGAGAATGATGATATTTTTTCTTCTGTGTTTCATGATTCCATTGAATTAAACAGGTTAAACATATATGTCCAATAATTACCGGCTGTTTATTTTAGCTTCTAATTCCTCAAGTTTATCCTGCAATTCTTCAATCTTTTTGTTTTGTTCTAAGAGTTTTTGGTTTTGTTGTTTTAAATTTTTAATTTCTTTTTCCTGTTTGCTGATCTCATCTTCCTGCTTGCCTATTTTTTTCTCCTGCTCTATGGCATGCAGTGTAAGTTCTTCTACTTTTTGAAGTAACAGGTTATCCATTTGTCCAATGCTGTAGCCATTTGCTTTAAATTCACCGGCAGACGGGATGTTTGGCAAATGCTTGTGTTGTTTGATGTAGGTTTCCACCTCTTTCAATGGTGTTAGTTCATAGTCTTCACTAAATACAACGTCAGATTGCGGAACGTCGTCCACTATGTCCACCCGTTCAACAGTGATATACCCGTTTATTTCAATATGATTTTTGCCGGACACACTGGGCATCATTTTCAGCATCATGTTTTGGCCGTTGTTATTGCCCATTACCCCGTCATTGGCATCCGTGTAATTGCCTCCTGTAAAATAAATGCCTTTTTTACCGTGTACATGCAATATGTCGGTATCGGGGTTGTCACTGCTGTTTACCGGCAAATATTCTCCCAGCATACAATTTACGGCTCCATCGGGTTGCGGGTTCATGAATTCATTATTGTCTCCGAATGCAATCTTGCCGTTTTGATGTAAGAGATGCAATGGATACCGGGCTGTTTTATGGCCATATTGATCTGTTCCAATACCTATCGTGTTTTTCACGTATAAATCGTCGAATTCACCACCCGATGCTGTTACCTCTTCAAATTCGCCTCCTGGCAATGCTTCATATACTTCAATCTTTATTGACCCAGTGATTTCACTCCAATCAATATTATCGCAGTCACTGTTGCAAGAAACATCAAATACCAGTTTTACTTTATTGATCTTCATAGTAGGGTTTACCTCAAATTCATCTGTATATGTCATAGTTTGATGATTGCAATAATCTTTCAAATATTTGTATCCTATACATTCCCAACGGCCATGAGAATAAACAACCACATGGTATGCACAGGGGAGATCATGCCCCCACATTTTCACTTTAACAGATTTGGCTATTTCAGGTTCATTGAGTTCTAATTCATATACTTCCCATTCAGTGAATTGATTTGAAGATGAACATAAATGATTGTCCTTATAATCGGAATTTTCATTTTCTTTATAATTTACGCTTAACCCTCCGGCAATATCACCGCCTTTTATATATTTGATTATAGGCTGGCCATTCATGGTCAGGTTTTCAAAATCCCCTTCTCTTGCATCAATACTGTTTGCTTCAATATGATCAAACGAGGCATCATAATTACCTGTAATCATATTTGAAACAGCTCCTGAAGGTATTGCTTCAAGGGCTTCCATTTCAACGAAGGGAGCATTCTCGTCGTCCCAGTTAACAGGGCAATCCACGTCATAAAACGAGATGAATAACTGTTTGAATTTTTGGGGGTTATCTAAAATATACTCGTCATACAGATTTTCCATTTCATCTGGATTATAGAAACAGCATTCATCATTATTATTATTGCTTCCAATTTCTATATAACTATGGTCTTTTGTTATACCTTGTAGAAAATAGCGACATTTAAAATATTGTCCTCCCATTTTTTTCCAATGAACCCGTATTGTTTTGAGAGGTTTTTGTTTATTAAGGTCTATAGTATAACTTCTCACGTTATAATAGGTGTCACTGTATATTAAATCCTGCCCTTCGGTTAAATCATCATCCCCTGTTTCATAATCAAATAATTTTTCCCCGTTGAATTCCATTTCGCCT
>CAYPTK010000252.1:0-3363 GCA_964413555.1 uncultured Bacteroidales bacterium | reverse complement strand
TTATGTATTAGAACTTCGTAATGTGTAATAGATTTTCTAATGCATATTTTGGGTTGAAATAGAATACTATGTCCGCGGGCTTAGGCGCCTTGCATCTGCACAAAGCTAATGGTATGAATGTTCCGGGTTAACAACGGTTTTACCACTGCATTTTTAAAAAATAGCGGTTTGGTTATTCCGTAAAATATGATCAATGATCACGAGGTTGGCCATTGCTTCAATGACCGGGACAACCCGCGGGCAAATGCAGGGGTCATGTCTTCCCAGAGTGCTTACAGTTTGTTCTTTCCCTGTAATATCAATGGTTTGTTGTGCTTTGGATATGGAAGAGGTAGGTTTTATAGCAGCACGGAACATGATCTGGTCGCCATTGCTAATGCCTCCCAAAATACCACCCGCGTTGTTGGTACGGAAACCACTGGCATCCATTTCATCATTGTGTTCGCTTCCTTTCATCCTGGCAGCTTCAAATCCTTTTCCAAATTCTATTCCTTTTACAGCTCCGATCGAGAGCATTGCTTTTGCCAGGTCAGCGTCCAGCCTGTCAAATACCGGTTCGCCCAATCCTGCTTCTGCACCTATGATCCTGCATTCAATAATTCCACCAGTACTGTCTCCTTCTGCTGCCAATGCTTCAATTTTTTCAATCATTTTTTGAGCTGCATCGGGGTCGCATGCACGTATAATATTCTTTTCAATGGACTCTTCATCATACCTGTTGCAGCGTATACCACCAGATTCAAGCGTGTATGCCACTGTTTTGATGCCTTTTTGATTGAGCAATTGTTTTGCTATCGCACCCGCTGCTACCCTGGCCGCCGTTTCTCTTCCGGATGCACGCCCACTGCCACGGTAATCACGGTTGCCATATTTTTTATAATACGTGTAGTCTGCATGGCCGGGACGAAAAAGGGATTTGATTTTATCATAATCCTTTGGACGTTGGTCACTATTATATAATATCAGGCAAACAGGAGTGCCGGTTGTTTTTCCATTAAATAAACCCGATAAAATATGAACTTTATCGGATTCTTTTCGTTGCGTTGTGATAGACGATTGTCCCGGTTTACGACGGTCCAGCTCTTTTTGTATCAGTTCGCTTTTAATTTCTATATTGGATGGAATGCCGTCGATGATCACGCCTATAGCATCACCATGTGATTCGCCGAATGTTGTAATCGAGAATGCTTTACCGAATGAATTACCAGACATAGCCTTTTTGTTTTAATTGTTCAATTAAATATTTTTCCGCTGCATCAGGACAGCGGCTGTTTAGAGTGAGTTTCAGGTCAGCATGTTGCTCATATTTTTCAGACCGCGTGTTATAGAGTTCAATAAACTGATCGTGAATATTTTTATTTTGATCAAAAAATGGAGGAATACCACTACGCGTGATCCGTTCATATAAAATGTCCGGTTTTTCCTCCAGGTAAACCAGGTACCCGTGGTGTCTGACAATCTCCATGCCCTGTGAATTGTCAATGTTTCCCCCGCCCAATGCAATGATGGCCTGTCGTGTATTTCCCAGGGATTCAAATAATGTTTGTCCTGCAAGTGTTTCTAATTTTTGGAAGTACGAAGCACCTTTTTTCCTGAAAAGTTCACGGGGTGTCAGTACATCGTCTCCCTGCAACTCTAAAATTTTATCATCCAGGTCATAAAATTCTTTATTCAATTTCCTGGCAATTCGTTGGCCCAATGTACTCTTGCCACAATGTTTTACCCCCATTAAAACAATATGTTGTTTTTTCACTGCTCGTTCTTGTTCCCCACTCATACTATTTATTCATTTTGACAGTAATCTTTTTATGACGCGATATAAAAAACTTTTATTCATAACTTGTTGAAATAATGAATGTAAAGCATTTTTATACATGTTTGGTTCAAAAATATAAAAAATAAATGTAAAAATTCATACAGCCTGCATACATAATCTTTTTCTTATAATGGATAATGGATATTAAATTTTTTCTGATAAACATATATTTGATATGGCATTTTAAAAAAGATCATCTACTTCTTTTTTTAAAAAATCATTCCAGGGTGTACCGCCTTTCCCGATAAGAAAAATTTTATCCGGGATATGTTTCTTTACAAATGATTTTATGCCCGTTTTCCTGTTTTTGTAATGACTTTGTATTTCAATTGCAGTCTTTTGTTGTCCGTTTTGTAAAACAAAATCAACCTCGTGATGGATGTTTTTCCAGTAATACAGGTTCATGTTATTCAGCCTGGCTATGTTCAGCAGATGAGCCCCGATGGCAGATTCGATATAAAAATCCCATTTTTCAGGTGTTAAAATAATTTCTTGCAGGTTTGTCTTTTCCTGCACGAACAGCAACGCGTTGTTTTGAACCTGCCATTTCGGGATAGAACCCCGCTGACCTGGTTTTTTTTCCTGCATCTTACCAATGCCCGTTATCAATCCTGCTTCATCAAGGAATTTCGTGTAATGAGATAATGTTGTTGTGTTTCCGGCATTATTCAGTTGACTTAAAAACTTGGTATATGAATGTATTTGGCCTGAATATGTACAGGCCAGTTGAAAGAATTCATTGAATAATGCAGGTTTATTGATCCTGTCCATCATGAACACGTCTTTCGAGAGCGTTTTTTCTATTACTGAATCCATGATGTATGATCTCATATCATTTTCATCATGCATAAAATTTGATACTTTTGGATATCCACCGTACAATACATATTGTTCAGCTGTAACCCCGAATGCTTCCAGCATTTCATTGAATGACCAATGAGTAACCCGTGTGATTTCAAAATACCCCCGTGTTGATCGTGAAAACATGTCCCGGTTGGTTGTTACAACAAGCAACCGAATGTTTCTTTCTTTCATGCTGTCTTCTTCCCATTCTGAAATAACTGCTTTTTTCCAGGATTGAATTTTTTGTATGTCATCAATGATCATCAACATTTCATTTGATGCTGATGCATCCAGCTTGGCCCGGGCTATTTTCCATTGCTGATGTATCCATGATTCATTGTTCGTGATTGAATCTTCAGCTGATACATAATAAGAATGAATATCCAATGTTTTAACGAGTTGCTTCACGAGAGTGGTTTTCCCGGTTTGCCTCGGGCCCTGGACAAGCTGAATACTCCCCCGTGGTTGTTCAACCTTTGTTTTTAACCGGTTTAATATCTTTCGTTCATACATGATATGTGGTTTATCATGTAAAGATAATATTTTTACTCAATAAATCTAATATAATTACATTATTTATTGAGTAAAATTTAAATTAAGCGATAATTTTTTTGATAAACGGGATGGAAATTTTTCACCGTGTCATGGTAATTTTGGTTTTTTTATTTAGATTTTAGGAATATACAATATATAGCCTTATTTCA
>CAYPTK010000251.1:0-3363 GCA_964413555.1 uncultured Bacteroidales bacterium | reverse complement strand
CTATGGTGAATCGAAGCAAATTAATGCAATGCCTTGTTTTGAAGTAGTTTTAACGCGTAATAGATTTTCTAATGCATATTTTGGGTTGAAATAGAATACTATGTCCGCGGGCTTAGGCGCCTTGCATCTGCACAAAGCTAATGGTATGAATGTTCCGGGTTAATAACTTATTTCACAAAGACATACCCTTGCATTCACTAAAACAACAATAAAATTTAACATTAATTTAACATTAATTTAACAAACAGCAAACATTTTATATTTGCTAAAAACATATATTTGATTCCTAATTATAAACTAAATTTATTTAAATGATAGAAAGCATATACATTGGAATAATAGTAGTATTATTTTTACTGGCTATTTCTGATTTAATCGTTGGTGTGAGCAATGATGCTGTAAACTTTTTAAATTCTTCCATTGGTTCAAAAGTAGCTTCACTGAGAACGATTATGATCATAGCGGGGATAGGGATATTAGTAGGCGCATCATTTTCAAACGGGATGATGGAAGTCGCGAGGAAAGGCATATTTCACCCGGAAAAATTATATTTCTCCGAAATAATGATATTATTCCTTGCAGTAATGTTAACAGATATCATTTTACTAGATGTATTCAATACATTTGGTTTGCCGACATCAACAACTGTTTCCATTGTTTTTGAACTTTTAGGGGCTACAATTGGTATTGCCTTAATAAAAACATTTGGTACTGATACTGATATATCTACTTTTATCAATACTTCAAAGGCGCTTGAAATAATTTCAGGCATTTTGTTTTCAATCGTCATTGCATTTACATTGGGAGCAATAGTACAATATATTACAAGGATTGTTTTCACTTTTAATTATCAAAAAACATATAAATATTTTGGTTCAGTATTTGGTGGGATAGCCATCACTTCTATTACTTATTTTTTAATCATTAAAGGCGCCAAAGGTTCATCTTTTGTTAATGATGAAATGCTCGCGTGGGTAAAATCTAATTCATTAAACATCATTGTTATCAGCTTCGTTGTTTGGACTATTATTTTACAAATTTTCATCTCATTTTTCAAAGCAAATATTTTCAAATTTATCGTGCTAGTAGGAACATTTACTCTCGCTATGGCATTTGCAGGGAATGACCTGGTTAACTTCATCGGTGTTCCATTAGCAGGACTTGCATCATATAAAGCCTATGCCGCTCAAGAATTAGCACCAGATGCTTTTCAGATGATCTCTTTGACAAAAGCTGTAAAAACACCAACAATGTTATTATTAATCGCCGGGGCTATAATGGCTGTTACATTATGGTTGTCAAAAAAAGCTAAATCTGTTACACAAACTGAAATCACATTAGGCAGACAAGAAGAAGGAGAAGAACGTTTTCAGGCTTCCTATTTATCACGAATTATAGTCAGGATCGTATTTTATGCAGCTCAATTTATACAAAAGATTATTCCTCATCCTGTCCGTACTTATATTGCTAAACGTTTTGATTCAAATGCAGATAAAACTTCTATCCAATCCGGGGCGCACTTTGATGTTATCAGGGCCTCTGTTATATTATTCGTGGCAAGTATTATCATTTCATTTGCTACCTCGCTAAAACTTCCTCTTTCAACGACTTATGTAACTTTCATGGTTGCCATGGGTGCCTCTTTATCTGACAGGGCCTGGGGAAGAGAAAGTGCTGTTTACCGCATAACAGGAGTATTAACAGTGGTAGGTGGATGGTTTTTTACTGCATTCGCGGCATTTACAATTTCTTTCCTCTTTGTATTATTAATTCAATGGGGCGGCATCATTGCTATTGCATTATTAATTGCTTTAATTATATTCATTTTAATTAATACTCACACTCTTTTCAAAGAAAAAGAAAAAGAAAAAGAACGTTTTAATAAATGGGTTACCAGTCTTGAAGCCGGTAAACATAACGAAAATATCCATGAAAATACATTAAATATTATAAAAGAAGTTTCCAAGTTATATCACCAAAATATCAACTGTTTAATTTCAGAAAAACGAAAAAAATCGAAAAAAACCAAATCAACCAGTAAAGCTATTAATTCCGAAATTCAATTTTTAAAGGATAATATTCATGACAACATTAATAAAATTGAAACCGGATCTTCTGAATTTGGAATTTACTATATTAAAATTGCTGAATCTCTTCAACAGGTTACATTACATATTAATAATATAAGCAAAATAATCTTTAACCATTTAGATAACAAACACAATCCTGTACTAAAATATCAACAAAAAAACTTGGATTATCTTGATCAATTAATAAATTCATATATTCAATTAGTCTTAAGTGGGTATGATAATAGTTTAAAAAATCATGAAGTCATTACCCAGAAAAACACTGAAATCATTCGTACAATACATGAAATGGGGAAAGAACATATCCAGGAAGTTCAAAGCAAAAACAAAAAAATCAGTAAACGAAATACAGCATTATATATAGAACTGTTAAATGAAACCGAATATCTTACAACCATACTGTTCAAACTGGTTAATTTTGAAAAAGAATACATTCAACAAACAATCAAGTAATTAACAACAACTCCATCAGTCATTTGATTATACAAGACCTGAAAAGGTGTTCCGAACTGCAGCCTAAAATTTCCTTTCCGCTCAATTGGGCGGAAAGGAAATTTTAATTTATCTTTGCAATTAAAATTGTCTCAAGAAAGGGAATTTTTAAAAACAACAGAATAAAGTACATTAAAAAATGTATAACTCATTTCAATTATCCATTTTTATCTTTTCGATTTTTAATTAAATCATTAAAATTATTCAATGAGATTAATAAAGAAATGTTTACTCTTTAATATCATTTTTCTTTCAGCATACTGCCTTTCAGGAAAGATTACAGCAAATGACAGCATATCTTCACAAAAATTCTTTCATAAAACCCATGTTCACGGACAATGGTTTTTATCGTATCAATACCAAAAACCCGAAAACAATAATGCGATCACGTTAAAAAGGGGCTATTTAACATTTAAACAAAAACTTAACAATAATTTATCGGTCAGGTTTACACAAGATATTACATTAGATCAAGAAGGAGAAGATGCCGGAAATGTAGAAATGCGCCTTAAATATTGTCATATAAAAGTTCACCCGAAAAATATTGATATTTTAAACAACGCCTATTTTGAAATAGGATTGGTCCATCGTCCCTGGCTTGATTTTGAGCAAGATATAAACAAATACAGGGTTCAGGGAACCATGTTTTTAGAGAGGATCAGAATGTATAATTCCGCTGATTTTGGGGTTACTTTTGTAAGCCTGTTAGGCGGAAAAATAAATAAAGAATTTCAGGAAAAGACCGGGACTAAACAAACTGGCAGATTGGGAAGTATAGCAT
>CAYPTK010000250.1:0-3383 GCA_964413555.1 uncultured Bacteroidales bacterium | reverse complement strand
CTAATTATTTCTCCCACGGCTTTAACACGCGTTTTAAGGCTGCTGCTCCCTGCATATAAGAAAGGAATATGCCGTAATTGGTAAACGGGATTCCCAAAGCCTGGAGTTGTTTGATACGAACCAATAATTTTTGCGCGCTGATCATGCATCCACCGCAATGAATAATTAGTTTGTATTCTTCCATTCGTTCATTTTCCTGGAATTCCCGCCCAAAATTGTATTCGATTTCTACTCCCGGGAAGTTTTTTTTGAAAAAACCGGGAATTTGCACGGTACCGATGTCCTCACCTGTTCGTGAATGATTGCATGCTTCCACGATCAATATTTTATCTCCTTTTTTCAGGGTTTCCAGCACGTTGATTCCTCGCGCGAATTCATTCAACCGTCCCCGGCTGAAATAATTGATCATGGTAATGGAAAAGGTTGTTAGCATGATGTCGCCCGGTGTCCACGGGTGCATGATATCCATTGCCTGCGAATCGGTAATAATGGCTTTCGGGCGTTTATTAAAATTTCCCAGGAATGCTTCAAACCGCTTCTTTTCCATGTTGGCAATCCCCGGGTCTTTGCTCCGGGCCATGCCCAGGTCTAACCGGAACGAGACCGGGTAAGCCCAGTGCCGTGTAATGTATTCTTCTGTCATGGCCTGGGGCCTTAGATATCGCCCGGGTGGTGTTTCCTCGTCCATGGGAATAATCAACACGTGAAATTCATTCTTTTCAAGAAATGGCAATAAATCAAACGTGTGATTTTTGGACTCGTAATGATCCAGGATAAAATTTAATAAATCCGGCCTTCCCGAGGTACCTGTTGCAGTGATTCTGATTTTTTTATAAAACTTAAGAGAAGGCAAACTGGCTTCAACACGCGGGATGTATTGCTCGTCTTCTTTTCTGAACAGGTTATAAATGATCAGGGTTTGTTTATCTTCAAGCCGGGCCAGTTTTAAAATCTCCTTCTCACCTTCAAACGATTTTGTAGAGGGATCGATCACCAAAATGACCAGGTCTGATTCTTTAAGATTATGAATGACTTTTGCCTTTTTTTTAGAACCCAGCCCGGATAACTCATCAATGCCGGCTGTATCGAATAATTTTGCAGGCCCCATGCCATGAATTTCCTGGAGGGCTATCTTGGTGTCTGCTGTTGTCCCGGGGGTCGGGTCTACAATCGAAGTTTCCTGCTGGGTTAACAGGTTCATGATACTACTCTTGCCCGCGTTCATTTTACCAAAAATCCCAATGTTGTCGCGCTCTACTAATACTGCCATTTCATTTTTAAATAATGTTCATAAATAAATATAACTCCATCATAATGAATTTTGTTTTGTCACGCATTATTTTATTGTAGCATGACATTCCCCGTGGTACCTGATAAATTCACTACCTGAACAGGATTGAACGTTTACAATAACCGTAACGATTAAAAGACTACCCTGGTTACGGTTAAACCCAAAATATGCATTAGAAAATCTATTACACGTTAAAACTACTTCAAAACAAGGCATTGCATTGTTTTATCGTATTTTTAATGCTCATTACGAAGTTCTAATACATGATTTGGGTTTAAAGCACAACGAGCTTTCTTACCCCGTTCTCTTTGCCTATACATATTTCATATGCACCTTCCTCTACAATCCATTCATGTTTGGTTGCATCATAATATGCAAAATCTTCATGTTTAAGAGGTATGCTGACATTTTTTTCTTCCCCGGGCCTTAAGCATACCTTGGTAAATCCTTTGAGTTCCCTTGGTGGACGGGGCACACCAGGAGCAAGCGGATGGATATAAAGCTGCACTACTTCGGCTCCTTCCCTCGCACCGGTATTGCGGACAGTACATTGAACATTTATTTGCTCATTTTCTTCAATCTTATCAGAAGAAAGTATAAGATCATCAATTTGAAAGGTGGTATAAGAAAGACCGAACCCGAACGGGTATAAAGGCTGTATTTGATTATGGTCATACCACCTGTAACCTACAAATACCCCTTCATCGTATACAACATCATATTCCGGCAGGGCCAGATTAAAGTCATCGCCTTTTCCAAAATGGCCATGGGGTATATCCCCCGGGATATAGGGATACCCGGGGCTGTCTTCAAATCGTTTTTCTATCGTAATGGGCAGCTTTCCTGATGGGTTGACCTCACCTGCTAAAATTTCTGCCAATGCCACATTCCCGATCTGCCCCGGATACCATGCATATACAATGGCTGCTACTTTATCATTCCAGGCAGACATGTTTACACCGCTCCCGGCATTTACAACCACCACAACATTATCATTCAATTTGGCATATGCACTTATCGTGTTATTGATATGATCCGGCAAGTTGAAATCACGGTCTTCTCCTTCCCTATCTTCCGTGCCAATGCTCATAATTACAACATTGACATCTTGTATTTCCTGATCAGTTGGCGTTTCTTTGTATTGTTTTGAGAATTCAATGCTTTCTAATTCATGCCCCGGCATGTCAATGTTCAACCCTGATTTCACAGCCTTTTCAGGATCAAAAAGCGACCACCAGTCAGACATCACCAGCCATTTAAACCCCAGTTGTTTTCGCAGCAAACCATCAATCAGTTCTTTGCTCTGGCCTGCATACTCACCATTTACTTTATTATACGAGGCCATCACGGCCATGGCACCAGCTTCAATCCCGGCTTTAAAGGCAGGGAGGTATATTTCATGCAGCGTGCGCTCATCCACGATGGAGTTGCTGCGCATCCTGCGAAAATCTGTATTATTGGCAATAAAATGTTTTAATGTAGCAATGGTTCCGGTGCTCTGTACTCCTTCTACATATTTTCTCACCATGTGTGATATCAGGCAGGGGTCTTCTCCGAAATATTCAAAATTCCTGCCGCATTGTGATACCCTGTATACATTAACCCCGGGGCCGAGTAAAAAAGATATGCCATCTGCCTGGCATTCCTCCCCTATGCTCTGTGCATAATGATAAGCTAAATCAGTATTCCATGTAGATGCCAATAAAAGCGGGCATGGAAATGCCGTGGAACGCTCCATTGTATGAATCCCTTCTCTGACACGTATTCCCTGAGTAGCATCAGTCATCAGGACACGGGGAATCCCAAGCCGCTCTATCCCTTTGATGTAAAACATATCTTCCCCGCCTGTCATGGCTATTTTCTCTTCAAGGGTCATTTTTTCGAGTAAAGCCTTAGCGCGTTCATTGGATCCCGTGTAATTCATGATATTTTTAGTACTTTTATGGATAAACAAATAAATATCTGCTGCATTCAGTTCTAAAAACATTACTGTCCGAGATGTAATGGCCATATTGCCGGAGTAGTTTATTATAGATATTTCCAAAAACATCGGCACTCCTTCTTTTATTTGCATCAGACAAGGTACTTTTTT
>CAYPTK010000249.1:0-3395 GCA_964413555.1 uncultured Bacteroidales bacterium | reverse complement strand
GATTGTTTTTCCATCGAGCATAACGAAGAAGTCGGACTTTATAGACGGACACTAAATATAACTTAACTCTATAATTATGATCCGAACCATTTTAATTTCCTTATTGGCATTTTTAAGCATGCAGCATATAAGCTGCTCATCAGATGCAACAAGTAATGAATTCAAGTATTCCCGTGCAGCATTCAGCTCTTACTGGTACCAGGGGGAAGCAGAAATTTCCAGCTATGATCTTCAACAAGCCAGATACGGTGAAATAAGGGATGGCCAGGCTGTATTGATTTTTGTAACAGAAGATTTCTCAAAAAAGAAGCATGTAAAGCTGGATAATCCGGGCCAAGCGGGTGATGATGCCGTGAAGGTTTTGAAACTGAATTTTACTAAAAAATTTGTAACCGGTATTTACCCGTATTCCATGATGACTTCTGTCTTTACACCTGTTCACCAGGAAGAATACAGCCCAACAATGAAAATCACTGCTACTTCACAAGAGTGGTGCGGACACACCTTTACTCAAATAAACAGGATTGAGGACGGGTATAAAGGGCGTTTGTATTCTTATTTTGAAAAAGAAGGCGATCAGGAATTTGTATTGAAAAATGCTATCGCGGAAGACGAGATATGGACCATGATAAGACTTGCCCCTGAGAAGCTTCCCAGGGGAGAATTCAATCTTATTCCCGGCACATTGTTTCAACGGGTATCGCATCACGAATATAATGTTTACGAAGCAACCGGGGAATTAAAGGTGTCCAAAGAAGATAAATCTGTTTCGATTTACACGGTTACATGTGATACACTGGACAGAACATTATCCATTCGTTTTAAAAACACGTTCCCCTTTCATATATTATCCTGGGAAGAAAAACATGATGGAATGACTACAAAAGCAACATTAAATGAAGCGATGATGATTGATTATTGGAACAAAAACAAGAAGTCTGACAGGAAATTGAGAGAGAAGCTTGGATTGTAGTGAAAGCTTCCCTTAATTAGTAGCATGTAAAATTAAAGAATTCCATTGATATTTTTTATAATGAGCATGATACATGAACTTATTAATTGTAAAATGCAAGGTTTAATTATATTCAGGTATCAAAGCGGGTTATCAATTTAACCTGTTATATTTTGATTCCCATGAATAAGATATCATCTACCTGGCTGTTTTCCCCCTTCCAGTCATAAAATTTTTTCTCTACCAATATTTTTTGCTCATTCATTGGTTTTTGGTGTATTTCACTGATAAGGCTCATCATTCGCCTTATTTTGAATTTATCTTCTTTTTCTCCACCAAACTGGTCAACAAATCCATCGGAGAACATATAAATAATATCTTGTTCATTTAATTGCATTTCCATTGTTTTAAAATCCTTTTTTATTTTTTTTCTTATCAAAGGATCTCCACCAATGGGTACTGTTTCACCTTTTAATTTCAATAACTCATTGTTTTTTACAATGATAAAGGTCTGCATTGCAGAAGAAACAAGTGCTTTATTTGTTTTGGGGTTGAGTTGGACAATGGTCATATCCATGCCATCATTGGATTGTGTATCCTCGTTTTGATTCAAAATATTTTGGATCTCTTTTTCGAGGTGAGAGAGAATATCAGAAGGGGTATTGACATCAGTACGATTGCAAATATCTTTTAACAGGGTCATTCCTATCATTGACAGCATTGAACCTGGCACTCCATGCCCGGTACAATCAGCACATACAATAATATAATCACCGTTTTTATTCTGATTAAACCAGAAAAAATCACCGCTGACAATATCACGGGGCAGGTAAAATATAAAAGAGTCTTTTACAGCCTGATGAATTCTTGATAAAGAGGGCAACATCCCGGATTGTATCTTCCTGGCATAATTAATACTGTCTGTAATGTTTTTATTTTTAATTTCAAGTTCTTTTTTTTGCATCTGCACTTCTTTCGTCCTTAAGTTCAATTGCATTTCAAGGTATTCTTGTAATTTCCGGTGATTCCGTTCACGAATTGCAATAATAAGTATGACCAGTAAAATAAAAAGGATGATTACACCCAATATAAACCACCATGCTTTCCAAAACGGTATACTAATACTTAAATTAAAGGTTGTTGGTTCTGTATTGCAGAATCCATTTTCATTGCATGATTTTACTAAAAACGTGTAATTCCCATCATCCAGTCTGTTGTATTTAGCTATACGATTATTGCCTGCCTGATTCCATCCAAGGTCAAAGCCTTCTAATTTATAGGAATATGTAACATCCCGGGGAGCT
This sequence comes from uncultured Bacteroidales bacterium, assembly GCA_964413555.1. GTDB lineage: Bacteria > Bacteroidota > Bacteroidia > Bacteroidales > JBBRXJ01 > CAYMKE01. Next base: position 1,139 of record CAYPTK010000249.1, on the reverse strand, counting down.
GTAAGATTGATGCCGATATATTCAAACTCTACTTTATATGCCCCATAAGGTAGTTTTATAGTTCCTGTTGGCTCATAGGGTTTATCATTTATCAGAACTGATATGATATTGGTTTCTGGTGGTATTTTGTTGGTTTTTTCCTTATCACTGTTAATGCATATCATTCCCTTGTTTGTACCGATAAGGAGAAGTGGACTTTCCCTTAAGATGGCATTGTGATTGCAATCTCCTTTAAACCCTTGTTGGGGCCCGAAGTGTTCAATTCTTTGATCTGAATAGATTCTACTCAACCCTAAACGATGTCCAACCCAAATAGTTCCCCTGGCGTCCTGGCCAATGCTATAACAATAATTTGATTTCAACCCTTTGTTTTTCGAATAATTGACCAATGAATCGGTGGTAAACTTAAATACCCCGTCGCCATATGTTCCTGCCCATAATATGCCCTGTTTATCAATTGTCAGACAAGTAAATTCGAGTTGTACATTTGATTTCAAAGCAAACGCTTCACTGCCTTTTAATGTATAAATGCCATTGCTTTTTGTTGCAATGTATATCGTGTTATCTTTCTTTTTACATATATCATTTATTTTATTATGTGGAAGTCCATTCAACGTGTTATAATGTTCTCGTTCATTATTATTGGTATTGAAAACATATACACCATTGTGCGTTGCACAATATAACAAGGAATCAATTCCGGTAATATCCGTAACTTTATTGGCTAATGAATTATCCGAGATAAAATATTGGGTAAAATAATATTGGTTTTGTTCCTTTTTATATAATCCATATTGTTCGGTCCCGGCCCAAAGAGTATTTTTTTTATCAATATACAAAGATATTACACGATCCCCGGGCAATCCATTTTTATTATCAAAAGAAACGTATTTAAATCCACCACCCTGTCGTGGTATGATTTTCATAAGCCCTTTTTCTCCCCCAATCCAATAAACACTATCTTTCTTTTCAATGGATAAAGCATTGTTATTCATAGGATAATCCTCATGATCAAAAAATTTATATGCTTTCAGTACCAATCCTGCTAATCCTGATCCATATGTTGCAAACCAGATATTGCCTTCCCTGTCTTCAAAAATTTGTTTTACATACTGAGTCCCTAATCCATTGGTTTGATC
>CAYPTK010000248.1:0-3402 GCA_964413555.1 uncultured Bacteroidales bacterium | reverse complement strand
GATCTGTACTTGCAAAATAATCAATAAATGATGTGTCGGTGTATTTATACCATACAGGAATCAGCCCTGTACTGCCTTCAGTTACCTCAGGAGCAGTCAGGTCAACAGAAGGGCAAGCAGCATCAGGTTCAGTGATTACCAGATTGGCTAATGAATCCGGTAAAATAGTCAGTGATATTTTACGCGGGCCGCTTTCACATACTGCTGGATCAGAAAACGCCTGGGTAACCCAATAGGTATACGTTCCGGAAGCCGTTTTGCCGGTAGCATAAGTATTGGAAGTACCGCTTTGCACTTCTACAAGTAAAAGTGAATCACTATACCAAAAATAATAAGGATTGGACTCTGTGCTGGTGGCTGTTAAATCCGGCACTGTTTCGCCAAGGCAAATAGTATCATTGTCTCCACCCGGTTCATCAAACTTGGGTTCTGCCTGTATAAGCAATGTGTCTTTTTTAGGGTCAACCTGGCATGGATTGTAAATGTTTACTATGTATTCATAATCACCTTCATTCCCAGCAGGTACATTAATTATAGGATTTGAAATATTAGCATCTGACAAAAAGCTGAGTGCCGTGGGCGTTCCTGTCGATTCATACCGGGTTCCCCCTGTTGCAACCAATTGATAATCCTGGCCTGTACATATCCCTGCTGTGTCTCCGGGTATTCCCTCTACCATCACATCCACATCGAAATCGTTAAATCCGGCAAGGTATCCAAACCTGGCAGTAGATGATGTCCCGTGCAATATTCCCAAATGAAAAACAGCAGAATCATTGATGACTTTTACTGCATCATCAGTGTCCACGTCAAGGGTATCTATTTCTATGCTTGCATACAGCCAATCCCCTGTAGTTGTGGTAACAGAACTAAAATCTGCCCCCTGGATAGCGCCTGCTGATTCAACCCCGTTAACAAACATTTTAAACCTGGTTTCCGGATTTGAAGGGGCATCCTGTACTAAAATATTCATAATTAACTTTCTGCTTCCTCTATTGCCCTTCCAAGGAAAAATAGGTGTGCGTACAAAACCTACTTCATTTGACCCGGTACACTCGTCTATAGGGGGTAAAATGGCTGCGCCCAGTTCACCTACACCACTTCCCTGGTATGCATATACATTTTTGTCTGCTTCGACATATATATAATCTTCAGTTGTTCCGTCAAAACAAAAACTGGTGGTCTCACCGGCATCTATAGTAACTCCACTTCCACCATTGAATTCAATATATGTAGTATTTTCCACGGCCATGACAAATACACATTCATTCTCAGGATAATCATAATTGCCTTGCATAGCAATATATTCTTTACCTATTTTATCGAGGGGGATTGTTTGATCAGCCAATAAATCAGGGTCACCGTGATCCGTTTCCTGACTATCATTGGTTATCGTTACAGCAATATCCTTATCTGATGTAATATGAGAACCATATAAGGTTATCATATCACCATCGGAATGCGATATCATTTGAGCAGAATACGTTTGCCCTCTATTTAAAGTGACATTAAACGAAGTTCCGGCAGAATGGCCCACAATATCGTCATTTGGAGTAATTGTTACTGTAGTATTATCCTCGGTTGCTACAATTTCAAAAGACTGTAGTGCCGGAGGGTCATAATGATCACTTCCATAAGTCCAATCACTTTGTTGAGAAATATAAAATTCAGTGCCAAGCCCGTGGCGTCCCTTCAATGCCAATATATCTGAATTAGATCCCAACCAATCCACAGTATCAACAAATTCACTTCCCCATGACTGAATACCACCAATTTCATAATAAGCACTCACAGGTACAGATGCCTCTATCAACACACCTTTATCTTCTGGTGAATCGGCCACGACATTTTCAATATCATCAATAAAAGCTGTTAAATCGTATTTCTTTGCTGAATTGGCCGGGACATTAAATGTTATAGGGGAAAACCCTGCATTTGCCGGTTGGCTGATGGTTATATCAGCCGCATTATCAAATGTTGTAATTGCAACACCAATGGGCCTATCGGCATGGTCTCCGGTAACCTCCGGCGCCGCAAACCAAAATTCTGTATCTGTTTGGGAAAAAGTAAACTCTAATGAAACGAACAAGAAAATTAATCCTGTTATATATTTAATAATTGTTTTCATGATGTTTTATTTTTCAAATAATAAAATTTATTATTAAAATTAATGGCTATTCAATCATATTAAAAAGCATGAGGAACCCCTATTGACATCATGAACTATTAAGTTCGTAGCGTCAAAAAAAAGTTCATCCTGACAAAAAAAAGTTTGTTTTATTTTGTTTGAAGTTAGGGTTGTGTTTATTATTGATCTTTGAATCGTGCGCGTTTATAATATTAAGTATTATGATCATCATGTTTAACAAGATGACATACATATTCATTTAACCACGGGTTATTGATGCAAATGAGCCTTTTTCAATATTTCAAGAATCTCATTTTGTCCTTTTTTCTTCTTTAAATTTATTGACGTTTTTCATTATAAAACACGAGACACTGTCTTTTACATTTAACACCAATAGACCTTTTTACAACAAAATTTGCAGTAGACTTTATTTTTTTAATAAATTATTTTGTCAATTTTTAAAAAATATCATATATTTGCAAAAGAGTAACAGAGGATACCAAGAGTAAACAAAAGAGAACAAACTTTATTCTGTTTAATATGGATAAAATTCAATACATCAACAAGCATCTTGAAAAACTACAAGGGAAGTTTTTTCTAAAATCGGAAGCATTTGCAGATGCCATTATTTCCGGCATACGGGAAAACGAAATAAAAAAAGGGGATGTATTGCCTCCCATCAACAAAGCTGTTGAGGAATTAAATCTTTCACGCAAAGCCATATATACCGGATACAATATATTAAAAGAACGGGGTATTGTCGGGACAAGAGAACGTATTGGCTATTATATTGCTTCGGAAAACATTCATCAACAAACCAGGATACTGCTTATCATGCTTTTTCTTAGTCCTTATCTGAGGACATTATACCATTCGATGAGTAAGAGGCTCGAGGGAAAAGCAATGATCGAATTGACATCTCATTATGCAAATCCCAAGGTTCTTTCCATGATTCTGAATGATAATATATCGCAATATGATAAAATTGTCGTTTCCGGTTTTACAAATCCTGCTTTTAAGAAGGAAATTAAAAAGATCCCGCCTGAAAAACTGATTCTTTTTTCCCGTAGTGGCGGGTATAAAGATGCCCAAAATTATTATTTGCAGGATTTTCACAAAGGCACTTATCATGCGCTCCAGAAGGAAATTGATATATTAAAGAAATATAAAAATATTTATTTAATATATGAAAGCAGTAATAAGAATTTTCCCAATGGGATCATTCTTGCTACAAAAGAGATTTGCGAACATTACGGTTTATCATATCGTCGAAT
>CAYPTK010000247.1:0-3433 GCA_964413555.1 uncultured Bacteroidales bacterium | reverse complement strand
TTGTTTTATCGTATTTTTAATACTCATTACGAAGTTCTAATACATAATTTGGGTTGAAATGAATACATTAATTTTATAATAATTTTTTGTTTTAATTATTCTTTTTCATAATTTTGAAAAATTATAAAATTCTATTTTGTTTCATTTTAAAAATAATTGTTATGTTTATAAAACGATTTACTTCCTTGATATTCATTCTTCTTCAAATCAATTTCATATCTGATGCACAAATCATTATTGACGAACGGTTTAATCCTGAAATCGGGGATTCTGTGCTTATGTACAGTACACCATGGCAGCATGTTTCAAATGCATCCGGGTATCAAATATGGAATTACAGTAACCTTCAAAAAACAGATTCATCCGTTTCCAAAGTGATTCCTGTTTCTCAATCACCAAATCCGGATTTATTCCCTGATGCTGACTATTTCATGTCATCAGACTCGGGCCTTGGCCGATATATGAGCCATGACTTATATGCCCAGTATGCTTATGGCCTTTACCAAAAAGTAAATGCACAAGGGCAATCGTATATCACTGAAATCAATTATTCAACAGAATGGGAAATGACTTCCTTCCCAATCAACTATGGCGACTCGGGTTCCAGTAGTATAGATGGCACTGTTGAAATGAAATTTACTGATTATTCATTTACCGGAACACGGGAAGAACATTATTCTTATGCATATATAGGTTATGGTAGATTAATACTCCCGGATACGACATTAGATCATGTCGCTTCATTCAGGATAAACCAAAAAATCACAGATTCCATAAGTTTCATGGGGATTACAGATGGTATTTATGATTACGATATAACCACCTACAGTTGGATGATAAATGATATTTTCACCCCTGTATTAAGTTTCATGAAAATCGATTTAATAATAAATATGTTTGATAATGTTGATAGTACAACGACTTATAACGCTGGATTTGCATCTTTTCGTGAGCCTGAAGAATCCAGCGATATATTTAACATGTCTGGACATAAAACAAAAACACGGGTATATCCAAACCCTGCAGATGATGTATTACAATATCATACAACATGTCAATCACCTCAACAGGCTCAAATCACTTTATCTACACTTGAAGGAAAGATCATTAAAGTACTTCACACGGGCATTCTTTCAAGTGGTGTACACCATTTAAATTTAAATATAGAAGAAATTGACCCGGGAATGTATTTATTGGATGATGGAAAAAATCATTATAAAGTGATCATTCAATAAAAGAAATAGTTGTATTTTTAGACGTAAAGTCTCCGCCACTGTCGTAGCGTGGATGCTACGGACAACGACTGCTGGACTACGACTGGCTCAGTCGTAGGATTAAGACACTATATTATTTCTCTAAAAAAATAAAACGCGATCACTCCGCTTGTTGCCAGCTTCATCCCGGTGCCCATAAGAAATCCGATAAAGGACCCTATACCTGATCGAATAGCAACGTGCATATCATTTTTAACTAATAATTCACCAATCACAGCACCGATAAAAGGGCCGATAATAATACCAAAAGGTGCAAAAAAAAGTCCAACGACAAGTCCTGCAGTAGATCCCCTGATTCCTGCCTTAGACCCGCCAAAGCGTTTTGTACCCCAGACCGGAACCACGTAATCCAGGATGGTAACAATAATAGTCACCAATGCCAGGATAATGAGTAACCGGGTCGAAAAATGCCATTTTTCGGAAAATTGAATCAACAGGAGCCCGGTGTAGCTAATAGGCGGTCCGGGTAAAACAGGGAGTATACACCCTATGAATCCAACAAGGATCAATACAATGCTTATAATTAAGAGGATTGTGCTCATTTTTAAAAGAGCTAAGAATTTAAAAGGTTAATTCAACGTTTGATTAAACTCAAGTGCCTGACTCATAGTACATAACGAGACTCACGAAGTAAAAAATATTTTAAAAGAAACATGTTTACAATCGCGAGGAAAATAGCTGACATTATGAACAAACACGAAATTAACGTGGTACTAATTAAATATTGCTTTAAAAAAGCGGTCCGGACGAGACTCGAACTCGCGACCTCATGCGTGACAGGCATGCATTCTAACCAAACTGAACTACCGGACCTGAATATTTAGAATTAAGTAAACCCTAATTCTCAAATTCCGTCGCAAAAATAATGTATTTTTTTTCTAAAAAAACAGTTTTATTAAAAAATTATTCTTTTAATTGAATTATTTTTTTCACTTGCTGATATTCATTGAATGAAAGCACGAGGTAATTGATGCCGGGAATTGTCCCAAGCATTTCTTTTGACACCTCTATGGTATGATCACCTTTAGCCTGTACCTTATGTACAATATCTTTTATCCTTTTTCCATCAGCAGAATATAAAGAAATCCGAACCAATCCTTTAGCAGGTATGTTATACATTATATTTGTTTTTGATGCAACAGGATTAGGAGATATTTTAAGAGTGAGCTCCTCTTGTTTAATTGATTGAATAATGGTCGGGGTTTCTTTCAGGCGATTGTCTTCAAGATTGGAAATAGAACGGCTGAAAGGGCCTCCGCTGGCTTTTAAATCCATCATTTCATTTGGATCAATGGTGTCAGTAAATTCTACAATACCATGATAATTATATCCACTGTCTTTTGGGGTGGTATCCGGGTCACTGTATTGGAAAAGTGTATCTCCCATCATGTAATAAACGCTATCATAAAGATGGTCGAGTATATTCATTGAATCGGTATGGCGATATACTTTTACTTTTAAGGTGTCTAAAAACATCGTCATATCAAAATTTTCAACCTGGTAAGGATCTATTTTAAGTTCTAACGTATCTCCTTTAATCTCTTTGTCAATGAATAACGTTTTATGATACCGGCAGGAATCCAAAACAGTCATATCATCCCAACTATGAAACATCCCGCCTCCAATATCAATAGTATAGGAGACTGAAGCCTGAATTTTGTATTTATATGCCCGTAATTCAGGAAATGAAGTTAAATCCGGGAAAACAGTTAAATCTGCATAAGGTACAGTCCCTATTTCAAGGTATGATGCACTTGCAGAATCATAGCGCATTACAAAATAATCATTAATCTGAAAATCAGTCAGCTGAGGGACTGTGTCAATGACACGTTGCGGGTCTAATTTTTGCCATATAACTAAATTTTGCCATGTCCCGGTATCTACAGTGACGAGAGAAAGCTGAAAAAATCTACTAACCTGCTGATTTAACTCTTCTTGTGTTTGTGCTTTAAGATTTGTAACGCAAATAAATAAAACAAAAAAAGGAATGATTTTCTTCATAATTTATCAAATTTAATAAATAAATAATATAATCAGAACAGTAGCAAATTTATGGTAAATTTTTAAACTAACCACCATGGAAGATCATTTTCTCATCTGTTTATTTTAAAATTTTCAATGGTCATATAGCTTGCCCCGCTATCGGCGGGGGAGCTCGC
>CAYPTK010000246.1:0-3438 GCA_964413555.1 uncultured Bacteroidales bacterium | reverse complement strand
TGTCGGGGTTTATTTTTCCCCTTCTAAACCCCGCGTTATTAGCGGGTTTTGTTTTTGGCAGGGTGGAAGATGGGACTCGAACCCACGACCCCTAGAACCACAATCTAGTGCTCTAACCAGCTGAGCTACATCCACCATATTTAAATTATTGAAATGAACGGAGCACAAAATTAAAATAATTTTTTTATGTATAAATAAAATTTATGGTTTATTTATTTGATTGTATTTTTGAAATAATTTATAGAAAGAATAAATAAATGATGTTTTATAAATTGTTTTGATTTTTAAGTGATTGTATTTGAGTTTTTTGTGAATGAATTATTGATGTGTAAAATGTTCTAATGTAAAACAACTTTTAGTAATGTGGATTACTTTTTGATAAATTATTTTAATTTATTATTAATTTTTTATTAAAAATGCTTAATATTGTGATGATTACTTTTAAAAAAAGAAAACGACACCAAACATTCATTACCACTTTAAAATCACTTCATTATTATATAATTTGAATTAAATATAAAAATTTATGAATAATATTTTAATCGCTAATAGGGGTGAAATTGCTGTAAGAATTATCGAGACAGCAAAGAAAATGGGTATTAAAACATATGTAATAAAAACAGCCAAAGAACCCTATGCTCTTTACCTTGAAAAAGCAGATGAAATAATAGATAAAACGGAAAATATTGAAGGCGTCCCGGAATTTTTGGATATTGACGGGTTGCTTAAAACTGCAAAAGAGCATAATATTGAGGCCATTCATCCCGGCTATGGTTTTTTAGCAGAAAGCCCTTATTTTGCCGAGAGATGTGAAGAAGAGAAGATCATTTTTATTGGCCCGTCTCCAGACGCTATTTATAAGATGGGAAATAAAACGATAGCTAAGCAAATTGCCACCAATAATAATGTTCCATTATTAAAAGGCAGTTATGGCAGTGTAAGCTCAGAAAAAGAAGCCGTTGAGATCGCCGAAAAAATAGGATTTCCCGTGATATTAAAGGCTGCATCTGGTGGTGGAGGCAGGGGCATGAGAATTGTAGAATCTGCTGAAAACATGAAGAAAATGTTCCGCATGGCTACTGATGAGGCTCAAAAGGCATTTAATGACCCATCTGTTTTCATTGAAAAATATGTAAACAATCCACGGCACGTGGAATTCCAAATATTGGCTGATAAACATGGAAACATGGTCCACTTGGGCGAAAGAGAATGTTCCATCCAGCGTAAACATCAAAAATTAATTGAAGAAGCGCCTTCTATAGCTTTAACTGAAGAATTAAGAAGAAAGATGGGAAAAGCTGCATTAAAAGTAGCCCAAGCCGTTAATTATCAAAATGCTGGAACAGTAGAATTTTTGTTGGATGATGCAGGGAATTTTTATTTCATGGAAATGAACACGAGAATTCAGGTAGAGCATCCTGTTACAGAAGAAGTTACAGGTGTTGATCTAATTGAACAACAAATTAAAATTGCCAGGGGAGAAAAACTCCCATTTACACAGGATGACATAAAGATAAAAGGATGGGCCATTGAATGCCGGATCAATGCAGAAGATGTACAATCAAATTTTTCTCCTTATTTAGGAATAATCGAGAAAGTAAAACATCCTGCCGGGAAAAATATCCGGATTGATACAGGCATCCAGGAAGGTGCAGAAATAACGCCTTATTACGATTCTATGATTTCCAAGTTGATTTGTACAGGGGAAGACAGGAAGAGCGCGATATCGAATTCACTTTCTGCTTTACGGAAAATCAAGATCAAAGGATTGAAAACCACGATACCTTTTTGTAAAGCAGCTTTGAGCAGCAAAGCGTTCAGAAATGGGACAATCAATACATCATTCATTGAAAATGAACTGGATCCTGTTTATTACCAGGAACCCTTTGAAGAATTGCTTGCCGCTTACTTTGCTACATATAGCTTTGCCAAGGAACTTAAAATTGAACAGGATATGGTAGTTGACTATAATAAAGGGAAGGAACTTGATCCATGGGTGTTAAATAAACGCCTTAAATCTATTTAGTGTTTGTACATGATGCCCGTTAACCGTGTTACGCGTGTTTTAAAATTGCTCGTTTTGTAGCTTCGCGGGCCTTGTTACCAAACATTATGATACAAATCCAAGTCTTTTAATATTATATAATAGTTTAAAACCAAAAATCATGAACGAGATCAATAATATCAGTGATATTTTAGAAGGAAGGTATATTGCACTAAATCAGGCTGGAAATAAATACCAATTTGATATAAAAGAAGATGGTTCAGCTGATTTAAACGGGTCGCCCATGGATGTTAAAATTGAAACGGAAAACGATGGAATGACATATATTAAATATAAAAACCGGAAGTACCCTATTGAAATTATAGAAAAGAATCAAAATAAGTATCATATACTGATCAATAATGTTAGTTATAGTTTTTCGGTTGAAACACCAACTTCTTACCGACGGAAAAAATTTCTCAAAAAGAAAACTAAAGGATCAAAGGAAAAGTACCTGCATGCACCCATGCCCGGGAAAATTGTAGATATCCTGACAGAAGAAGGGAATGAAGTAAAAGCAGGAGATTCGGTCATTATTTTAGAGGCAATGAAAATGCAAAATGAAATCGCTGTTACACAATCTGGCAAAATTAAACAAATTAAAGTTCACCCCGGCGATAATGTAATGAAAGACGATATTTTGATTGAACTGGACATGTAAAATAGATTTTTTAAGTCCTTCTTTTTAAGGTGCTTATGCCACCTCTTTCGCACCGTGCTTATTATGAATGTAAAATAAATGCTATTTTTTTTGCTTTTTTTGTGGATTTTTAATAATTTTATGTTAATTTTCTGCAAAGTATAAATAATATTTATTAACTTTTAGCGCTTTGTCTATATACACTAGGTATGAAATGAAAACTTAATCTGAGAAGGCATGTATAAAACAAAATACTTATTTATTATTATCAGCATCTTTCTATTAAGTATTACTGCAAGAAGCCAACAGCTCCCGGTATATACTCAATATAAATTAAATGAAGCAGTAATTAACCCTGCAGCAGCTGGAGCACATGGATATACCTCGTTTAATCTTACTGCACGGGAACAATGGCTTAGCTTTGAAGGTGCTCCCGGAACCTATACGCTTAGTGGACAATGGAGACTGTTGAGAAGAAGCACGAAAGTAAGTTCAGGAATTCTTGGAATAAAAAGACTACAAAAGAGCAGGACAGGTAATGTCGGTTTAGGAGGCGTTATATATACAGATAAAAACGGCGCGGTGAGCCGTACAGGATTTAGTTTTGCATATTCATACCATATTAGTTTATATCAGTCGCAATTATCCTTCGGGATTGCAATAACAGGATACCAATTTAAAATTGACCAGGAAAAATTGACATTTAATGATCCGGAAACAGGTGTTATAAATGTAGAAGAATATACCAAGCCTT
>CAYPTK010000245.1:0-3502 GCA_964413555.1 uncultured Bacteroidales bacterium | reverse complement strand
CATCGTCTGTGACAATCACCTGGTAGGTACCGGCTGTTAATCCTGTTTGGTCTTCGTCATTGGCTGACAAACCGGAACCATCTGTGGTTGACCATTCAAATGTATAGGGAGAAGTACCATTTCCGGTGGTAATGTCAATGGCCCCATCATTGCCGCCATGACATGTCACATTTGTAATGGTGGCTCCCGTAAGCAATGTATCCGGACATGTAACACAATTAATATCAACGGTAACAGGTTCAATGGCTGCACATTCCCCTTCTCCCAATTTTATATAATAGGTGCCATCAGAGGTTACATTGTCGGGATTGCTGAGTTCTGTAGTGGCAGAAGCATCAGTCCAGTAGGTCAATTCCTGGCTGCTTCCGGAATTAAATGTAGTGTCTCCTAAAGCGACAAGCCTGAAATATAAGGTGTCAACAGTTATATCATCATCTCCCCTGTAAAAGTTAAGGCGGTTAATTTTGGTTTTATCCACATTCCATGCCCCTGAAACATCAAATACAAATGTTTGCCAGTCAGTTGTAAAATCAACAGAATATTGACTCGTTGTACTATTGCCATCGGAATCCCGAAGACGCATTTGCATCGAAAATGCAGTGGTTGCTTTGGCTTCATAATATACGACAGGGTTTACTGAAAGGTCTATATTTATACTGTCTAAATAAAGATCAAAATTTCCAGCGTTCTTGCCTGCGTTACCAATTTTTAACATGTCATTATTTTGAATAATAAAGCCATTAACCCAATCATCTTGCAGCCATGAGAATACTGTATCGTTTCCATTTACTTTGCATACCTGTGTTCCTTTAAAATAATCTATGAATGATGTGTCGGTGTATTCATACCATTTGGAAGTGCCTCCTCCTATGCCTCCTGTACTACCCTCTGTCACGGCAGGATCGGTTAAATCAACAGACGGGCATGCAGGTTCTGGATCTGTGATGACCAGGTCAGGGGATTCAAGTACTGTGATATCTACATCATCAGTATTTTCACAATTGCCGTCACTGACTGTTACTGTATATGTTCCATCAGCTGATGTAGTGGCTTCTGAAATCGTGGGGTTCTTCACTGTTGAACTAAAGTCGTTCGGGCCGCTCCATTCCCAGCTTGTGGCATCGCCTCCGGTTTCATCTAAGCTTAAATCATTGCCTGCACATATTGTGTTGTCTTCTCCCGCATCGGCTGTGGGCAGTGCATTGACAGCGACCTCTACATCATCGGTAGGCGCACCGCTGCACCCTGAATTGGTTACGGTAACCGTGTAGGTTGTTGTGGTGGACGGAGATACTTCAACGGATGCTGTCGTGGCACCGGTTGACCATTCATAATTGTCGCCGCCACTCGCTGTCAATGTCACACTCTCTCCATTGCAGATGCTCTCATCCGAGCCGGCATCGGCGGTTGGGGCATCATTTACCGTCACGGTGATTTCGTCTGTGGCCGTATTACCGTCACCATCTGTGATGGTGACGGTATAAGTACCGCCTGCTGCTGTAGTAACATTGGTAATGGTGGGTTTGTGCTCTGTTGAACTAAAGTCGTCCGGGCCGCTCCATTCCCAGCTTGTGGCATCGCCTCCGGTTTCATCTAAATTCAGGTCGTCGCCAACACAGACGGGAGAATTGCTTTCTCCTATCACATCTGGTTCACCTGCAGCTTTTTTCGCTTTTACTTCTTTTTTAGCATAGAAATTCTCATCATCATACACGGCTTCTACTTTTAACCTCATAAACCGATCCATGCCAGAAATATTTACAAAACACGAATAGGGCGATGTGTCATCTTCTCCTAACTTGGTGTCGCCATCGTAAAACACCACTTTGGACAATGTTCCATAGGTTGCGTTGCTGGCATCTGCCGAGACTTCAATAGTGAAGTTCGATGTTTGCAATACGCCCGTGGGGTTTGTTATTTCCACATTTGGTTGGTTGTCCTTCATATCCAGCTCATATTGATAAATAGAAGGTATTGCCGGGGTTGGTTTATCGGGTTTGCTATAGGTAGTGACAACTGTATTGTTTTTATCTGTTAGGGCATCACCAACATTTCCGGTTGTCCTGTTCCATATCTTTGATTCGGGTATGCCATAAAAGGTGTTGTCTTCGAATACGATGCTATCATAATGGGTATCTTCGGTTGAAGAGTATTCTAAATTCGTGGTGTCCCAGCCATCGTCCCAGAAACGCACGCCATATTCGTTATCCTTGCCCGAATAATTCTCCATGGATATGTTGTTTCCTTTAAAAATAAGGCCATCCGCATAATCCCCAATTAAAACAGGGGAGTTCTGATCATAATTTTCTATGTTGTTGTAGGCCCATATCCAGTTTTTGTGCAGCCCCCCTGGCCTTGCACTTTCACACATGGGCCTGTCAATTTCAATATCACAATTGTATATTACCTGCCCGTGCAAATGGGGTTCATGTCCAGTATAGCTATCATTGAGACGGTTGGACGACAAAGCGTTCAGCCCACTGGTCACTGTGCTGGCATCCTTAAACATTCTACAATTTTCATACAGGTTTTCCACGGTAAATCCCCCGTGCCAATCTCCATTCTGACGGGTAAAGGTACCATTCCTTGTCACACAACCATTGGCACCAGATTGAAAAACAGGAGCGTGGCGCAAGCTATCAACGGTTACACTATCTACCAGGCCATCAGAAGTACTCCATTGAACTAAGTAACCGTTTCCACCACCGCCACGATTCCATGTGTATTGGACATCTATATCGCGAACCTCTGTATTTTTGGCACTTGAAATGTTATAAGGCAACGAACCTGCCCTGAAGAATTTAACATTTTGTATCCAACACGCGTAAGCAGAATGAAAAGAAATACCGGAAGTTTCCAATTTGTCATAAAATTTTTCTGACGTTATGGTCATGTCCTCAACCCCGCAATTCTTGATCACATCCATTTTCCGCACGAAAGAGCCCCGCGCAGTATTAGTAGCAGTCGGTTTTGTAAAACCAAACCTTATTGGTTGCGAGAGTATAATGAAATCTTCATCAGAATTATCTTCAACAGATTCAATCAAATACATACACTGGTGCAACCAATGATAATCATTGTCCTCCTTATATAAAACGTATTTTTTACGGTAAAAATCATTGGTTTTGATCATGTCATCGGAATGAACATACAACTTAATGATATCTCCCGCACTGTATACTGAGGCATCGGTTATTTCTATTACCCTGTCCCCTTTCTCGACATCAGCTGCAACCATTCTGCTTGTACTTTTATCGTTACCACCACCATTGAAAGTAAAAGCGGCACATTCATGTTCATTTTTCGGCAAGTCTGTTATGGTTATGGTGGTTTCGTCAACGCCGGCACCCCTTATCACGATATTGTCGCTTCTAATTCCCACCGTGTCATCGAAGGAATAATCCCCCGCCGGCAGATACACGATACCTCCACCTGCAGCTTGAGCCGCATCCACAGCAGCCTGAACTTTTTCACGATCGGTGCCGGAATAATCGTTCACATT
>CAYPTK010000244.1:0-3545 GCA_964413555.1 uncultured Bacteroidales bacterium | reverse complement strand
ACTAAAATACAAGGATTGCTTCCGTATCCCGACCGCGTTCACACCCAATGGAGATGGGATAAATGATACATGGGTAATAGAAGGATTAGAAGATAATACGTATTATAGTAATGCAACGATTGAAATTTATGATCGTTGGGGAGAATTATTGTATTTAAATATAAATTATACAAATAAAAATGCATGGGATGGAACATACAAAGGAAAAGAATTACCTGTTGATTCATATCATTTTATTATTGATTTGCAGAATAACGGGAAACATGTGATTACAGGGCAGGTAACCTTACTAAGATAGAAAAAGACTGAATGACAGACACTAAATAGTGCCTGTCTATAAAGTCAAGTGTTTGGATCATGATGTTCGATAACGAGGCTTGTGAAGCCCCAAAATGCGCAGTTTACTGGTGTAAATGAGCAATTTTGGGGCAAGCGTAACGAAGCCTGCCCCGTAAGGAAGAATGACTGTACCGGGGTTAGCGGACATTATGGACAAACACTAAATAGTGATAAAATTTAAATTTATGAGTGTCATTTTTTTGGGTAGACTGCTTTAAATAAAATTGAAGAGTTTAGATAATAAAATAACAGGATCAGAGTTAATAAAGCGTAATATTAAAACATTCATTTACTAATGAAAAGAATTAAGCCTGCCGGTATTTTTTTATTGTTTATATTGATTATCATAATGGGGTGCAATAGAGATGACAAATTAAATTATTCTTCTTATGTTAATTTTCAGGTTAATCTTAATGAAGCACGTTACAGTGAATTGCAAACCTATAATAATGCAATGGTTGTCCGGGAAGATGTATATGGAGCTAATCAGACTGCATATGGTGTGATTTTATACAGGGGGGCATCGGGAGAATTTTGGGCATTTGACAGGTTATGTTTATACCATGATGATAATTCATGTGCCGTGGAGTTAACTTCTGATCCTTCAATTGCCGAGTGTCCGTGCTGTGAGACAAGATATATATTGTCCTCAGAAGGAGACCCTATCAGCGGACCGTCTGAAACACCGTTATTGCAATATAATACATCATTAAGCGGGCAAACACTATACGTAAGGGGTGAATATTAATGATGTTCAGTTGAAATTGGTATAGCATGGTATTCTATTGACTTGATACTTTCATGAAGAGAACAATTTAATTACATGTTCCTTGTCTTTGTGAAGTTGTGTTTTTAAATCATCAACGGAATTGAATTTTTTTTCATCACGAATTTTTTCAATTAAACGTACCCTAATTCTCCTGTTGTAAATATTTTTATTAAAATCGAAGATATTTACCTCGATAGAGATATCTTTTTTTTGATGTTTATGTAATGTAGGTTGTACGCCAATGTTCAACATGCCTTTGTACGTTTTACCATTAATTAATATTTCAGACGCGTATACCCCGGTTTTCGGAATTAGTTTATACGGTTCTTCAATATGAATATTTGCAGTTGGAAAGCCAATTTGTTGGCCTATTTTTTTCCCTTCATTCACATTACCTGTTAAGAAATAAGAGTATCCGAGATATTCATTTGCTTTTTTTATATTTCCGGATAAAAGGGCTCTTCTTATTTTGGTAGAGCTTATTTTTGTTTTTTCTATGGCTGAGAGTGAAATTTTTTCTACAATGAAATGATGTTCTTCTGCATAAGATTTCCAGGTATCAAAGTTTCCGCCCCTGTTTTTGCCAAATTGATGATCCGGGCCTATAATTAAATGTTTAATATTAATACATGAATGAATGTTATCAATAAATTGAATGGATGTGATTTTAGAAAAATTTTCATTGAAAGGAATGATCACTAAATGGTCAATGTTTTCTTTTTCAAGGAGTTCTTTTTTTTCTTCAAGGGTATTTAATAGTTTCAGGTCATATTCTTCATGATCTACAATCCATCTTGGATGAGGCCAAAAGGTAATCACGACTGTTTCGCCATTTTGTTCAGTAGCAGCTTGTTTAAGTTTCTCCAGTATCCTTACATGTCCTTTGTGCAGGCCATCAAAAGTACCTATTGTGACAACTGGATGTTGTATGTTTAACCGGTTTGTACAAGTATGGATATCCAAAATATAAATATTTAAAGACGCAAAATAAACAAAAAATCATTTGACGGCATCAATAATTAGTTAAAGAAACCATACAAAAAAAAGAATTGTAAAAAATTCTCCCCTGTTTTATTCATTTTAAATAAATAGAATTAAATTTACTTTGAAAAAAATAATTTTTTGAAATAATGAACAGGATAGAAAAAGATACACTCGGAGAAATTGCAGTACCGGCTGAAAAATATTGGGGAGCACAGACTCAGCGCTCTCTGAATCTCTTTAAGATAGGGAATCATCCTATGCCTACGGAAGTAATTAAGTCGTATGCACTTATAAAAAAAGCAGCGGCTCATGCAAATGCCCGTTTGGGAGTATTAAAAAAAGAGAAATCAGATTTAATCTCACGGGTATGTGACGAATTAATGAACGGACAACTTGATGAACATTTTCCTCTGCCTATCTGGCAAACAGGTTCCGGAACGCATACAAATATGAATGTGAATGAGGTAATTGCAAACAGGGCAAAGGTGATCATGGGAATGAAGATAGAAGATAAGCCTGGCCCGTTACATCCCAATGATGATGTGAATAAATCACAATCTACCAATGATACGTTTCCAACTGCAATGCATATTGCTGCTTATAAGATGATTTCGGGGAATACAATGCCCGGCTTACAAAATTTATATATGGCAGTAAAAAATAAATCCGAAGAATTTAAGAATATAATTAAAACAGGACGTACTCATTGCATGGATGCGGTTCCATTAACATTGGGGCAGGAGTTTTCAGGGTATGTTGCGCAGATTGAACAGGGCATAGGACAATTGAAACAAGGAATAGCTTTATTGCTTGAATTACCGGTTGGTGGTACTGCCGTGGGAACAGGGCTGAATGCACCTAAAGGATTTTCTGAGTTTGTTGTGAATATGATTGCAAGTGAAACAGGTTATTCATTTAAACAGGCAAGTAATAAATTTAAATCCATTGCTTCACATGATGAAATCATTTTAGTTTCATCGTCACTTAAAAATCTCGCGTGCAGTATAATGAAGATTTGCAATGATCTGAGGATATTGGCCTCGGGCCCGCGTTGCGGTATCGCGGAAATTAATATCCCGGCCAATGAACCAGGCTCTTCAATCATGCCTGGAAAAGTAAATCCTACTCAAATAGAAGCTGCTTCAATGGCATGCTCTCAAATAATTGGTAATGACCATGCAATTTCAGTTTCAGGATTGCACGGGCATTTGAATCTGAACGTGTTTAAACCCGTGATGATTTATAATCTACTGGAATCTGCTCAATTGCTCGGAGACGCTACCGCTTCATTAACAGAGCATTGTATAAAAGGCATTACTGCAAACCAGGAAATGATAAACAAGCATCTTGATAATTCTTTAATGCTTGTAACATCGTTGAATACACATATTGGATATGAAAAGGCTGCAACAATTGCCAAAAAAGCACACGAGGAAAATAAAACACTCCGCGA
>CAYPTK010000243.1:0-3561 GCA_964413555.1 uncultured Bacteroidales bacterium | reverse complement strand
TAAATAAATAAATTCACATTTGCTGTATCAGCTACCTGCAAATACGTGGCCACGCCACCGATGTTTACATTATCAAGCAATTCTTCTTTTTTAATGCCCATGATGTCCATAGACATTTGGCAGGCAATGAGTTCTACTCCATTGTCGAGTGCTTGTTGTATCATGGTTTCCAATGAATCAACGCGTTTTGACTTCATGCGTTTTTTCATCATCCACCGGCCCATGTTCCACATGTTTAGCGAAGAAAGCTTGAGTTTATGGCTACCTGATGGCAGCATCATGCCAAACATCCTGCCCATGAAGTCTTTTTTTACCCGTGGTTTGTCTTTTTTCTTGATGACACTCAGCCCCCAAAACGTGAAAAACATGGTGACTTTTTTACCTGCTGAAGCAGCCCCGTTCGCGATTACAAATGATGCCAGGGCCCTGTCAAAGTCGTCACTAAATACCACCATGGTTTGGTTGTTGCTTTGCATACCGGTTGCCGGTTTTTCTTTGGGTTTTTGTTTTTCAATCACGGCCGTCACTTTCCCCTGGTTTTGATCAATTGAAATGACTTTATTTCCTGTCATGGTAGCCCATGATTGCACGTCTTTATAAAATCCAGGGTCTGTTGCCGTTTCTTTGATTTTTTCGCCATAGCCTATTTTGTCCATCTCCTGTTTGAGTTTCATGATGGGGCCGGGGCATTGTAATCCACATGCATCCACATCAATGGGTTTAGTTTCAATGGACGGAGTGGAGGATTCCGGGTCGTATTGATAAATATGATCGTCTTTGCCAATGGTATCACGTTCAAAAATATCTTCATTGCTTTGTTTGCACGTTGCATGTTGATATGTTTTATACCCGCCGGTCAGGTTATATGCTTCTGTAATGTCATGTTGCACGAGGATTCTGCACGCGACGTATCCACGTAACCCCACGCCACAGAATACAATGATTTTTTTGTTTCGGGGAATCTCGGCAATTCTTTCCCTGAGTTCATCAACAGGAATGTTTATGGCCCCATCAATAGTACCCAGGTCAAATTCTTCACGGGTTCTCACGTCCAACAGAAAAATGTCCCGTTCCTGCAAAGATTGTAATTCATACCAGTGGACAATTTTCACATCGTTAGTCAAAATATTTTCAGCAGCAAACCCTGCTATATTGGCCGGGTCTTTCGCGGATGAATAAGGAGGTGCATAAGCATGCTCTATTTCCTGGAGGTCATAAATGGACCCGTTTTTTTTAATCACTGTAGATATCAGGTCAACGCGTTTATCAACGCCTTCGTACCCCACGATCTGAGCACCAAATAAAGTGCCTTTACCAGGGTCAAACTGAATTTTTATAGTAAGAGGAAATGCATCCGGGTAATAACCTGCATGTGAAGAGCCATGTGTAATGGATGCATGATAGGGTATACCTTCTTTTTTGAGTGTTTTTTCAGATATTCCGCAGGAAGCCACGGTAATGTCAAATACTTTGGCAATAGCGGTGGCAATGCTCCCGGTATATTCTTTTTGATTGCCCCGGGCAATGTTACCGGCCACGATGCGGCCCTGCTTGTTAGCGGGCCCTGCTAAATAGGTAGTGTAACTGTTCCCTGTAATCGGGTTTGGAAATTCAATGGCATCTCCCACGGCATAGATGTCCGGATCAGAGGTTTGCAAATAGCTGTTGACTTTTATTCCCCCTGCTTTCCCGATTTCAAGCCCGGCTTCTTTTGCAAGTCGTGTTTCCGGCCTTACACCGATGGATAAGATTACCATATCTGCTTCCAGGTTACGGCCACTGTTTAATGTTACCTGTAGCTTATTATGTTCATCGGTTTGAAATGATGAAACACCATCGTTAAGATAAAATTCCACGTGTTTGGTTTTAAGGTGTTGATGAACTTCTGCTGCCATCTCGTAATCCAGTGGTGTCATCACTTGTTCGGCCATTTCTACAATGGTCACAAATATGCCTTTATGATACAGGCTTTCGGCCATTTCCAGGCCAATAAAACCGGCCCCGACTACAATGGCTCTTTTGGGCGCGTGTTCATCAATAAATGATTTGATTTTATCTGTATCCGCGACATTCCGCAAGGTGAAAATTCCTTCCTGGTTAATTCCCGGGATTGGTGGTTTTAGTGGTTCTGCTCCCGGTGAGAGCACCAGTTTATCATATGTTTCTTCATATTGTTTGCCGGAAGTATGATCAGCTATCGAAACCTTTTTTTCTTCGGGATGAATGGATACTACTTCATTTTGTACCCTTACATCTATCTTAAACCGGGAACCAAACGATTCGGGCGTCTGCACCAGTAGCTTGTTCCGGTCTTTAATAATGTCTCCAATGTAATAGGGGAGCCCACAATTGGCATATGAGATTTCTTTTCCCCGTTCTAATAAAATGATTTCTGCTTGTTCATCAAGTCTTCTTAACCGGGCTGCCGTGGTTGCTCCACCAGCAACACCACCTATTATCAATATTTTTTTCTTCATGGCGTATCCATATTAAATTTAAAATACAAATATAAACATATCTATATATTTAGATATAATAAAATTATAAATTTTTATCCTTTGATAAAAGTTGATTTTGAGTACCCCGGATACAATATTCTAATAATCCTATTTTCATAAAAATTGTAGTAGTACCCAAAAAATTAACTCATTTCAAATTAGCTGATTTATTAATAGTTCATCCCTTTTTACTACCTTTGTTACAAAAATTACACCAAATGAACAAAAAGGCATTGTTTTTAGACAGGGATGGAACTTTGGTGATGGAACCACCCATTACATTTCAGATAAATTCGCTTGAAGAATTGGAATTTTATCCTCGTGTCTTTAAATATTTACAGTTGATTAGCAATGCACTGGATTATGAATTGGTGATGGTTTCCAACCAGGATGGCCTGGGATCGGAGAAATATCCAAAAGATGTGTTTGATAAAGTGCAGGCTAAAATCATACAGGCACTTGGCAATGAAGGCATTGTATTTGATGATATATTAATTGACAGTTCCCGGGAAGAAGATAATGCACCTACACGCAAACCACGAACAGGCTTGCTTAAAAAGTATATGGAAAGCGATTATGACCTGGCCAACAGTGTTGTAATAGGAGACCGGTTAACAGATGTGGAATTGGCTAAAAATTTGGGAAGTAAAGCCATCTTGTTGAATAAACCACAGATGAAAGATGAACTCGTAGAAAAGGGACTGCTTGAGCATTGTGTATTAATCACTGAACATTGGAAAGATATTAGTGAATACTTGTTTAAGACAGAACGGCTGGCAGAAGTGATACGGGAAACAAGTGAAACACAGATCGAAGTAAAAGTAGCGATTGATGGAACAGGCAAAGCTGATATATCAACAGGGATCGGTTTTTTTGACCATATGTTGGAGCAAATCGCCAGGCATTCGGGATGTGATATAATGATCAAAGCAACCGGTGATTTGCATGTTGACAAACACCATACCATGGAAGACACCGCCATTACACTTGGAGAAGCTTTTAATAAGGCACTGGGGAATAAAAAAGGGATGGAACGATATGGTTATGTTTTACCCATGGACGA
>CAYPTK010000242.1:0-3589 GCA_964413555.1 uncultured Bacteroidales bacterium | reverse complement strand
ATCCAATACCAATTCATTGCGAATTTCAAATGATTTATTCCATTCATTGTCAACAATTTTTCCAAATTCCGATAATAACATTTTTTTATCAACAATTTCACCTAAAATACATTCACGATTTTGTGTTACCAATGTGATAAAATAAATACCATTTCCTGAATAATCCCAACCAGGCATTCGGTGCGATTGTATTCTATATTTATTTTTAAATTTTTCCATATCATATTTTATTTTCACTAATCCTCATATCTTCATCTTCACCTCATCCATACCTCCCCACGCATTAACTTCGGCAACAAAGTATCCCGTAGTTGGCGGCTGCCTGGATATATCGAAAAGGGGTACTCAAAGACAAGCCATCATTATCATCATCACCGGAAATAGCAACATAATATTGCGCTTTACCCAAAAAAATACATATTGATAATATTATAAATACAAAAAAAAAGGATTTTTTCATTTTAACCCTCCTGAATTTATTGTTTTATGAATTTTATTGTTTTTATTTCTTTTCCGTTGATGTACCGGCACAGATAAATGCCTTTTGGCAAATGGCCCACGTCCAACGAAATAATGCCTGTACCTGTAACTTCCCGGGATTTTATTACTTTGCCATCAATGTTTATGATGTTTATCATGCCGTTTGGGGAAATGATTCCGGGTAAATCGACAGATAACACGTTGGTTACGGGGTTTGGGTAAACGCTTAAACGTTGTTCACTCCTGTCTTCAACCTCATCTATTCCCGTTGAGTTATCTTTAAAACTTAAGTATTGCAAATGTTTAAGCTGATATGCCTTGTTGCTCCCATCGGTTTTGGCAATGTTGACATTGCCGGACGAAAAATACATTTTTTGTATGTTGCTCAAAGAATAGATGGTTGTTGTGCCAATGCTTTCTTTTACATACATCTCCTGGGCATTTAACCCCGCTATCAGCCCTGATACAAACAGGAGGGCTTTTGCTGTTGTTAATCGTTTGTGTTTCATCATAGTTGTTTATTTTTAATTGTAATCACTGTAAAGCAACTTGCATAAATAAATACCATCATAAGCGTAATCCACAACGATGATAGTATTAATTTGATATCAATCTTTGTATTTACGAATTTACTTTCGCGTTCCATTTTTTTTATTGTCTGGTTAATAGATTTGTGCCATTAGTGCTGGTTAATTGCATAAAAGCATTTATTCTATTCTTTAATTATTTTACGTGTACTTACCTTTCCATTTAATTCCTGAATTTTAATCAGGTACAGGCCTTTATCCAAATTGGAAATATTTAATGATAACATCTTCGTGTTTAAAGTAATTTTTTCAACAGCTTTACCTGTCATATCATATATAGCAAGGGATTGTATGTTTGTAGCTGCCTGGATATGGATTACATCAAAGGTAGGGATAGGATAAATATTGACCGATTGTTTGTTATGAACTTCAATAGAATTGACCTCACATGGTTCTTCGCCTGTATTGCCTCCCACACAGTGTCCGCAATTATCAATATAAGCGGTTCCGTCTTCCACATTATTGCAATCAAAAAAAACATAGGGCAGGGTAACCGAAGCAGGATCGGTGGGCTGGCATTCATTTCCTACAGAATCATAAGCTGTTACATAATAATTATAGGTTGTACCAAAGGCTAATCCTGTGTCGGCATAAGAAGTGCTGGTTATGTCGGCAATTTCAATATTGTTCCGGTAGATACGGTAACCTTTAAGGTTGTTATCAGCAGAGGCATTCCACGAAAGGTTTACCTGGCTGTTGGAGGCGATGGATGCATTCAGGTTAGGGGTAAAAGATGGAGGAGTGGTATCGCTGGCCGCTGTTTGTTTTATAAGAATGGCCCCTTGCATGTTTCCCAGGGTTATTTCGGTAATGACCGGCCCCAGGGTATTGTCTTCCAGCAACAAGTGGTAGTTGCCATTTAAAGCATATGTGGCCGGTTCGATTCCGATATTGTCCCACCCCCCCAGATCGGTGAACTTGGCTACAACCAAGCCTTTTTCATACTCCCTGGCCAATACTTTCATGTGGTAGCTGCTGTCAAAAAGGCTAAAAAAGCGATTGGTATTGGTTTCTTCCCAGTAATCTTCACTTGCCCGTGTCACCGGCCTGCCAAGGTTGTATTCAAGGTTTTTGTGCCAATGGCTCTGTTGAAAACTGCCATCAATTGGGCCATACATACCGGGGCCGCCCATATGGTAACTAAAATACCCGTTGGGATGATTGATCAAGTAGTGGTTGGCCAAAACAAAGCGGACAAATTCTATGGGTACATCTACGGCGTAATTGGTTTGGCTGTTAATAAAAAATTTATGCCCCTCTTCCATTGCATCATAAACTTCGATTAACCGTGGAATCCTGAAAGTACTGCAAAATCCCGACGTTATCAAAAATTCTACCGAAAGCATTGTGTATTCGTCCATGTAGTCGGCGTATAATTCTTTTTCCCAATGGAATATGTTGTCCACATCAGCGGCGTTGGGATGGGTAATAAAGGTTTTTCCCGTGTTGCGTGATAAGTACTCGTATATCTCCTGTTCGGATTCGATTAAATGCTTCCTGGCCGCGTTTATTGCCGCGGTACTATCATCAAGGCCCAATTCTCGCATTTCTATCGTGTTTTCCAGGTGCAAGTGATTTTGGGTAACCACGGTGCCTTCAAAGGAATCCATGAATAAGCCATCGACCCATGTGCTGTCCATACCTTGTACCTTTAACATTTCAAGGGCATAAGCTTTGTAAGCATCCCTGAAGGTAGGGGAAGAGGGGCAAATATTGGGATATTGTCCTCCATGAAAAGCTGCCTTCACTCTTGCTTCTGATAATGAGCTTGCTGTGCCGCCACCGTACCCGGGCACTGTAATGGTCGTGTTGTTGCGCAGGAATTGATCCGTGTCGTAGTAATAATGGTAGTAAAGGTCTTCGGGATCGTGCCCGTTGTTGGTGCACCAGTCTTCCATCCACGACGACATTTCGGGCATCATGGTGTTATAAGCTATGTAAGTGACCAATATTACATCGGGGTTGGCATTTTTTAAGCGTTGATAAATGGTTGATGAAATATTGGCAGGTATGCCCACTATCATGTCGTGATGCAGGGCAAGCCATTCTTGTTCGGCAGGGTTGTCATAAATTTGTTCGAAGCCATAGTCGTACCCACCGGTAAGCATAGTGTGGTAATATCCCTGGCTGGTGCCAGCGGTTTCAAAACTACTGTCCACGGCAATGGCAGTGTTGCCTTCGCCATCTGTTACACTCAGTGTGAAATAATATTTGTGTCCGGGCAACAGGTTTTGAAAATCAACAAAGTGATCGGTTCTTAAAGAATCGCTTTGAACTGTATTTTCTTTTTGAAGCCCATATTGAATTGTATAGGTGGTAGGGCTGCCCGTGTACCAGGACAATCCGGCGGACCCGGGCAACACGCCATCCAAAAACATGAATTCCTTTACCCGATTGGTATCGAGCAATGTTGAAGTTTGCGACAACAGGGGGGGCATTGTTACTAAAGCCATCAGGAAGAGGCTAAAAAAGCATTTTTTATTGTTTTTTTTCATGATGTAGAATTAAATTAGTTAATACTT
>CAYPTK010000241.1:0-3600 GCA_964413555.1 uncultured Bacteroidales bacterium | reverse complement strand
ATATATTTATATTGTTTTGGTATGGCTTGAATAAATGTTGTTGCATCAACAAATTGTTCCTGAAGCTTTGAGAATACACCCAATTGCTGACAAAAAAAAGGCTGGGAAAGATAGTATATCCCATATTTTCTCTTCCATGTCAAAGGCATAACCCGCTCATAATTATTCTCGACCAATGCACCCCATCCTTTGCTCACGATATCCAGGTACCAACTATGCCCGTATACTATATCCAACGGGTAAGCAGCAATGCATTCATCCCATTTTTTCGTGTCAATATTTTTTCGTTCAATAAAATGTATCATATTCCAATCTAGAACATATGTTTAATAAGCAAATTGCATACCCCCGGATCAAGCCCTGTTTGGTTACAAATGGTAAGAATGGCGTTCTCTTCATGTCTCACGTTCACCAATGCACGGGCAATATTTGACAGTCCCGGGATTTGTTTTTCGCCAATATGCATTGCCTGGATGTATCCTTTACGTGCTGTAAAAGACACGGGGATATCATCGCCATTATAAGGTATCACCGTCTTGAATGTATAGTCAGATGACCTGCCAACATTCCATTCCCACAGATGATATTTCTCTTTCATCAATTGATGGATGGTACTGTTTTCTTTTATTTCAAAAAGATTGTCCATAATGCCATATTCATCCTGTACATGTAAAGTTAACAATTTCATAAAATCATTCATATTCATTTTACCCTTAAGGTGATTTGATATGTTGGTTACCTTGCCGGGCACAGAATGAATGGATTTATGAACATATTCACAGCGTGTTTTCAATACCCTGTTCAGCATGTTCAGGTTGGAATCAAATAATAAGGTCCCGTGATGAAGTAAGCGATTTTTGCAAATATGTTGTGCACATCCAGAAATTTTATACCCGTCAATCATTAACCCGTTTCGCCCGTCAAATTCGGCTTTAATTCCTGTCTCGCCTAACGCGCTTATAATTGGTGAAAGCATATCTCGGTAATTTAGCACCTGCCGGCCCGGTTTGTTGATGATAAATGAAAAATTAACATTCCCCGTATCATGAAATACAGCCCCGCCCCCGGAAATCCTTCTTAACAGGGAAAGTTTTTTTTCCCTGGCATAATGATAATCGATTTCAGCATATATATTTTGGTGTTTCCCCACGATAACTGAAGGCTTATTCACCCACAAGATGAAAAAATCATTATCATCGTGTTTTAGCAAATATTCTTCTGTTGCTAAATTCAATGCAGGATTTGATGATGTCAGGCGGATGCTATACACTGATTATAATTTATTTTTGTAATCCCAAGGCAGGGTAAATATATTGCTTTGTTAAAGTATATCCGTACAGCGAAACTGTAGCAAGCGCTATTCCCAGTAAAGCGCCAAAAAACACGTCGGCAGGATAATGAACACCCAGGTATACCCGGCTGTATGCCACGAGGCATGCCCATAAAATCATGATAAGCCACATGGACCGGTGCCGGTATACACGGCTGACAAACCATGCTCCACCAAATACATTGGTTGCATGTGCCGATACAAAAGAGAAACTACCGGAACATCCTTTTACCAAATGGATCAGGCCTTCCAAATCGGGGTTTTTACAGGGCCTCGGGCGTTCAAAAAATTCTTTCACAATATTTACAGATACCTGATCGGTCAGCACGATAGTAATTGCTAAAAAGACAATGATACCAATGGCTTCCCATTTAAACTTTTTAACAATAAAAGCGATGATTACCAGGTAAAAAGGGGCCCAGGTATATTTCGCACTGGCAAACAACATCACCTCATCCCAAAAAGGAGAATGCATGTTATTAAAAAAAAGAAATAATTGTTCATCCCATGTTAAAAGGGTTTCCAACATATTTAATCATGTTTAAGTTAAAAAAAGTACCAGATGAATTCGGACTTTATACCCTGGACAATGACTTTATGGACTGGCACTAAGTAAAGTCATCATCATAGTTCAAAGCTTCCCATAGTGTATCTTTTAACTGACTAATTCCCACTTCTGTTATTGAAGATATAAAGACATACGGGATATCAGGCAATGCAGGTTTAATCTCATCCATTAATTCTTCGTCAAGCAAGTCAGATTTTGTAACAGCCAATACCCTGTGTTTATCCAATAATTCTGCATTATGTTGTTTCAACTCGTTCAATAATACCTGGTATTCACCAGCTATATCATCACTATCAGCCGGGATCATGAATAATAAGACAGCATTGCGCTCGATATGCCGTAAAAACCTTAAACCCAGCCCTTTGCCTTGGTGTGCCCCTTCTATAATGCCAGGAATATCGGCAACAACGAACGACCGGTGCCCGCGGTACTCGACAATTCCCAACTGGGGTGTCAGGGTGGTGAATGCATAATCGGCAATCCTGGGTTTTGCAGCCGAAATAACAGAGAGGAATGTGGATTTACCGGCATTCGGAAACCCTACCAGTCCCACGTCTGCAAGCACTTTCAACTCGAGGATCAATGCCGATTCAATGCCTGGCATACCGGGTTGTGCATATCTTGGTGCCTGGTTTACAGAAGATTTAAAGTGCACGTTCCCTCTTCCGCCCATTCCACCTTCTAACAATATTTTTGTCTCGTCATGGCTTGTTACTTCTGCCACAACAGTACCATCCTCGTCCCGTGCAATGGTTCCCAGGGGAACCTCTACTACCTGGCTTTTTCCATCGGACCCGTATTGCATATTAGCTCTCCCGTCTTGCCCGTTTTCTGCAAAAATATGTTTCTTGTATTTTAAATGAAGCAATGTCCACAAATGTTTATTGCCCTTCAAAATAATATCACCTCCTTTACCGCCATCTCCCCCGTCAGGGCCTCCCTTCGGAACGAACTTTTCCCTGTGGAAATGAGCTGAACCAGCCCCTCCTTTACCCGAACGGAAATAGATTTTAACATAATCAATAAAATTACTGGACGGCATATTATAAACCTTTTTCTTTAATGAACAGGCAAAGTTAATGTATTATTTCGTGATTCTTTTATCCATTCTTTTAATAATACAAACTGAAATTATAATTTTGCATCTAATCGTACCTGTCTAAAAAATTCATATTTCAATGTCGCAATTTGATAATAAAGCATTAACCTGGGATGACAACCCGCTACGGCTTCAACTGGCCCGAACCATAAGTCGCGGTATTTTAAATTCAATCCCGCGTGATACCGGTCATTTCAATGCATTGGAATATGGCTGTGGAACAGGCAATTTAAGTTTTTTCCTTCAACCCCGTGTCCATCATATCACGCTGGCTGATAATTCTAAAGGCATGTTAGATGTCGTGAAGCAAAAAATTGAACAGCATAACACCCCTGGTATGACACCTGTTTACCTTGATCTCGAGAAAACAGGGCCCTACCCGTCGACCCATTCATTTGACCTGATATATACAATGTTAACACTTCATCATACAATCAATTATAAACGCGTCATTAACAAATTTTCACGCGCGTTACGTGCCGGGGGATATTTATTTATTGCCGACCTGTTTGAAGAAGACGGAACATTTCATGATAAAAAATTTAAAGGACATCACGGGTTTAATCCTGAAGAATTGAAAAAAATATTATATCATACCGGATT
>CAYPTK010000240.1:0-3633 GCA_964413555.1 uncultured Bacteroidales bacterium | reverse complement strand
TGAAGTAGTTTTAATGTGTAATAGATTTTCTAATGCATATTTTGGGTTAAACCATTTGAACAATTAAACATTTAGCATAAGATAAAAGAGTTAAAATTCATTATATTTGCTCTTCATTTTTGATTTATATTTTTTTTATGAGAGACGAACTTGTTCATTTTATTATTGCCGGAATACAAGATAAAAAAGGGAAAGAAATAATTGACATCCATATGTCGGAAATTGACAATAGTATTTGCGACCATTTTATTATTTGTCATGGCGACTCGAGTGTACAAGTGAATGCTATTGCAAATTCCATAGAAAAAAAAGTTAAAGATCACTTCCATGAACCTCCTGTACATAAAGAGGGGCATGGCAATTCATGCTGGATCGTTCTTGATTACCACGATATCGTGGTTCACATTTTTCAGCGTGAAGTCAGAAAATTTTATGCCATAGAAGAACTATGGGATGATGTAAAAAAAGAAAAAATAGAAAACTTAGTTTAAACATATGCCAGAAAAAGATAATCAAAACACGCGAGAAAAAGAACCTAAAAAAGTTTTTCCTAACTCGAAAAAAAATCAGCAGGAAGGAAATGACAAGAAGGACAATAAACATCCTAAGCCTAGGATAAGTATTTATTGGATTTATGCTGCCATTGCCATATTATTCATTGGCATACAGATGCTCAACCTGGGCAACAACATGATTGAAATCACATGGAACAGATTTGAAAATCAAATGCTTACAAACCATGACGTGGAAAAAGTCGTTGTTGTAAATAAAGAACGAGCAGAGGTTTACATAAAACCCGATAAAATAAGCAACGAGCGCTACAGTGATATCCGTGATAAATCATTTGGCCCGAATAAAGAAGGCCCGCATTATTATTTTAATATTGGTTCTGTTGAGACATTTAATAAGCAGCTGGAAGAGGCCCAACAGGATTTTTCAGAACAAGAAAAAATTGTTATTGCCTACGAAACCCGCAGGGATATATTTGGAGAACTCCTGGGATGGTTATTGCCCATCATCATCCTGGTGGTAATATGGATTATTATTTTCCGGAAAATGAATTCAAAAGCCGGGGGAGCTGCAGGAAACATTTTCAGTGTAGGTAAATCCAAAGCCAAATTATTTGACAAAGAAACGTCTGTAAAAGTTGATTTTAGCAATGTTGCAGGACTGGAAGAAGCCAAAACCGAGGTCAAAGAGCTGGTTGAATTTTTAAAAGAACCGGAAAAATATACTCATTTGGGAGCTAAAATACCTAAAGGGGCATTATTGATCGGCCCCCCGGGGACGGGAAAAACATTGCTCGCGCGTGCTGCTGCAGGCGAGGCAGACGTTCCATTCTTTAGCATTTCGGGTTCTGACTTTGTAGAAATGTTCGTGGGAGTTGGCGCTTCGAGGGTAAGGGATTTGTTTAAACAAGCCAAAGAAAAAGCCCCCTGCATTGTCTTTATTGATGAAATTGATGCCATTGGCAGATCCAGGGGGAAAAACCCGAACATGGGTGCCAATGATGAACGGGAAAACACGCTCAACCAATTATTGAGTGAAATGGACGGTTTTGAACCCAATTCAGGAGTCATCATCATGGCTGCCACCAACAGGGCCGACATGCTTGATAAAGCACTTATAAGAGCCGGGCGGTTCGACAGGCAAATACATGTAGAATTGCCTGACCTGAAAGAACGCGAAGAAATCTTTGAAGTCCATACAAAACCACTTAAAACAGGAAAAGATGTAGACCTTATGTTCCTTGCAAAGCAAACGCCGGGTTTTTCAGGTGCAGACATACAGAACGTGTGCAATGAAGCGGCATTAATAGCGGGACGTAAAAAAAAGAAAAACGTCAATAAACAAGAATTTTTGGATGCTGTTGACCGGATTATTGCAGGGCTTGAACGAAAAAATAAAATAATATCAAAACGGGAAAAGAGAACCATTGCTTTTCATGAAGCAGGGCATGCTACCGTCAGTTGGTTCTTAAAACATGCACATCCCCTGGTGAAAGTGACCATCATCCCCCGCGGAAGATCGCTTGGTAGTGCATGGTATCTTCCTGAAGAACGGCAAATCACCAATAAAGCACAGCTATATGACGAACTTTGTGCCAGCCTGGGCGGCCGGGCTTCCGAAGAACTGACATTCGGGGAAATATCAACCGGCGCTTTGAATGACCTTGAAAAATCTACCAAACAAGTGTATGCTATGGTGACTTACTTTGGCATGAGTGAAAAGATCGGAAACATCAGCTATTACGATTCTACCGGCAGAAATGAATATGCATTTACCAAACCATACAGCGAAAAAACAGCAGAAGAAATTGATAAAGAGGTAAAACGCATTATAGATGAAGTATATGAAAAAGCAAAACAAATATTAAAAGAACATAAAGAAGGATTGAAAAAACTGGCCGAAAAACTATTGGAAAGTGAAATGATATTCAAGGAAGACCTTGAAAAAATATTCGGGAAAAGGCCATTTGAAAACGAGAATGAGAATGAAGATACTCCTTTGGTGAAAAAAGGAAATCAAAAAAAACAACAAGCAGGGAAAAAGGAACAAAATAAAGAAAACAAACAAAACACGGGTAAAAAAGAAAGCAACGAATAATATGGAAAAAGGATGGATGCTGGTTTGGACGGTGCAAAAAGAATACCTTGCTGAATTAATCAAAAAAATGTTAGCTGATCATGATATACAGGCTGTTTCTATTAATAAAAAAGATTCATCTTACACCTCTTTCGGGGATATCGAAATATTTGTCAAAGAAGAAAATCATTTAAAAGCCCGCACCCTCATTAAAGAATTTGAAGAGTGAATGAATTTACAAAACGAACCATCACTGGTTCAGTCTATGTTATAATGATCGTTTTAGCGATCATTACAGGGAAGCTTACCTTTTTTATTATTTACATGCTCCTTATGCTATGGGCATGTTATGAATTTTACAACTTTACTGTTACTTCTCCTTTTCTTAAAATCACCGGAATTTTATCAGGAGTCCTGTTATACACCTTCAGCCATCTATTTACTTTTGGATTCCGCAGTCTTTGGATGCTGACCTTATTCATTCCAATTTTTATCTCTGCCTTCTTATATTTCCTTTTCACGAAAAAACACGAACAATTATTAAAAGAAATTGCATTTATTTTTTTCTCACTGGTTTACATTGTCCTCCCGTTTTCATTAATCCATTATCTCGGTGTAAAAGGATATGACCACTATCATTGGGAAATTATACTGGGATTCATGATCTTGTTGTGGATCAATGATACATTTGCCTATATCACCGGCTCTTTAACCGGGAAACATCCATTATTTCCTGAGATCTCACCTAAAAAAACATGGGAAGGCACGATCGGTGGCATATTGATGACAATCATTGCCAGCATCGTGTTAAGTTTTGCAATGGACATGCTTAATACTTTACATTGGATCGTTATTGGTTTTATTACCGGGGTCACAGGAACATTGGGCGACCTCACTGAATCAAAAATCAAACGCCTTTTAGCTGTTAAAGACAGTGGATCGTTTCTGCCCGGGCACGGGGGCATGTTAGACCGGGTAGACAGTATGTTGATTGCGCTTCCATGCGTTTTTTTGTACCTCTTTTTGATTCAGAATATTATTTAGTGT
>CAYPTK010000239.1:0-3703 GCA_964413555.1 uncultured Bacteroidales bacterium | reverse complement strand
CCTGAGAGATTATATTGATTCTTCTTTTAAATTAAAAGATGAAATTAGCAGGATGTAAGAATGAATTCTTTAAAAGTTATCAAATTCATTATTTTTTAAATTTTCTTTTACGTAATATTTAAAATTATACCTGTTTATAAAGTTCCCGGAAAAGTAGATTATAGCTATTTATATTTTTAAAAATAACATAACATTAATCATTAAAATCAAGTATTTAACATAAAATAAATGGAATCTATACTTACACAAATCAGTCAGCATGTACAAAATGCTGTAAAAGAACTAACCGGACAAACCATCAATGAACAGCAGATTCAAATCCAAAAAACACGGAAAGATTTTAACGGCGACTTTACATTGGTGGTGTTCCCGTTGCTTAAACTGTTTAAACTAAAACCGGAAGAATGCGCTCAAAAAATAGGAGAATACCTGGTAAGTCATTTGGATCTCATTGAGCAATTCAACATTGTAAAAGGATTTTTAAATCTTGAAATAAGTGATAAATACTGGCATGATTTCCTTAACGAAGTCAACCAGGCTAAAGATTTTGGATTCACGGAGAAACAAGCCAACTCCAATCCCATCATGGTCGAGTATTCATCTCCCAACACGAACAAACCATTGCATTTGGGGCATATTCGGAATAATCTTCTTGGGTACGCGATATGTTCTATCTTACAGGGTAATGGATATGACGTGATCAAAAGCAATTTGGTAAATGACAGGGGCATTCATATTTGCAAAACCATGTTGGCATGGCAAAAATGGGGGCAGGGAGAAACACCCGAATCATCCAATAAAAAAGGCGACCACCTGGTGGGAGATTATTACGTGATGTTTGAAAACGAATATAAAAAGCAAGTAGACGATTTAAAAGCCAATGGCATGGACGAGAAAGAAGCCATGCAAACAGCCCCACTGATAAAGGAAGCAAGAGAGATGCTTAAACAATGGGAAAACGGGGAAGAACATGTTGTATCGCTTTGGAAAAAAATGAACGATTGGGTTTACAAAGGATTTGACGAAACTTACGAGCGCCTGGGAGTTGATTTTGACAAAATCTATTACGAATCGCGAACCTATACAAAAGGACGGGACATCGTGCTACAGGGCCTGAAAGACGGTGTGCTTGAACAACAGGAAGACGGCTCTGTTTGGGCCGACCTCACGGCAGAAGGATATGATAAAAAGTTATTATTACGTTCAGATGGGACTTCTGTTTATATGACACAGGATATTGGCACTGCTGTCACGCGATACGAAGAATATAAACCCGAAGCGATCCTATATGTCGTGGGCAATGAACAGGACTACCATTTTAATATATTGCCATTGATCTTAAAAAAACTTGGGTATGAATGGGGCGACAAGATCAAACACCTTTCCTATGGCATGGTTGACCTCCCTTCCGGGAAAATGAAATCAAGAGAAGGAAAAGTTGTGGATGCAGATGACCTGATGGATGAAATGATTGAAACAGCAGGCAACATGTCTCAGGAGCTTGGAAAACTCGAAGGCTATTCCTCGGAAGAAAAAACATCCATCATCAACACCATTGGCATGGGGGCGTTGAAATATTTCATCCTGAAAGTAGACCCGAAAAAAAACATGACATTCAATCCCGAAGAATCGGTTGATTTTAATGGAAATACCGGCCCGTTTATCCAGTACACGTACGCCCGGATTCAGTCGGTACTACGAAAAGCAAGGGAAAGAAATATAGACATCCCTGATGAATCAAACAAAACCCTGTCTTTCATCGATTCAGAAAAAGAAGTATTAAAACTCATGCATGCCTTGCCCGAGGTCATTGCTGAATCGGGTGCCAATTTTAACCCGGGCATCATAGCCAATCATATTTACGAATTGGTGAAACAATACAACCAGTTTTACCAGGATACTCCTATTCTCAGGAATGACAATGAAGAATTGATTAAAACGCGATTGTTGTTATCCAAAAACACGGCTGCCATCATCAAATCTTCAGCCAGGTTATTGGGAATGGATATGCCCCCGAGAATGTAAAAAAATAAAATTCATTCACTTGTAAAAAATCTGAAATCACCTCTTTTTTTAATTTCACATAAAAATGGTCTATTTGTTTCGGCAGTATAATTTTTAATTTTTTCCCAGTTTGAGATTATCCTCTGATATTTTTCTGCAAAATTAGCCCCTTTAGGAAATGCAATAAAAAAAGCTGTGATTTTATTTTTTCTTAACAATTCTTTAAAGGCTTTTCTCATTTTCAGGTCGTTTGTAATCAATATTCCGTTATTTTCCTTTAGCTTTATTAAAAGTTCTTCATCCTGTATTCCCTTATTAAATATTTCTATACTATAAACTTCAACCGGACTCTTGTCACCTTCCAATGCACTTAAAGCATCTGCAACCCTTTTGGGTAAATTTTCATCCAAGTAAAACTTCATCCGTTTATAATTTCTATCTCAAATGCCTGATGTAAGTGAATTAGCCCCTTAAATCATATTTTGACTTTTAATAATTAAAATTCAAAACTCATTTTTACATGAGCGAGCTACTCACCAATAAAAGAACCCGATACATTAAGCTGCTTTATGAAACTCAATAACATCATTTATTTGGGCAATTGATATATTAAATAATTCGGAAATGGATTCTTTACTTTCACTAGCATTATAATAATCAAAAATTGTGTCGGTTAAAATATTTGTGTTATCTATAATAGGTTGTCCTACTTGATGATTAGGATCAACAACAACATTTTTTTCTATTCCTAAGGGATAAAATTTATGAGCTATATTTTTGTTACTAAATTTAATTTTTTTGGAAAAAGGTTCAATATACCCTTGTATAAGTAATTGCTGCACATCTTTACCTAATCGCAGTTGTCCTTTATCATTAAATAATATTTCCCTCCCGGAAGTATAAATATCTTTAAAAGCAAAAGGATATGGTGTATTATAAAATTCAGACATTTGGGTATGTGCATTAATTATATCTTTTGTTTTAATGTCATTCTCTTTGAGCAGAAAAAACATATACATTTCAATTAAAGTCAAAAAATTAATAGAAATTACGTCTTTTATTGGATGATTATATCTATATCCTATAGTTTCAAATAACTTATGCTTAGCATAATATTGAAACCAATATTTTGCTTTATTATAAGGTACTCTTAATATCCTTGAAGCATCAATAGCTGTATATATTCCCTCTATTTTAATGATTTCATTGCTCATTTTAATCTTATTTTATTGTAATAATACAAAACATATTAAATAATACAAAATTTCAATTGTAAAAATTCATGTGAAAAGGATAATTCAGATCTATACAAAGGAATAACATGAGTAAATAAAAAATCAATAGAAACTAAAAATATGAAAAAATAATTGGCTTTTTCAAAAACATTTTGTCATTTTGCGAAATGAAGAAATGAATACATCTGCTTGGATAACAAAATAGAATTATCAACAGAAATAAAAGAAATGGCCAGGATTACCAAGGCAATGGGACACCCGGTGCGATTGTACATCTTGCAAAAACTATCTCAAATGGATGCTTGTTGTTATAGTGGTGACCTGGTGGATGAAGTGCCAATAGTCCGCTCTACATTATCGCACCATAGGCCTGACATATTTTTGTTTTTTCAAATAAAATATCAATACTGTCCGATTAAAAATAATTCAAACCATGGAAACATCAGCTATCACTTATATTGATA
>CAYPTK010000238.1:0-3718 GCA_964413555.1 uncultured Bacteroidales bacterium | reverse complement strand
TTTTTAATTGTGTTCGTGAGCTAAAGGTTCAAGGGCTTAGCAACGAAGCAGATGTGCAAAGATAATGGTAAGCATTACCCCAAATTTGGGTTAACAAACAAAAGGGTTGCAGAAAGCCAAGAGGTTTATTAATAGTGTTTTATACCGATCTTTATCGTTTCGCGGTGAATTTTTCGGGTTAAGGCTTTAAGCTATTTATTCACAATAGGTTGCATTACAATGTCCAATCGGTATGATTTTATCGAGCAAAATATTTAATCTTCCTGGTAATTATCTTTCCCTTTTTGCTATATATTTTTACGATATATATACCTTCTGTAAGCCCGTTGAATGAAACAAACGGTTGTTTAACAGTTTTTAGTTTGTTTCCCACGAGATTAAACATTTCGGCAAAAAGGAAATCAGTATAATATATTTTTATATGATCATGAGTAGGATTGGGTGCAATGACAAGTTGAAGAACATTATTCGATGTGATAGAAGTGGGTATAGAATCTGTAATACACCGCACCGAAAAAGCATAATTTTTCGGGAATGAATTCCATCGTCCGACTGAAGAAGCATTAATATCTAAACATCGTCTCCATGCATTGGACCCGTATTCAGAGGATGTATACGGATACCCGTACGTGCCGTACCACGCGAATGTACCATTGCTGTTCCGCCTGCCACATAGTTTTTCATTATACCCGGATGTTCCGCCTTCTTTTAATTTTGTGCCGACAGGACTGCCTCTCCACGTGTTTTCTTCGTCAGCATCTGATCCCGACATTCCCAGGAACACCTCGAGCTCTTTCCATTCTGCATCAGAAGGAACGTGCCAATTCTCAGGACATATTCCCCGGGTGCTTTCTCCGATAGTATACTGCATCATCTCGTTCCACTGATATAACCCACCACATTCAAGGCACCTGCTGGTGTCATTATTATAACAATATTTCTCTATGATCCCATTATCTTGTTGATTGACTCCCCCGTCAATCATCTCGCCTACATTCAGGTTTTCAGCCATCCACCATTGATTCCCTATTTTTACAACTTCATACTGTTGCCCGTCCCGTGAATCAATAATTGTATCATACTGTTGCGCGGATACGAAAGCAAAGGAAAATAATGTAATAATAAGGCTGTAGATTTTCATCTGTTTATGTTTTATTTTTAAAAATGGTCAGATAGCTTGCCCCGCTAACAGCGGGGGAGCTCGTCATGATCTTGTATTTTATTGACCCTGTAGCACTTAATGAGATTAAAATAATCATCCCAAGCGCGTGTCAACGTACTTGTCATGGCCCGCTTCATGTTGTTTATATTTATTATTGAAATGCATTACGAATCATATCTGGACTCCTCAAGGGTTTCCTGGTTGTTTTGTCAATAAAACAAAATTCTGTTTCTCCTTCATTGATTTTATCACCCTGTTGATTCCATATACCATGAGAAAACTGCATACGTGTTCCATTGATTTGTTTTAATGTAGTTTTAATACTTAATACATCGTCATAATATGCTGGTTTCTTGTAGTGTATGTTTAATGAAATGGCTGGTATTAAAATTCCTCTTTCTTCCAGTAAAAAATTTGAAATACCCGCTTTTCTCAGGAATGCTGTTCTTCCCTCTTCATATAATAAAGGATAATACCCGTAAAATAAATGATTCATCCTGTCTACCTCGTAATAATGTACCCGCCTGTTGATTAGATCACTCATATTATTTCTTAAATCTAATAATTATTAATATAAATCGATATTATTTGTTTAAAAATTGACTGATAATTATAGTACATGATGTTTTACTTGTAAATTATCTGTTAACCTGAACAAAAATAATGAACTTACGTTCAAAAAACAAGTTTTTTAGAATCATTATAAATAATTTTGTTAATGAGAATATTCTCATTAATTTTGTTATTCAATATGCATTTTGGATTGATTATTGTTAAATATCTATAAATATATATATTTACACTATAAACAATTCATGGGGATTGAATAATGCCTTTGAATGATGTCACTGTATTTGATTCATCATGTTCGATAGCGAGGCCCGCGAAGCAACAAACCGCTCAGATTACCTGGTGTAAATGATTAATTGTTGGGGCAAGTGTAACAAAGCCAGCCCCCGTAAGGAAGAATGATTGTATCGGGCTTAGCGGACATGATGGAACAAACACGAATTTATTGTAATTATTTAACAGAAAAACAAGAAGATATGATCAGTGTAGAAGTTTTATCAGATGGCAAGCGAACTATAATTGAAAGTCCGAAAGGAAACTCGTTACTGGATATTTTAAGAACCAATGGATTTCATATTTATGCCCCGTGTGGCGGTAAAGGAACATGTGGAAAGTGCAGGGTAACTGTTGAAGGAGAAGGTGTTGTTACATCATGCACGTTTTATCCAAAATATGATATAAAGGTTATTCTTCCGGGGGATGAAGAAGCAAAAATAATCGTGAACCAGACCGAAGAATTGCAGGACCTGCCATACAAAAAAACAGATATTGATGATATCACACCCGATTCCTATGGCATCGCGGTAGATATTGGCACCACTACCATTGTATTGTATTTTTTAAATTTATATACCGGGCAAATAGATAAAATCTCGTCTGCTTTAAATCCTCAAAAAACATATGGTGGAGACATCATTTCAAGGATCAATTATTGTCAGGAAAATGAGAACGGGCTGATTGAGATGCAGCAATCAATAACCCGTGCTATTAATGTTGAATTGGCTAATTTTAAAAGCCACAGGAATATCAGTTTCAATGATTTCCGAAAAATGGCCTTTGCCGGCAATACTACCATGCTTCACTTTTTGTTAAAGGTTGACGCTTTGTCTATAGCCCTGGCCCCGTTTACACCTCAATTTACCGAACAGCAAATCAGAAAAGGAGTGATGATTGGGCTGGACATTCATCCTGATGCAGATATTATTACCATACCAAATGTATCGGCTTATGTTGGTGCTGATATTTTAGCAGGATTAACAGCCATTAAATCAACTGATAAAAATTATTTATTTATTGATGTTGGTACAAACGGGGAAATGGCATTACATACAGATGGGAACTATTACGTTTGCTCTACAGCAGCAGGGCCGGCATTTGAAGGAGCCAATATTTCATGTGGCATGGGAGCTGTACAAGGAGCTCTTTCCGGATTCGAGAGCCCGGATCAGTATCATGTAATCGGCAACATCCCTCCCATCGGGATTTGTGGATCGGGCATCGTGGATATTGTTGCTTACCTGTTAAAAAACAACATGATAGATGAAACAGGATTGCTCGAGAATACCTTTCATATTTATCGTGAAAAAGGTATTCATGTAACCCAACAAGATATCCGTGAAATACAACTGGCCAAATCAGCCATCTATTCAGGGCTAAAAATATTATTAAGCACATCAGGATTGGATTTTAATAAGTTAGATGCTCTTTATTTAGCAGGCGGGTTTGGAAATTATATAGGCATTCAATCTGCCATTCAAATCGGATTGCTGCCTGTTGAATTGAAAGACAAGATAAAACCTGTAGGAAACAGTGCAGGAATCGGGGCATTGCAATATTTAAAAAACAATGATTTCGTGAAGCAAACCGAAAAGGTATTAAAACATACAGAATATGTTGAATTATCGAATGTAGATGAATTTGACATTGAATTTGCTTTAAACATGAATTTCGATAAATCAATCAATATATAATTTATCAGCCATGGCC
>CAYPTK010000237.1:0-3726 GCA_964413555.1 uncultured Bacteroidales bacterium | reverse complement strand
TTTGAAGTAGTTTTAATGTGTAATAGATTTTCTAATGCATATTTTGGGTTGAACCTTTAGCTCACGAACACAATTAAAAATTATATTTATGTGAGTAAATAGAATACTATGTCCGCGGGCTTAGGCGCCTTGCATCTGCACAAAGCTAATGGCATGAATGTTCCGGGTTAATAAAGTATAGTTCCGATTATTTTGGAGAAAAGAAAACGGAAAACCAATCCTAACGGGTGGGTTTCCAAAGGTAGCGTCCGCTTGTGCCCCTGAACACACCCCAAAGCCCAACGGGCTTTCAGCATCAACACGGGGCAGCGCCCCGTGAGATTAAATCACAACGCCCTGCATTGCCCTGAAGGGGCAAAAGCCTTCTTCGTTATTAGCCCTGTCAGGGTTTCAAACCCTGACAGGGATGCCATAAAAATATTGTACATTTTTATACATTGAAGTCACACTCATTTTTAAATCCAAGATTAAGAAAAATGAATGTAGATATTATCATCATTAAGATTATAACCGAGCATGCAAGTGTAATAAAGTTAGCGGATATGATGGGATAACTCTATTTAACATATTTCAACAAAATAAGTGAACGATCATAAATGGTGATATTATTCCTGATCTTTGCATTCGCTTTATCTCTATGGTCATGTGTGTCAGCCAGTATTTCCCACTCGTCATTATCTTTTATCACGGGCAGCTTGAATTCTAACGGTTCCCAATAGCTGTTTACAATCAGTAATAAAATATCATCTTTAACTCGTTCGCCCATGTTATTTTTTTCGTCAATCAATTCACCATTGATCAACATACCCATGCAACGGATATAATGAGTCTGCCATTCTTCATTTGTCATGTCTTCCCCGTCTTCACGCAACCAACGGATATCCCAGATGTCTTTTCCCATGATGGCCCTGCCTTTGAAAAAGCGTTTTCGATGCATTACAGGAGTATGTTTGCGAATATCAATGATGGTTTTCGTGTATTCAAACAATGCTTTTTGCTTTTCATCCCAGTCCCAATTAATCCAGGCGAGTTCATTGTCTTGGCAATATGCATTATTGTTGCCATTTTGTGTTCTTCCGTATTCATCGCCATGACTGATCATGGGCACACCCTGACTAAAGAGCAAGGTGGTTAAAAAATTACGCTTTTGTTTTTCCCTGATGTTGTTGATTTTCGGGTCGTCTGTTGGGCCTTCAATGCCATAGTTGTAGCTATTATTATGGTTGTCTCCATCACGGTTTCCTTCCATGTTCGCTTCATTGTGCTTATCATTGTAGCTAACCAGGTCATTAAGGGTAAAACCATCATGTGACGTTACAAAGTTAATACTTGAATAGGGTTTTCTTCCGTCATCAAGATAGAGGTCACTACTGCCACTTAATCGGTAAGCCAGTTCAGCGACCTGGCTTTCGTCGCCGCGCCAGAATTTTCGAACCGTATCACGGTATTTTCCATTCCATTCAGACCAAAGGACAGGGAAGTTGCCAACCTGATACCCGCCACTCCCAACATCCCAGGGTTCAGCTATGAGCTTAACCTGTGAAATGATAGGGTCCTGGTGTATGGTGTCAAAAAAAGCAGATAACTTTCCTACTTCATATAAGCCTCTGGCAAGGGCAGATGCAAGGTCAAACCTGAAACCATCTACATGCATTTCAGTGACCCAGTAGCGTAAGCTGTCCATCACCAATTGAAGAACATGTGGATTGATCAGATTCAAAGTGTTTCCGGTTCCGGTGTAATCTTTGTAATACAGAGGATTATCCTGGTCTAATCGATAATAATTGGCATTGTCAATGCCTTTTAAAGATAAATTTGCTCCCAGGTGGTTGCCTTCTACAGTATGATTATATACCACGTCGAGGATGACTTCAATGCCTGCTTTATGATAGGCTTTTACCATTTCTTTAAATTCATTGACCTGTCCACCATAACATGAAGAACTCGTGTATTCTGCATGGGGTGCGAAATAACCAATGGTATCATATCCCCAGTAATTTGACAGGCCATGATCAATTAAATATTTTCGGTGAGCAAAATGATGGATTGGCATCAATTCAATGGCTGTGATGCCAAGTTGTTTGAAATAATCTATCACCGGTTCACTCGCCAGCCCTTTGTATGTGCCTCTTAATTCGTTTGGCACATCGGGATGTTGCATTGTAAACCCTTTTACATGCAATTCATAAATAATGGTGTCGTGCATCTCTGTATCCGGCCTTAGATCGTCTTCCCATTCGAAATGATGGTCAATCACGATGCATTTATTTACATCGCCCGCGTTGTTTATGGTGTGAGGTTTAAATGTATTGCTCTTTTTTAAAGGTGTTACTTTATAATCAAACATGCTTGATCTAATCTCGGTTTTTCCGCAAATAGCCTTGGCATAAGGGTCTATCATTAGTTTATTGGGATTGAAGCGATGACCATTCTCCGGTTCATAAGGCCCCTCAATACGATACCCGTATAATTGCCCGGGTTTAATATCAGGGAGGTAAGCATGCCAAACATAACCGGTGACTTCTTCCATGTAAATTTGTGAATATTCATGTTTGTCATGTGCATGGTTAAATAAACATAAAATGACTTGTGTCGCGTTTTCACTGTACATGGCAAAATTTACACCTGCTCCGTCCCAGGTTGCTCCCAGTGGATACGGTTTGCCCTGCAATACACGTTCTTTGTATTTTCTCATGTGTATATATTGATATGATTATAACAATTCAGTTCAAATATAACCAATTCATTATATTATTATAAATGTTGGTATAAAAAGATTATTAATGTCAGTTCTTACAATTACATTTATATCATCGCGTCTGTATAACATTAAATACATGAAAATACAGACATGGAAAAAATGTTTTTTAAAATCCATATATGCACAGTAACATTAATAAACGTGAGCAAGAAGGATGAAAAAATATCGCGACAATAATTTGTAAAACGAGAGATGCTCTTCTTTAGTTTTTTCGCGATTCCGCCAGGAGTCGAACCTGGAACCTACGGCTTAGAAGGCCGTTGCTCTATCCAGTTGAGCTACGGAACCAATTTTTTTAGAGGTTGCAAATGTATAAAAAATATTCAGTCAAATAAAATTTTTCTCTATTCATTCAAACAAAATGAATACCATTGAAAAATCTGATAGATTAAATTTTAATACTTTATTCCTGTTGCTGTAAGGAGATATACTTTTAGATAAAGTTCATTGTTTAGTCTTTAAAATTTACTATTTTTGGCTACACTAAAAATAAAACAATCTTAAATAATAATATTATGAGTAAAAAAATAAATGGTAACCGTTTAAAAGGAAGATTACCGAAGATAGGAATACGGCCCGCGATAGACGGAAGACGGAAAGGTGTACGTGAATCCCTTGAAGATCAGACCATGGGGATGGCTAAAAATGTAGCCGGTTTTTTAACTGAACATTTAAGACATGCAGACGGTAGCAATATAGAATGTGTAATAGCAGACACGTGTATAGGTGGTGTTGCAGAAGCAGCATCTACAGCCGATAAATTTGCACGGGAAAATGTAGGTGTATCAATTACTGTAACGCCATGCTGGTGTTATGGCACTGAAATATTTGATGATAACCCGTTTATCCCTAAAGCCATTTGGGGTTTTAACGGGACAGAGCGCCCGGGTGCGGTATATCTTGCTGCTGCATTGGCTGGATACACGCAGAAAGGTTTGCCAACATTTGGTATTTATGGCAGGGAT
>CAYPTK010000236.1:0-3797 GCA_964413555.1 uncultured Bacteroidales bacterium | reverse complement strand
ATTTCAGGCTTTTTAACGGCTCATTAAAAAAAGGCGACAAGATTAAATTCATGGCTACAGATAAGGTCTATTCGGCGGATGAAATAGGCATTTTAAAATTTAAACCTGAAATTCGCGAAGATCTTTACGCCGGTGACGTGGGTTATATTGTAACCGGGATCAAGTCATCCAAGGAGATCAAGGTCGGGGACACCCTGACGCACGCTGAAACCCCCTGCACGAAAGCTGTTGAAGGATTTGAAGACATTAAACCCATGGTGTTTGCAGGGGTATATCCAATAGATGCAGACGATTATGAAGAGCTGAGAAATTCAATAGAAAAACTTCAATTAAATGATGCTTCGTTAACGTTTGAACAGGAATATTCAA
This sequence comes from uncultured Bacteroidales bacterium, assembly GCA_964413555.1. Taxonomy (GTDB): domain Bacteria; phylum Bacteroidota; class Bacteroidia; order Bacteroidales; family JBBRXJ01; genus CAYMKE01. The sequence goes on along the minus strand of CAYPTK010000236.1, from coordinate 3,428 downwards.
AGGCTTTGGGGTTTGGTTTCCGGTGTGGTTTTTTAGGATTGCTACATATGGAAATCATCCAGGAACGGCTCGATCGTGAATTTAATATTGATGTCATTACAACAGTACCCAATGTCTCATACCTTATCAAGACAAAAGATGAACAAGAATATTACATATCCAATCCGTCAGAATTACCTGAATCACATATTGTTAATTCAATTGAAGAGCCTTATATCAATGCTCAGATCATCACGATAAGTGATTATATCGGTTCAATAATAAAGCTCTGTGTTGACAAACGGGGTGAATTAAAAAAACAGATTTACCTACCGAACAACAGGGTAGAAGTAATGTTTGATATGCCATTGAATGAAATTGTTTTTGATTTTTATGACAAACTGAAAAGCATTTCGAAAGGGTATGCTTCATTTGATTATCACCAGTCTGGTTACAGGCCTGCCAATCTTGTAAAATTGGATATTTTAATCAATCATGAAACTGTAGATGCACTATCAACACTAATAAACAGGGATAATGCCTACCAATTTGGACGGGGTATTTGTCAGAAGCTTAAAGAATTAATACCGCGTCAACAATTTGAAGTCGCCATCCAGGCATCTATCGGGGCTAAAATTATTGCCCGTGAAACTGTAAAAGCATTAAGAAAAGACGTGACAGCAAAATGTTATGGCGGCGACATCACCAGAAAACGGAAATTAATCGAAAAACAGAAGAAAGGGAAGAAACGAATGCGCCAGGTAGGTAAAGTTGATGTTCCACAGGAAGCTTTTCTGGCTGTTTTAAGAATGGGTGACTAACAGCTTTGATGGATTGTTTAGAAAATAATCCGTTCAAATGGTTGACACCTTCATTAAACTTATGTATTTTTATACAGGATTTAAAAAAAGAATATGAACGAAGAGAGCATTTACAACAGGATAAAAGAGTTGTTTGGGAAATTTGAGAATTTCAATATATTAGAAGAACAAATAGATTTAGATCTTCAAATGAAATATTTTGATTTTTCTAAAAAAGTTAAAGAAGAGATAAAAGATGAAGATATTGATATAGATAAAATGTCAAAAGAACTTTTTGAAAAAGATACATCACAGGAGAAAAAAAAACGCGTCCTGGCAAAGCTGGCTTCTGTTGAAGACGTTTCCGCGTACCGGAAATTAGAAGAATTTGCTAAAACCGCTGAAGGTGAAATTAGAAATTGGAGTATCCTGGCTTTTCAGGAGAACAGGATGCTATTACAGAGTAAATTGCTTGATGAGAACCAGGTTTTCATTTCTACCGGCCTCGGGGGAAAAGGTTCTAAATTGAGATATTTTATTGTATTAATGTCAAAATCCGGTGAAAAATTTACTCCAAAACAAAGACAACTGATACAAAAAGAATTTGAATATTCTTTAAGAGAGCATGATATTGAAATTGAAAAAATGAATTTTTATAATAATATTTCAACAATATTAGCACTTATTCCAATTGAAATATCTGTAAAAGAAGTATTTACATCAATAATTGGTGAATGTAATAAATATGGTAATTTTTTAATGTCCAATTTTATTGTAACCAATGTTAAACAGCTTTCATATAAAGAAATCAATCAATTTTTAGAAGAATACAAGGAAAATGAATTAAAAGAAGCGAAAAAGAAGAAGAAGAATAAAGGCAATGAGGACGAATAGATTAAAAATCAATATTGATACCCATTATAATAAAATGCATTTAATGTGAAAGTGTTTTTTATCTACATTACTTTATGTTTTATATTTTCTCAAAACAGCAAACAGGAAAATCCATCAGAATATTTTCAGGAAGATTATGAACAGGCTGTTCGTTTTTACAAAAAAAAACATAACAAACTACAAAAAATCATTATCCAGGAGAATGCAAATGAAACGTTGGTATTATCAATAGGATTTCCTGAACTAATAAGATATTCTATGTGGCGGGATATTTTAGAAACGAAAATGAACGAGCTTTTTTATATCCGGAAAGGCAAACCTGCATCAAACTTTTCAATCGGCCGTTTTCAATTAAAACCTTCTTTTATTGAAAAATTGGAGCATGCCATAAGAACAGATTCACTATTATCCAGGCAATATAAGCACGTGCACCAATATCATACCAATAATATTAAGCACGAAAGAAAAAAAAGAATTGAACGGCTTAAATCCTATAAATGGCAAATCCGATATCTTGCTGTATTTACAAAAGTAGTTGAAAGCAGGTTTAACGTGAATGACACGAACAACACTATGGCCGGAAAAATAAGGTTTTTTTCTTCAGCTTTGAATCATGATTTTTTATGTGATTCAGCTGAAATTATACAATGGAGCAATAAAAAAAGCTTTCCCTACGGGATAAAATATTCAAATCCCTTTTCCTACGCGGATGTTGCTGTTTATTTTTATAAAAATGATTATAAAAATATAAGTGAAGGCGGCTTAAATCTTTTTTAACTACAAGATAAAGCAATATAACACATCTTTTGAGATGAACAATAAATAGGTATATAGTATTGATAAGAACAGGTTATTCTTTGTCTTGTCCGTTTTCTTCACCATTTTGGTTATGTCCGGTATGCAGGTCTTCAAAATCTACATTGGTATATTCGCTCTCTGTATTATATTCATTATCATTATATTCATGTCCATCGTACTGATTTTGATTTACATCAGTTTTGTTTCCGTATTCCTTTTGGTTTGATCGAATATATTCAATTGTTTCAGAGAATGCATCTTCGAATTTATTGAAGTCTTCGCTGTACAAAAACACTTTATATTGTTCAAAATAGAAGCTTTTCCTGAAATTATTAAACCTTTTCCGGCTTTCAGTAATTGTTAGATATAATTCATTTCTTTGTGTTGATTTAACGTCAAAAAAATAAGTCCTTTTACCCGCCCTGATGGTTTTGGTAAAAATCACTTTTTTCTTTTTCTTTACATTTTCTCGTTGTCCTTCCTCCATAATTCATAATTATTTTTTACAATTAACAATTCTATATAGTTAAAATTCAAATATACATACTTTTTTTTTATTGAAGAAATATTTACCCAATTAATTTATAATGAATGGACAATTTTATGTTATTTTTTTATGTTGGCATAAAAAAATTACTAAGAAACCATAATTATATTATTATTTGAATTGTTTCTTTCATTAATAAAGGCTTATTATTTGTAATAAACGGATAAATAAAGTAATTTTGTCCAATTAATTCATGTCAGTCTTAAATTGGAGTCTGATCATCATGTTCGATATCGAGCTCGTGAAGCCCTAAAACAAGCAAGTTACAAGTGTAAATGAGCAATTTTTGGTACAGGTGTATTGAAGACAGCGGACATGATAGGACAAACACTAATTAGTGCCTGTCTATAAAGTCAAGTGTTTGGATCATAATGTTCGATAACGAGGCTTGTGAAGCCCCAAAACGCGCG
>CAYPTK010000235.1:0-3826 GCA_964413555.1 uncultured Bacteroidales bacterium | reverse complement strand
CATGAACAAGCACGGCATATTAATCATAGACGATTCGGCAGTGGTTCGGCAGACGCTCACCGAGATCATCAATTCTGATCCGCGGCTCGAGGTGATGGGCACGGCCGCTGATCCGTATTATGCTGTCGAAAAGATCAAAAAAGAAGCCCCGGATGTGATTACCCTTGATATCGAGATGCCCCGCATGGACGGCCTCACCTTCCTGAAAAAACTGATGAGCCAGCATCCCATGCCTGTCGTTATTATTTCGAGCCTGACAGCCGAGGGCACCGAGACGGCCATGAAAGCCATCCAATACGGGGCTGTAGACATCATCACCAAACCCAACATGGACACCCGCACCTTTATCCGGGAATCAAAGATACGCATCTGTGATGCCATCAAGGCAGCAGCCCATGCCAATATCAAAAAATTGCAACAACGCTTTTTCAGGGACATCAAAGTCCAGCCCAAATATTCCGCTGATGCCGTGATTTCCAGCAAGCAACCCCTCAGTATGGCAGAGACTACCGAGAGAGTAGTAGCCATTGGCGCTTCCACCGGGGGTACCGAAGCCATCAAAGACATCCTGGTGCAACTGCCTCACGATACTCCCGGCATCGTGATTGTCCAGCATATGCCGGAAGTATTTACCAAGTCGTATGCCGAGCGCCTTAACAGCATTTCCAAGATTACTGTCAAAGAAGCGGCTACCGGCGACACGATCATCCGCGGGCGTGCCCTGATTGCCCCGGGCAATTACCACATGCTGGTCAAACGAAGCGGCGCCCGCTATTATGTCGAGGTTAAAACCGGGCAATTGGTCAATCGCCACCGCCCTTCGGTCGACGTGTTGTTCCGTTCCACGTCACGCTATGCCGGGAAAAATGCCTTGGGCATATTGCTCACCGGGATGGGCGACGACGGGGCCCGGGGGCTTTTGGAACTCAAGCAGGCCGGTGCACCAACAATAGCCCAAAATGAAGAATCATGCGTTGTCTTTGGAATGCCCAAAGTCGCGGTCAACATGGGAGCAGCAGACAAGGTCATGGATCTGAACGAGATCAGTAAGCAAATTATAAAATATTAAGCTATGGAAGAAGCAATAATTCAACAAGGCATAAAAATGCAAAAAGAAAATACTCCACAGGAGAATAAAATACGGGTATTATTAATCAATGGAAATTGGCTTCAATCAGAATTTATTACTACATTATTTGATAAAAATCAATTTCAACTTGATCATTACCAGGATGGATATGAAGCCTATGAGTTTTTAGAACTTAATAATGACCATTCTGTAGTTGTAATTATTAGTTATCAGCTTAAAAACATGAATGGGCTTGAAGTCATGCAACGGCTAAAATCATTAGGGAAAAAATATGCATTTATCTTCCTCACGGCCGATAAAACCGTGGAACGTGCCATAGAGGCCATGAAAGCCGGGGCAATCGATTTTATCCCCAAGACGGGAAACCTTGAAACCGATTTGATTCCAATGGTTAGGAAAGCGTATCATATGCAACAGGAATGCCTCGAGCAGGAACGCGTCAAACGCGAGCTTGACGAAAAGAACAAAGAACTCGCCAAGCTTTCCATCGTGGCCAGGGAAACAGACAATGCCGTGGCCATCTACAATGCCGATTTAGAGCTGGAATGGATCAATGAGGCCTTTTATAAACTTTATGGGTTTACCAAAGAATACATCCGGGATCACGAAGACAGCATAGATGTTAGCATCCTGGGAAACATCCGTATCAAACACAACATAGACTCACATATCAAAAAACTCATTGATTCCTGCATCATTCAAAAACAACCGGTGAATTATACCATTCAAAACACCACCAGTAGCGGGGAAAAGATATGGGTGCAAACCACGCTGAACCCTGTATTGGATGAAAACGGGAAAATCTCCAAGCTGGTCACGGTAGATTCCAATATTACAGAACTGAAAAAGGCGGAAGAGCGCATCCGCAAGCAAAAGAAAAACATCACCGACAGCATTAACTATGCCCGCCGTATTCAGACTTCTATTTTGCCCGACGAAGAAACCGTGCGCCAGTATTTTCCCGATTCCTTCATGATGTACATGCCCAAGGATGTGGTCAGTGGTGATTTTCCATGGTTCTTCCGCCACAACGGGACGTTCTATATTGCAGCCGTGGACTGCACCGGCCACGGGGTGCCCGGTGCACTCCTGTCCTTTGTCGGGGTCTTCAACCTGATTAACATTGTAGACCACGACCGGGTAATCACCAGTGGTGAAATACTTGATATGTTGCATGGCCATATAAAAAAAACCCTTCGCCAGGACCGCCAGGGCAGTAAAGTCAATGCCACCCGCGACGGGATGGACATTGCCCTGTGCAAAATCGACACGGAAAAAAAGATCGTGGAATTTTCCGGTGCCCACCGGCCATTATACATGATGAAAAAAGGAAAAATGGTTGAATTTGAAGGCGATAGCCGTGCCATTGGCGGCAATCCCTTACGGGAAATGATGCTGGCCCGCAAGCTCCGTAAAAAACAACAACAAAAAGGTGAAGAGGCCAAACCTGTAGAGGAAAAATTCACCACTCACACCATTGAATACAGCAAGGGCGACCGCGTTTTCATGTTTTCCGACGGCCTGCCCGACCAGTTTAATGGTGAAGAGCCACCCAAGTACTCCAATGAACGGATCCGGCAGCTCATTACATCGCGTGCAAACCATTCAATCCACGAGCTTCATGATGCTTTTTATGAAGATTTCAATCAATGGAAAGCAGGCGGCCCGCAGTTAGACGATGTATTATTAATAGGACTTCAATTATAAACTAAAAAATAGAATGACTATGGAAATGGAAAAAGCACATACTATCACGCCAAACTTCATCAAAACAGCATTTGACATGTATAGGATGATGAAGGACAGTAACATCACCCTGATGTACGAAGGTGAAATATCCCAGAACATCACCAAAGCATTTACCAGCATGGCCGAATCGGATATGAAAAAAGAAGAAGAAGATGAATCCATCCAGCAGCGGGTATATCACGTGATGGTGGAATGCCTGCAAAACATTGGAAAACATGCTGATAAAATCACCGATGAACAGGGAAAAGAATTCGGCAATGGCATGTTCCTGGTGCAACGAGAAAAGGACAAATACAGTATTACCACCGGGAATGCAGTGGAAAAAACAAAAGCTATTGACTTAAAAGAATACCTCGACAAGATCAACAGCCTGGATAACGAGGGGCTGAAAAAACTCTACAAAGAAATCCTTTCTACCGGAAAGCTCTCAGACAAAGCCGGGGCAGGCCTTGGCTTTGTAGACATCGCGAAAAAGACAAAACAAAAATTCGGGTATCATTTTTTGCCCATCAATGAAGACATTACCTTTTTTATATTAAAAATCACAGTGCCCAGAACTTAAAATTATATAGCCATGGAAAAATTATACATTCCCAAAACAGACGAAACACCGGAAGTCAATTTTGACCCGGCAGGCAACATTTTCGAGATGAGCGGAAAGTCGCTCCCCGAAGATGTCACCGACTTTTTTGATAAAGTCGTCAACTGGCTGGAGGAATATGCTAAAAACCCCAATGACGAGACCGTCTTTGATTTTAAGCTGACCTATTTCAACACGGCCACGGCCAAGCTGATCTTCGACATTCTTAATGCCCTCGAATCCATCAGTGAAAACGGCAAAAAAGTGCTGATCAAATGGCACTACTCCGAGAAAGACGAAGACATGAAAAACGCAGGAGTAGAATATGAAGATTTGGTGGAAGTAGATTTTGAACACGTACCATATTGAGAAGGTTAATTGTTAATTGTTAATTGTTAATGGTTAAT
>CAYPTK010000234.1:0-3972 GCA_964413555.1 uncultured Bacteroidales bacterium | reverse complement strand
AAAGGATATAGATGAATATAGGATACACGGGTCAACACGCCCTTATCACTATCCCGTGCTATACCTCTATAGCTCTTATTAAACCTATAAACCAAACAAGATTTTGCTTTAAATAACTAAAAAATAATCAAATGACAAAAATCGTATTCATCCCGGGAGTGATTATCATGTTTTTTTTCTTACAATGCGGGCAAAAAGACCTGCAGGAAAAAAAAATGAATAAAAAACACGAATCAGGCTCTGTCCAGTCTGTTTCCAAAAACACCATCCGGTTTATTTCTCCCGGCATTCAGTCACGATGGCGTTTTCATGATACAATTCCTGTAGACATTAATATTTCCGGTAAATCAACAACCGATTCAGTCATTTTTAAAATCAACGGCAATACATACAAAACAGTAACAGGTGATGAATTCAGGCACACTGTACAGGCCGACAGGATGACAGCGGGATATAATACATTGACTGCTAAATCATACAACCAGGGTAACATGACAGCAGGTACAGCGGTTCAGTTCCTTGTTATACCCAAAAACCCACCCGTTCAATATACATATACCATTGTCAACACGTACCCTCACGATAAAAAAGCGTACACGCAAGGACTCATCTATGAAAATGATTATTTTTATGAAAGTACCGGTTTATATGGTAAATCAAGTTTACGCGTAGTAGATAAAACTTCAGGAAAACCATTGCAAATGCATCGGTTGCCGGATGACATTTTCGGGGAAGGCATTGCACTATATAATGGTAAAATTATTCAATTAACATACAAGGCGCAAAAAGCATTTATATATCAGAAAAAAGATTTCCGGGAAATACAACAAATATATTACCCCAATCGCGAAGGCTGGGGAATTACATTTAACGGGAAACATTTTATCATGAGTGATGGAAGCCACCAACTCTTCTATTATGACACTTCCGGGTTTACATTTATAAAAAAAATATCGGTATGGGATCATAAACACGAGATAAATCGATTGAATGAACTGGAATACATTAACGGGTCGGTATTTGCAAATGTATACGGGGAAAATTATATTATTGAAATCCATCCTCGTACCGGGAAAGTATTGAGTAAAATTGATTTAAATGGTTTACTAAAACCTTCTGATCAACATCCGGGTATCAATGTTTTAAATGGAATCGCGTATAATGAAAAATCAAACACGTTATTTATCACGGGTAAAAACTGGCCTAAATTATTCGAGATCAAACTGGTCAAAAAAAACAAATAGTGTTTATCCCATCATGCCTGCTTATTTTGTTATGCTTTCCTAAAAAATACGCCGGGGAGGTTCGCACCCCTCGTTATCAAACTTGATGATCCAAACACGCGTTTTTATAGACAGCATGCTAAAGCAAGCACTTATACTGAATCTACCAAAACCAAATTTTTATTAACAGTTTTTCATTTTTTTGTTAATAACTTGTTAATAAAACTGATTTTTTGTTTACAACTCACATCCCCATAAAAAACATAAATTCAATAAGAAATACTAAATTTGCCTATTGCTTAATTTGAAGTAAATAAAGCATTAATTATTAATCAAACATCAAATACCATGGGAAAGATAATTGCTTTAGCCAATCAAAAAGGAGGAGTGGGAAAAACTACAACTGCCATAAATTTAGCAGCAGCCCTGGCTACATTAGAAAAAAAAATATTACTGATTGATGTTGATCCGCAGGCTAACACGACCTCACACCTGGGCTTTGATGTTAAGGCTATTAAAACAAGTATTTATGAATGCTTGAGTGATGAAGCCAACCCGAAAGACATTATCCTTAAATCGAATTTAGAAAACCTGCATTTGATCCCTTCGCATATTGACCTGGTAGGTTCTGAAATAGAAATGTTAAACAGGCCAAACAGGGAAAAAATTTTAAAACACGTGATCAACCAAGTTGAACAGGATTATGATTTCATTTTGATTGACTGTTCACCTTCACTGGGGCTCATCACGGTGAACGCGCTTACAGCTGCACATTCTGTAATCATACCGGTACAATGTGAATACTTTGCACTGGAAGGCCTGGGAAAACTCCTGAACACGATCCGGATCGTCCAGGGCAGGCTCAATCCTGAACTCGAAATAGAAGGATTCTTATTAACCATGTATGATGCACGTTTACGATTATCAAACCAGGTTGTTGAAGAAGTAAAAAAACACTTTGATGATATGGTATTTGATACCATCATACAACGAAACATAAAACTTAGCGAAGCTCCCAGCTTTGGAAAACCCGCTATTCTTTATGATGCCAATTCAACAGGTTCTATAAATCATTTGAATTTAGCAAAAGAATTATTGCAAAAAAATGATGCAACCAAAATTGAAAATGCTGAAAAAAATATTGAATAATTACACTAAATACCCAACAATTCAAATCCCTTTGACATGGCCAGAAAAAATGCATTAGGAAAAGGATTAGGAGCACTTATTGAAGACTCCGGAAATTATAATAATAAAGAAATCGGATTGAAATCAAGCTTTGAAATTGATATCAGTCAAATTGAAACAAATCCTTTTCAACCAAGAACTAACTTTAATGAAGAAGCACTGGAAGAACTTTCTATATCAATAAAACAAATAGGGATCATCCAGCCCATCACGGTGAGAGAATTAGATGATTCAGATAAATACCAGTTAATTTCTGGTGAACGCCGGTTGAGAGCCGCTTCCAAAGCAGGGCTCACCAAAATACCTGCATATATTCGCACTGCCAATGACCAGGACATGCTTGAAATGGTATTGGTGGAAAATATTCAACGGGAAGACCTGGATTCGATTGAAATTGCATTAAGCTATGAACGTCTTATGGAAGAATGTGACCTGACGCAGGAAAAAGTTAGTGGCCGGATAGGCAAAAAAAGGGCGACCATTTCAAATTATCTCCGGTTGTTAAAACTGCCCCCGGAAATACAACTGGGCATCAGGGCGAAAAAAATATCGATGGGGCATGCAAGAACAATCATCAATATTGATGATCCACAAATGCAAATGAATGTATTCAACCGCGTTATAAAAGAAGGTTTGTCAGTAAGAAAAACAGAAGAAATTGTCAGAAAATTACATGCTGCAAAAAACCAGGAAAACCAAACAGACAAATCCAATCAACAACATTCTCTTCCGAAAGAATATGAAGAATTAAAAAACGAATTAAGCCAATACCTTAAAACAAATGTTGATTTTAAAAGAAATGGAAAAGGGTCAGGAAAGATTATTATTCCATTCAAATCAGATGAAGAATTAGATCGAATTATTGCAATTTTTGATCAAAAAAATACTTAAAACCCCTTTTTTTCGTATTTAGAAGTAAAGTAGATTTTCATGAATATTAAAAAATGCGAAATCATTGATCAGGTATTGTCTTAAAATTCAGGGACTATTATTGTTTTTTTGGATTCTTTGTATTGCTGAAGGATCGGCCCAGGATACTATTAAGTTTACCGGGGACACGGCCGGCCAAGTTAACATATCTCAAAATAATCAGGATAAGGTAAACCATTCTCCCCAAAAAGCCACACTTTATTCTGCAATACTTCCAGGACTCGGACAAGCCTACAATAAAAAATACTGGAAAATCCCAATCATTTATGGCGGGTTGGTTTTCTCAATTTATTATGCCCGTGAAAATCATAATTTATTTAAAGATTATAAACGAGGGTATGCCGATTTCATGGATGATGATTCTACAACCAACTTTTTTCAGCAACTGAACAATATCACGCTTAACGCGCGTGACGAAGACATTGAATATGCATTAGAATACTATAAAAATGAATATAAAAGATCCAGGGACTGGGCGATTATATGGACTGCCGGAATTTACCTGCTGAACATTATTGACGCGCTGGTTGATGCTCATTTTTACGATTATGACATCAGTGATAATTTATCTTTACAGGTAAAACCTGCATTGTATAGCTCATCCCTATCTCATAAGACGTTGGGATTTCAG
>CAYPTK010000233.1:0-3992 GCA_964413555.1 uncultured Bacteroidales bacterium | reverse complement strand
TCAAATAATTCCTTCAACTTAACCGTCATCTCAGGTGTGACATGACACTAGTGTTATATCAGGTGTGACATGACACTAGCAGCTTGTTGATAAAACAAGTTGAAGAAGTAAGTAAGTTAATTGAAGCATATAATCAAACTAACCTGGATTCTGTCTTCTGAATCCCCAAGATCAATCCCGTTAAAAACGTGGTAGAATCAATTTTTATACTGTCACTAATTTAACACATAGGAAATTTTAAAATTTCATTTTTATTATTTATCTTTAACCTGACATTATATATTCAGGCCTTAACACCATAATAATTTCGCTTACTATGCATAAATTTTTATCACCGGGATATTCGTTAGACAAAGGGGCGTTATTACCACAGGAAGAAATGCTGGAAGTGGGCAATAAACAGCAAAAAATTGCCATTGGTGTTTTAAAAGAAGATTTTAATAAAGAAAGCCGTATTCCTCTTACACCGGAAGCCGTAGAAATATTAGTTGAAAATGGCCATGCGGTCATGATTGAACGAGATGCAGGTACTGGTGCAAATTACAGGAATACCCATTACAGTGAAATGGGGGGGCAGATATTAGATAATAAAGAAGACATATTTAATGCAGATGTAATTTTAAAAGTCTCACCATTCACGATAGAAGAAATAGACCTGTTTAAATCGAATAATCAGCTTGCTTTTTCTTCCATTCAATTGATCAATCAGAACAGGGGATACTTTCAAAAGTTAATGAGCAAGAAAGTCACTGCCATTTCGTATGAATTTTTAAAAGACGGTAGTGGAACACTGGCAATTGAACGATCAATGAATTCTATTTCAGGATATACTGCTATATTGGTTGCAGCTGAATATTTAAGCAATACATACAAAGGAAAGGGTGTCATGCTGGGAGGCATAACCGGCATAACACCGGCAGAGGTTATCATTTTGGGGGCAGGAACTACAGCAGAATATGCAATCCGTGGTGCACTGGGACTGGGAGCACATGTTAAAGTTTTTGACAACTCGCTTTACAGGTTACGAAACCTGCAGGATAAAATTGGAACCCCTTTGTATACTTCCATCTTCCATCCTAAAATTATTCATAAAGCCATCAAATCTGCTGACGTGATCATTGGTGCGATCCCCTCCGAAGAAAACATGAATGGCTTTTTGATTACTGAAGAAATGGTAAAGGAAATGAAAGAAGGTTCCGTGATTATAGATACTACAATTAACCAGGGCGGATGTATTGAAACAAGTGAACCCTGTTCATTGAGCAAACCGGTTTATATTAAATACGGGGTACTCCATCATTGTGTGCCAAACCTGCCTTCAACAGTAGCCAGGACCGCTTCCATCGCTTTGAGCAACGTGTTTACCCCGTTGCTTCTTAATATTGGTTCATCAGGAGGTTTTTCTAAACACATCAAACATGATACAGGCCTTAGAAGCGGCATCTATGTATATAATGGGATACTGACCAACAGCAGGATAGGGGATTTATACAGCCTTCCGTATCAAAACATTGATTTGTTCATTACTGCTTTTTAATTGTTGAATCAAACATTTACAGGAATTGATATTTCGTTGATCTATAATTATTAAAATACAACCATGAAGTCATTTATTCTTGTTTTCTTAACCTTTTTTATATTCCAAATATCTTCAGGTCAGCATTCTTATTATTACCATAAATTATTTCATAAAGACCTGGCATACTTTAACCCGGCATATACCGCGATCAAAGACTCTATTTCTGTTTTTTATTTTTCAAAAGCACAGGCTTTTAAGATGTACAGTGTAAATTGGTTTTATGGTTATTTTGGAAGGTTGGCAGTGGATATTCCCGTTAAATCAATATCTTCTGGTGTTAGATTTTATGGATCATATGAGAATATGAATAATGGCGAGAAGTATAATTATGGTACAAGCTTGAGATTTACCCATACATTTTCCAATGATTTTTCAGTACATCTTGGAACCAATCTTTATTATCATAAATTTAAAGTGCCAACTGATGAATTAATGTTTTGCGATCCAGAAGTTTGTGATGAATTAACGTCTAAATCTTTTATTCAGACCCAACATTTTGTATTGGGTGTAGGTTTATTATTCAAGTATAAAAAGGCTGGATTTGGAATAGCCTCCCCCGGGATTTATCAAAACAAATATACAAAAGATGAAATTTTTTTAGGTTATAAAATACCTACTAAGATCAACATCACTGCTCATCACGAGTTAACACTTAACAACGGGAATACTATGTTTAACAGTACGTGTTTAAGTTTCTATGGTTATTATGGAAGATTCTACTTTAATCAATTATTTCAACTAAATAAATTTTTAATTGGGTTAACAGAATTTTATAAAAAAGGTAAATCAGGTCTTTTTGAAATGATTTTTGCACCCAATATAGGGGCGAAATTCAATAACCATTTTAACTTTTTATTTTCGTTTACCTTGCTGCAAGTGACTAATTACAGTTATTTGATGTATGACAATGCTTTAGAGTTAATTTTAAAATATACCTTTTAATGATATCTATATCATCGTGAAAAAATCCAACATTTTACGCGATGTTCATTTATCACTCTCGAAATTTTTTTAATTTTATTTCTTTATATTAGAAGCCCCCAAAAATTAATTATTTTTTGGCTGTATATTTTTGTATTACACAAATTGGAATATAGCTAAGGGGTATAACAAAAATGGATGATTATGAAGGAAAAATTGGTGACCCTTGCTGCACAAACTAAAAAACGTGCCAACTTAATGATAGAATACCTTGAAAAGAAAGGAGTGAAAGGTATACTGGAACAGGTAGAACAAGCCATTGAAGAACCAGTACAATATTATAAGGTGCGGACAAGGGTAAAAGACCTGTCAAGAGCGCTCGAGATAGCAAAAGAAATAGATGAGCGTTATGGCAAAGAAGAGATTAAAATTCCATCGGAAAACAATCAAATTAAGGAGATCCTGGTTCCGGTTGTATTCAAAGATTACTCGATGAATGCATGTTATTATGCTTTGGAAATGGCAACAAAGCTTAAAGCAAATATCCGGATTTTTCATGCATATTTTAACCCGTTTACCAATCCCGAAGCATATACCAAGGATATGAAATCAGGAGGGTATTTTGACAATCACGTGTATGGCATAGAAGAGGAGGCACGGGAGCGGCTTGAGAAATTAACGAAAGAAGCGCGGGAAACATTACAGGAGAGAGGTACCCGTGAAATAGAAGTGGATTATACTCTTGAAGGTGGTTCTATATATGCAGGACTGGTGAAAACAATACATACGTATGATCCTGGCCTGATCGTGTTGGGCACGAAAGGAAGTGGAAAAAAATATCATGATTTGATGGGGCGGTTTACTGTTAAAGCCATTGGCAACCTGGATGTACCCGTGTTAACTGTACCCGAAGAGACCAATTATGATACAGGGGACAGGATGAATATTTTACATGTTACACGTTTTGATAGTTCTGATTTTGTCTCTCTTCATCAATTGCTAAACACGTGGGAAGGATTAAACCCCAAGGTATATTGCGTGCATATGGACAAAGATGCAAATCCAGACGCGGTGAATAAAGACATGGATAAACTTGAAGGATTTTTCGATAAATATTATCCTGGTTACGATGTTGAATGCAGTATGGTAAAAGGAAAAGATATTTTGACCGACCTCCAGGATTTTATCAGGGAAAAAGACATCAACATGCTTTCGGTGACAAGGCACAAACACAATATCCTTTTAAAATATTTTATTTCAGAACCACTCAACCGCGTAGTATTCCATACACGTATGCCCTTGCTGGTATATCCTGCCTGATGGGAACATTCTTGTCACCTCGGCAATATTGTTATTGAAAATGGATGACAAGCCTTAGATTGTGAAGGACAGGTCAATTTTATAGGATCACACGTGCAATCACGTGCCGGATGATTATTAAACCCAAAATATGCATTAGAAAATCTATTACACGTTAAAACTACTTCAAAAC
>CAYPTK010000232.1:0-3996 GCA_964413555.1 uncultured Bacteroidales bacterium | reverse complement strand
GGTCATATGGGTCCCTGATCAGTATCTTCATCCAGGGTGGGGTTTTGAACCTCCCGTGACCTTTTGAATAGGCTTGTGATAATAATTCAGTCATGCCATATTCTGAATGGACTTTTTGAATACCAAGTTGTTTCGATAGCAATTGATGAAGTTCTTCCCTCGTGATCTCTTCCCGGCGGCCTTTCATGCCTCCTGTTTCCATTACAATGGTGTGCTCGAGATTCATCGGGTATTTTTTTGCGAATTCTGTCAATGCAAAACTTA
Source organism: uncultured Bacteroidales bacterium (assembly GCA_964413555.1). Taxonomy (GTDB): domain Bacteria; phylum Bacteroidota; class Bacteroidia; order Bacteroidales; family JBBRXJ01; genus CAYMKE01. The sequence goes on along the minus strand of CAYPTK010000232.1, from coordinate 3,732 downwards.
CCCCGATTAGCAGTGTTTTTTGTTGGTCTTTTTCAAGGTTTAAAAGCACGTTTTTTAATTTTTTATAGTCTTTATTGTAAAAGCCACTACATGGATGAGTACTTCGTGATATCAGTCCTTCCATCATCGTGACCAGGGATGAACCCGAGCGTTCTGAATAGGAGGGAAGCATTGCAAGGATACAGTAGTCCCCGGGATTTCCATAAAAGTATTGAAACCCGGTTAAATAGCTTCTCGTGTATATTGAAATGTCATGAATGTAATGCTTGCTCGTGGTATTTCCGGTGGTACCACTGCTTTCAAATACTTTATCAACAGAGCTGTTGTTCGTGATGATCTGATGTGTTTTAAATAATTCAACAGGTAGAAAAATGATATCTTCTAACTTGTTTACCTGATCTGTAGTTTTTCCCAGGTGATTAGTATATGCTGAATATACAGGATTATTAGAACGATGATAGTGGACGAGTTTTTCTGAATGCTTGAGAAAGTCATCCAATGTATTATTGAGATCAAATATATTGGAAGGGTTTATATTCATGGTATATGTATTTCTTCTTTAAACCCAAAATATGCATTAGAAAATCTATTACACGTTAAAACTACTTCAAAACAAGGCATTGCATTTATCGTATTTTTAATGCTCATTACGAAGTTCTAATACATAATTTGGGTTAAAGTTTTTGATGAATAAAATATATTGAGCAAAAATATGTTTTTAAAATGAGATTATCGAATCATTCATGATATTAAGTTATAATTTTATGACACCACTCGGGCATTTATCTGTTTCATACATAGCCTCGGGAACACTTAAGCGTGTATCATTGCCTGCCATTCTGATTGGCGGGTTACTACCTGATATTGATTTTTTGTTGTTCCTGTTCCCCTTTTTTGATAATATACACAGGGTTATAACACATAATGTATTATTTGCTTTGATTGTAACAGGTGCCGGGTTTATGTTATATTACCGTCACCCCAGGCAAACAGACATTGTTACAGGCCTTTTGATTGGGGTGATCCTTCATTTACTATGTGACAGCATTATGGATGACAACATGGACAATGGCATTGGGGTGGCTATTGTCTGGCCCTTTTCAGACTGGTTCTTTTCACCTTTTAATATTGTCACACCCCAATCAGGTATTGGCTGGGATCGTCCTTTAGAGCAAGTGATAACAATCTTTCAAAATATAATATGGGAAATCCCTTTTTGGATTTTGGCCGGGATAATTTTATTTGTAAAGAAGTTAAGGTATAAAGCCAATCTATTTATGCATTTGTAGGTTCATCTCTTTAATGACAGATTCAATCCGGTTAAGGCCTTCGTTAATTTCATTGATATCCAGCGCGTAGCTTAGTCTGATCCGGTCAGGTGCTCCAAACCATTCACCGAGATAAGTAATCACGTTGTGCTTTTTATATAAGTTCCATACAAATTCCCTGGGTCTTTCTACTTTGGGAAATACATAAAATGCCCCTTCCGGTTTCCATAAGTCAAATCCCAGGTCTGTTAAGGCCTTGTAGATTAAATTACGCCGGCTTAACCATGTCTTTTGTTGTTCGAATATATAGCTTTCCGGTACAGACATGGCCTGTAAAGCCATATCTTGTCCTACCAAATTGGTGTTCATTGATGTGTGAGTTTTGATCTCGATGGCTTTGTCCACGATATCCTGGTCAGCACTCCAGAGATAACCAACCCGGACACCACACATGGCGTATGTTTTTGAAAATGAATTAATAGTGATTACATTATCTCCCTGGATATGATAATTTTCACGTTCGTATATTAAATCTTTATATACCTCATCAGAGACAATATATATATTTTTCTCCCTCGTGATTTTTTCTATTTCTTTAAGGGTTTCGATTTCTTCAATACAGCCCGTCGGATTAGAAGGGGAATTGATCAATACAGCTGAACAATCGTCAATTTTTTTATTGAAATCATTCATGTCAATTTTGCCATCGATCAAATCAGTGTATACAGGTTCCATGCCTGCAAATTGCACGATCGACGGGTATGAATAATAATACGGACGAGGAAGCAACACTTTTCCCGGTTCCATAGCACGGAAAATCAGATCAAGCGCTTCGGAGGCACCATTTGTAATGATGAAGTTATCTGCTGTTGATGCAGGGTATTCTTTTGATAATGCATCTCTTAAATCCGCTTCACCCTGAATAAGTCCGTATCGCAGATCATTACGAATGTTAATGCCTTCAATTACTTTGGAAGGCGGGGGCAGGTCAGGCTGTCCCGAACCAAAGCTGATCACTCCATTGCCTTGCTTGCCAATGAAGATCGAGGGGCTTGTTAATTTTTGTGAATCTTCCATAGTTATATATTTTAAGATCATGAATGATACAAAGGTATTTAATCTATTTTTTCTGCCCAATTAAATTTTAAAAAATAAAATGTTCTACTATCATTTTAGTGTAATTTGATTCTAAGTATCCGGAATTCAGAGCATAGGCTTCAAAATGATTTTATTTTAATTTCAAGAACAATAGTGGTATTATCTGTGATTTTATACCTGTCATCTACCCGGTGGCCAATGATCCAGACTATGTCGTTGCCGGAACAAAGCAGGCAGGCCTGTTCTTTATCTGCCAGGGAAAATTTGTTGTCTGTCATATAATCACTTAATTTCTTATGGTGCTGCATCCCTAATGGCACGAAATAATCACCATGCTTCCATCCGCGGATAATCAGAGGATAAACAAGCTTTTCCCGGTCTATCCAGGCGATTTTTTCATCTTGAGGAATTTTCTGATTCGCGGAATATGAAAATGATTTGAATGTAAGTGGTACAGGTTCATCAATTGAATCTATGTCTTCATTCACGTGAACATGATCAGGGTTATTTTTATCACGTGGAGTGATGATCAATTCATCCCTGTCTTTCACCAGCCTGTGAGTTTTTGAAAACAATTGTTTCCCAGGCTGATGATTCAATATTTCTAAAAGAATATTCACGTGGTCACGTGTAAAACCAAAATCTTTTAATAATTCAAATGCATATAGTTGTATAGGCGACAATTGCCTGAGGCGAGGGATGGAGATGGTGGCATTGCCTTGTTGGAATGTTACCAGTTCCTTTTTTATTATATTGACAGAAGATAAGAATACCTCTTCAACATCAGCAAAATGCCTGATGTTTTCCTTCATGGTGGATTTAAACCCGGGATTCAATTCTTCAAAAAGAGGGATAATCTGATGTCGTATTTTATTGCGCGCGTACTGAACGGATGAATTGCTGGAATCTTCCCTGAATTGAATGTTGTCTTGTTGGCAATGATTTAATATTTGTTCTCTTGAAGCAAAAAGGACAGGACGGATGATATGTCTTTCAACCGGTTTGATCCCGCTGATTCCCCGAATTCCCGTGCCACGCGTGATATTGATGAAAAATGTTTCTGCCACGTCATCGCTGTTGTGACCGATGGCTATATAATCATAATTGTTTTCACTACGAATGTTTTCAAACCAATCGTATCGTAGCTCTCTTGCTGCCATCTGAATTGAGATATCGTGTTCCCGGGCATACGAACGGGTGTCAAATGAAATGTTATAAAACGGGAATCCATAGCGTGCAGCCAGCTGTTGTACAAATAATTCATCCTGATCCGACTCTTTACCTCTCAATTGAAAATTACAATGAGCAATTCCGCAGGATATATTTGAATGATAAAACAGGTTGGCCATGACGACTGAATCTACCC
>CAYPTK010000231.1:0-4026 GCA_964413555.1 uncultured Bacteroidales bacterium | reverse complement strand
GATTAAAACATTTTGTAATTCTGTATTCCACTGTTATAAAGAAATTACTATTTTCGCAGTTTAAAATGAAAAAAACATGGAATACCACTTTAAAGAAATTGAACCAAAATGGCAGAAATACTGGGAAGAAAATCAAACATATAAAGTAGATATTGACCCATCGAAACCCAAATACTATGTATTAGATATGTTCCCTTACCCGTCCGGGGCAGGTTTACATGTAGGTCATCCATTAGGATATATAGCATCTGACATATACGCGAGATATAAAAAAATGAATGGGTTTAACGTGCTACATCCTATGGGATTTGATGCATATGGACTCCCGGCAGAGCAATATGCTATAAAAACCGGTCAGCATCCCAGGATAACGACAGAAAATAACATCAACCGGTATAAAGAACAACTTAACAAGCTGGGGTTCTCATTCGATTGGAACAGGGAAGTTAAAACGTGCGATCCAGACTACTATAAATGGACACAACAGGTGTTTATTCAACTCTTTAATCATTGGTATAATAAAAAAACAGGTAAAGCTGAACACGTTGATACATTAACCCGCCATTTTGAACACGATGGGAATCAAAACCTTGAAGCAGTCGTGAGTGAGCATGCACCATCTTTTTCTGCAAACGAATGGAATGCTATGCAGGAAAAAGAACAACAAGAAATACTATTATACTACCGCCTTGCTTATCTATCCGACAGCACGGTGAATTGGTGTCCTGAATTGGGAACTGTTCTCGCGAACGATGAAGTAAAAGACGGGGTATCTGTAAGAGGAGGCCACCCGGTTGAACAAAAAAAAATGAAGCAATGGTCGCTCAGGGTTACAGCATATGCAGAAAGATTGCTGCAAGGACTGAATCACGTTGAATGGAGCGAATCACTTAAAGAAATACAACGAAACTGGATTGGGCGTTCAGAAGGTGCTGAAATGATATTCAACATCAAAGATAGTTCTCAACAAATAAACATATTCACAACACGTCCCGACACGATATTCGGTGCAACATTCATGGTATTAGCACCGGAAAATGAACTGATAGAAAAAATTACAACACCAGAAAATAAAACAAACGTAAAAGAATATATCAATAAAACCCTGAATCGTTCAGAACGGGAAAGAATTTCAGAAACACGTGAAGTAACAGGAGTATTCACCGGAGCATATGCAGAACACCCTTTCACTAAAAAGCCCATTCCAATCTGGGTTAGCGAATATGTATTGATGGGATATGGAACAGGCGCTATAATGGCTGTTCCTGCTCATGACCAACGGGATTATGATTTTGCAAAACATTTTAACCTTCCAATTGTCCAGGTAATCGCGGGAGGCGATATCTCCGAAAAAGCATTTGACAGCAAAGAAGGAACTGTTATTAATTCTGAAATGATTACCGGACTCAAGGTGCCTGACGCTATTGATAAAATCATAAACGAAATTGAAAATAGAAATATTGGAAAGAAAACGGTTAATTATAAACTGCGCGATGCAATATTTAGCAGGCAGCGATACTGGGGTGAACCGTTCCCGATTTATTTTAAAAACAACATGCCCTACCCATTAGAAGAAAAAGACCTGCCTTTAACATTACCTGAAGTAGATTCATATCAACCTACAGAAAGCGGGAAACCGCCTCTTGCAAGGGCTAAAAACTGGAAAACATCAGATGGCTACCCGCTGGAGATAAATACAATGCCTGGTTTTGCAGGCTCTTCGGCCTATTATTTAAGATATATGGATCCGCGTAACGAGCAAACCATTGTATCAAAAGAAGCCAACGAGTATTGGCGAAATGTAGACCTTTACGTTGGTGGAACAGAACATGCCACGGGTCATCTTATATATTCCAGGTTCTGGAACAAATTCCTGTATGACATGGGAATCGTTTGTGAACCTGAACCGTTTAAAAAACTAATTAACCAGGGAATGATCCAGGGGCGTTCCAATTTTGTTTACAGGATAAAAAACACGAATACATTCGTTTCATTGAACCTGAAAGATCAATATGATGTCACTCCTATTCATGTAGATGTTAATATTGTAGATAATGATATACTTGACATTAAGGCATTTAAACTAAGCAGTCCCGAATACCAGGATGCTGAATTTGTTTTAGAAGATGGGCAATACTATTGTGGACATGGAGTGGAAAAAATGTCAAAATCATTATTTAATGTAGTCAATCCCGATGACATTGTATCATCGTACGGAGCTGATACACTTCGATTATATGAAATGTTTCTCGGCCCGGTTGAACAATCAAAACCATGGTCAACAAAAGGAATTGATGGAGTTTACAGATTTTTAAAAAAGTACTGGAGATTATTTTTTAACGAAAACGGGACTCTTGATATATCAGAAGAGAATCCGAACCAGGAAGAATTGAAAATTTTACATCAAACCATTAAAAAAGTAAAAGAAGAAATAGAAAAATTTTCATTCAATACTGCTATCAGCTCTTTTATGATATGTGTAAATCAGCTAACTGACTTAAAATGCAATAAACGTCAAATATTAAACGACTTAACCCTCTGCCTGGCTCCTTTTGCACCACATGTAACAGAAGAAATATGGCATACAATGGGAAACAAAGAAAGCATAACGAAACAAGTATTTCCTGAATTTGAAGAAAATATAATTAAAGAGAAAACTTTTACATGTCCTGTATCATTTAATGGTAAGGTAAGATTTCAAAAAGAATTTCCGGTTGATGCTACCAAAGAAGAAATAGAAAAAAATATTTTAGAAGACCAGGCATCTCAAAAATGGTTGCAAAACAAAAAACCAAAAAAAGTAATTGTAGTGCCCAATAAAATTGTTAATATTGTTGTTTAATAGATATATAAAGGAATGCAGAGAGTTCATCCCCTGATTTACAATATTTTTTTTAAAAAAAATATTGTAAATCAGTTGTTTATTTAAATAAAATTTTTATAATTTTGATATTGAACAATATAGAAAATTGACATATATAATATTTTCAGAGTCAATATTTTATTTTGTACCCAAAATTTAAAGCAGGGAAAAATGAAAAGAGAAATTATTTTTATAGCCTTATTAAGTATCGTCTTACTGGGTAGCATAACCTTAATCCATCGTCAGATTGTAACCAATTTAAGTCAAACGGAATGCATCAATGAAATTGATCCGCGACAGGAAACCGAACAAATCATATATAATGAATATGGCATTGTTGTTGATTCTTTCAATATAATTCGTGATAAATTCAAATGGAATGAAAATTTAGCTTCCATTCTAACAAAAAAAGGAGTGTCCACTGATCAGATAAGACATATTGCTTCAACTCCCAAAGAAATTTTTGACATAAGAAAAATCAGGGCAGGCAACACGTATAAATTATTTATGGATAAAGACAGTTGCAATACATTAAGATATTTTGTTTACGAGCATAACCCGGCAGATTATGTATTGATCCATTTTGAAGATTCCGTTCATATTGAAAAAAAGAGAAAAGATGTTGACACGGTCAAAAAATCTATTCATGGCATTATTAAAAGTTCATTATGGGAAACATTAGTTTCAAATAAAATAAATCCCCAACTTGCCATTGAATTATCCGAAATATATGCATGGACCATTGATTTTTTCCGTATCACGGAAGGCGATAATTTTAAAGTGATTTATGAAGAAGAATTTGTAGATACCATTTCATTGGGTATTTCAAAAATAGAAGCGGCAAGTTTCCATCATTCAGGAGAAACATACTACGCGATCCCGTTTATACAGGACAGTTCATTAAGTTTTTATGATTCAGCGGGGAATAGTCTGAAACGTGAATTTTTAAAATCGCCTTTGCATTATAAATATATCAGCTCCGGGTATTCCAATAGCAGATTCCACCCGGTTTTAAAAATATGGAGGCCGCACCGTGGAATTGATTATGCAGCTGCTTATGGCACACCGGTCCGTTCAGTAGGTGATGGTAAAGTTATCCACGCGGCATATAGCAGGGGTGCCGGCAGGTACATAAAAATAAGGCATAATAGTGTATACACGAC
>CAYPTK010000230.1:0-4060 GCA_964413555.1 uncultured Bacteroidales bacterium | reverse complement strand
GAATTGAAGCCAGTACGAGGTTTTTTGTTCCTTCTTTATTAATTCTAAACATTTTGTCACGATCACTTCCGGAAACAGAAACCATACCTGCAGTATGAAATACAATATTTACATCTTTGGTGGCTTTGTATAAAGAAGGGGCATCGAACAAATCGCCATCAATCCATTCTACTTTATTCAATGAATTGGTGATATTTGTGTCAGCAGAATAATACATGAAAGTATGTTTAAGCTTTTCTAATGAACTGTTTCTGCGTTTTAATGCTTTCACATCTACATCCTTATTTAATAATAAATGATATAATAAATGTGATCCAATAAAACCTGTTGCGCCTGTGATAAGTACCCTCATTTGATATTTAATGTTTGATCTTGTAAATGCATTGAAATAGTAGTGCCTATTTTTATATCTGATTTATCAATTTTTGTTCCAAAAGATAAGAATGCCAATTATATTTATAATATGAGTTGGATTATAGCGGGGGGGTATATTTATCAAAATAATTTAAATAAATAACATATTTCATTGAAAATAAAAATAAATGTAGTAAATTAGATTATTTTAATACATCCTTTAGAATATAGATGCAACTAGTACGATATTACACAATTCTGGTTTTAACTTTATGTGCACATCATTGTGTCAATGCTGTTGATAGAGTTATTGATTATCAGAATATTGCATTTGAAATAATTAAAAACAGAGAAGGAGATGCTTCTCTGTCTGTTATAAATATCCTTCAGGATAAACAGGGATTTATGTGGTTTGGCAGTGCTGATGGGCTTTATCGTTATAATGCCTATACATTTGATGTCTTTCAATACAACCCTGAAGACACCAATAGTATATCAAGTAATTATATTAAATGCTTGATGGAAGATGACGAAGGTAAGATATGGGTTGGAACCAATTATGGGTTAAATATATTTGATAAGAATTCAGGAAATTTCAAACGTTATTTTTATGATTCTGCAAATCATAATTCATTGTGGTATAATTCAATAAATGGAGTGTTTCAGTGCGAAAACGGGGACATATGGATCGCTACAGTAAAAGGGCTCAATCGTTATGATATAGAGAAAAAAAGGATGTTCAGGGTAAATATAGATCAGATTATTCAGAAAGATGAAGAAAATTACTGGTTAAAAGATGAAGATATTGCATGGCAGTTTTTCCATGAAGATCAACAACATAATTTATGGATCAGCACCTGGAATCATGGCCTGATAAAGTTAAACTATGCCAAAAATGAACTAAAACAATTTGACGTTCATCAAAATAAAAATTTAAACAGGGTTACAACAATCGTTGAAGATAACCATGGAATGTTACATTTAGGAAGCTATGGAGGACACCATTTTTTATTTGACCCTGTTGCAGAAAAAACTGTTGATACAATTCATTCTGGTGTGCAACTGCGCGCTTCAATGGTTGATAATGCAGGAAATATATGGACAAGTGGAATTGACGAACTAATCATTTATTCCGGGAAAGATTATTCCCGCATAGCCCATTATACAGCCGGAAGCAATAAAGACTATATGTTTAAGAAGGGAAGTATGATAGATGACATATTGCAGGATAATATGGGAAATGTATGGTTGTCAACAAGAAGAGAAATACTTGTCCATTTTCTTTATAAAAATAATTTTAATAAATATTACCATGAAATAGGAAATTCAAAATATAGGGATTATGGGAAAGTCTTTTTTATTGATAACCAACAAAATTTTTGGTATGGAACATACGGAGATGGGTTGCTGTTATTTGATGAAAATTTTCGTTTAATCAACCGGTTTAAGAATATTCCCGGCAAAACTTCTCTGCCCGCGAATTCTATTTGGGCCATAACTCAAGGTGAAAAAGATAATATTTGGGTTGGCACAACAGAAGGCATAGCGATATTTGATCCATATAAGAAAAAAATCATTAAAACAATTCAGAATACCAAAGAGAAGACAGACATTTTGTCCCATAATGCCATTTATGAAATACTACATGACAGCAGAGGAAATGTTTGGGTTGAAACAGAAAAGGGAATTGACATATTAAAATCTGATGGAAGCATCATTCATTTTACAGAACAGGAAGATGTGGTAAAATACCAGGTAAATACATTAGCGGAAGATGCAAAGGGAAACATATGGATTGGAACCAATTATGGATTGATATGTTATAACCCCGAAAATAAATCACATAAAAGCTACGTGTATGATCCACAGACCAACAGCGGATTAAGCAATCAACATGTAAATGACCTTTTTATTGACAGTGCGGAATATGTATGGATTGGGACAGATTATGGATTAGACAGGCTTCATCCTGAAGAAAATACAATAGAATACTTTTTTAAAGAAGATGGATTGTCTGACAATAGAATAAACCAAATAGAGCCTGATATAAAAGGTGATTTATGGATGTTGTCGCCTGGTGGTTTATCAAAAATGAATATAAAAACAAAAAAAATAACAACATTTGATAAGAATGATGGCTTATTAACAAATTATTCAGGTTTATATGTGAATGACTCCATTCTCTATTTGGGAGGAAAAAATACAGGGTTTTATTCTTTTAGTATACATGATTTAATATTGAACCCAATCCCGCCTCCTGTTTATATTACCCAAATCAAAGTAAATAATGAAATATTGAACAATGGATATATAGAGCGTTCAAAAGAAAAAATTAATTTAAAACATCATCAATCATCTATTGAAATTACTTTTACAGCCCTCAATCACCTTTCACCAGGTAAAAACCAATTTAAATTTAAGTTAGATGGAGTCGGGGAACAATGGAATTCAACCACGGGCGATAGGCGCATGGCAGTATATAATAATTTATCCCCCGGACAATATACATTCAAGGTAAAGGCTTCAAATAATAATGGGATATGGAACCCGAACCCTGTTGTCGTTTCATTTGAAATTTCACCTCCGTGGTGGGAAAGTTGGTGGGCTTTTATATTGTATTTAATGATATTCACCGGATTAATCATTTTATTTATCAGAATAAGGAATATTCAAAAAGAACAGGAAAAAGCTAAATTTCAGCATGAACAAGATGAAATGAAATTAAATTTTTTTACGAACATATCACATGAATACAAATCACCACTTACGTTGATCATTGATCCATTAGAACAGATGATGTCTTCTTCAAATATACCTGAATCCATGAGTAGGCAATTGGAAATTGCTTATGGGAATGCGAAAAGGATGAAGCATCTTACCGAACAAATCCTCGATTTGAGAAAAATCGAAGCAGGAAAGGTGAAACCATGTTATCAATATGATGATATCATCCCATTTATTAAAAATATATATCATTCATTTTATTTTGTGTCTCATTCCAAAGCGATCCAATACACGTTTAATAGCCCGTATGAAACTTTTTCTTGTTATTATGATGCCTACAAGCTGGAAACCGTACTTTTCAATCTTTTATCGAATGCTTTTAAATATACGGAAAAATCTGGAAAAATTAATATTGAGTTTGATGCAATAAAACAGGAAAAGTCTTCTCAAAATAATAAGGAACAGTCCAAAACATTTATTTATTTTAAAGTATCTAACACCGGGGAAAAAATATCAAAAAATGAAATAGAAAAAATCTTTGACAGGTATTACCAAACAGAACAATTTACAGAAAAAGACTACAAAGGAACAGGGATTGGACTGGCTTTGACGAAAGAACTGGTGACTGTGATGAATGGAACCATTCAAGTTGAAGACGATACGGAATATACCAACTTTATTGTTTCCATTCCGGTCCCGGAAAATTTAGAACTAAATATTGATCATTATGTTGAAAAGGAAACAAGACAAAATGAATATGTTCCTATCGAGCAGGAAAATAACATTATTGAACATGATGATGAGTTAAATATTAAGCATGTAACTGATAAATTGATCATGTTGATTGCAGAAGACGATGATGAAATGAGAGCATTCATTGCCTCTGTTTTTAAGAATGATTTTGAGGTTATTCAAGCAAAAAATGGACATGAAGGCGCACAAAAAGCATTTGAATATTTGCCGGATGTCATCATTTCAGACA
>CAYPTK010000229.1:3582-4060 GCA_964413555.1 uncultured Bacteroidales bacterium | reverse complement strand
GGTAAATTCCTATTGGCATCCGGTCTGCCTTGACTTGCGATATTTCCCCGTCACGGATATAATATAACGGATTGAAAGCACCGGAAAATTCCAGTTTCCTGTTTTCCATATCTATAATCACGATAGCAATATCCATCCCGTCTTTTGATTGGCTGTCTTTGCCTTCCTGATGAAGGTACATAATGACATACCGTTTCAATTCATCCAGTATATCTGCCGCGTGTACAATCCCTTTTTTATTTACAATTTCATTTAAAAACGAAACACCCAGCATGCTCATAAAAGCTCCCGGAACACCATGCCCGGTACAATCTACCGCGCTAATATATACTTTTCCATCTTTTTGGTAACTCCAGTAAAAATCACCACTTACAATGTCGCGGGGTAAAAAGAAGATAAAATGTTCCGGCAATACTTTCTTTAAAAAATCATCCGGTGGCAAAATGGCAGATTGTATTTTACTTGCATAATTTATGCT
>CAYPTK010000229.1:0-3572 GCA_964413555.1 uncultured Bacteroidales bacterium | reverse complement strand
ATTTATGCTATCTGTAATTTCCTGTTTTTGTTCCGTGATCATATCTCGCTGGGCCGCTGCTATATCACGTTGCTTTTCAATTTCTTTATTTTTTTGTTCGAGCAGTTGGTTATCTTGCTTTTTTCGTCTATAACTTCTAAATATAACAATGGCCAGTAGTATCATTAATGATAAACCGGTCAGTGCAAACCATGTAATCATCTTTTGCCGTTTCAGGATAAATTCCCGTTCTTTTTGTTTTTTATTGAATTCATGTTGCATTTCAAGCTGTGTAAAACGCTTTATTTTTTCTTCGTCTTTAATTCTGTCGTTCACTGCCTTATATAGCTTGAATGCATTGTATGCTTCTTCAAAATCCTTCAAGTTTTCGTATGCAATGCTTAATTCGAGTGATGCTGCCTGGATTATGTCCAGGGATTTGATTTGTTTGCCGATTTGCAAAGCATTTTCAAGATAATGAACAGCCTTTTTGTATTCCCACATTGCATTGTAATATTTCCCAATTTGTATATAGGTGTCTGCTATTCCAGCTTTTGATCCTGTTTTTTGGTTAATCTCCAGGCTTTTTTTGTAATATTCAAGGGCCTTCGCAGACTCCCCGTTCATATCAAAAATAAACCCGATATTATTATATATCGAGGCAATTTCTTTTTGGTTTCCCATGTTCTTATAAATTTCAATGCTTTTAAAGAAATAATCCAGTGCTTTATCAAATTCACGTTTTTCTTTATGAATAACGCCAATGTTATTATAACATCCGGCAACTGCCTTTTTATTGTTTTTTTCTTTGACAATGTCAAGGCTTTTTCCATAAAATTCTTCGGCTTTGTTCAAATCTCCCAGTTTATGATATACCGTACCAATATTATTATACGATTTAGCAATTCCTTCAATATCATTTAATTCTTCTTTAATCTCGAGGCTTTTAAGGTGATAACGCAATGATTTGGGGTAGTCGCTCAAATACATGTAAACATTGCCCAGGCTATTATAAACTTTTTTTAGAATTTCTTGTTTATCGTTTATTTCTTTAATCAATATCAACACGTTCATGTAATGTTCAAGCGATGATATGTAATTTCCCTGTCTCTCATTGGTCACTCCCAATTGGATATAGGAATTAATAATGCCCCGTTTATATTCTTTTTTTTGAGCTAACCCGAGTGCTTTAACAGCATAATCATTTGAGGCAGCATAACTGCCATCCCTGGCATACTCAGAACTCAGCTTGTTCATCAAGTGGATACGGGCTGTATCATCCTGTTCGGTTTTCAACTCAGATTCAAGTTTGTTGATTGATATGCTGTCTGCATAGGCAACAGATATACAAATCATTCCGAATATCAGTATGATAATTTTCTTCATTTGGTTCTGATTTTAAGAAGCCAATATACATAAAATCAGTTTAATTTTATAGGCATCATACCGATTAATCAAAAAAAGATGCTATGATTGGACAAAAAAGATGTTTTTCCCTTTTAACCCAAAATATGCATTAGAAAATCTATTACACATCCTCTGACTGAATAATTGAAACACCTTTCTCTTTCATGTTTTCGAGCACTACATCAAAGCCATCTATATTCACCGGTTTGGTTCCATCAATGATTAAAAATGTTTTAAATCCCTCTTTAACAGCATCAAGAATAGTATAATTTACACATACATCACCAGCCAAGCCAGCGACATGAAGTTCATCAACGTTTTTTCCTCTCAGGTAATCTGCCAATCCTGTTGATTTTTTATGTCCATTATCAAAAAAGCCACTATAACTGTCTATTCCTTTTTCCATGCCTTTTCTAAAAATTGCCTCGATTCGTTTCGTACTTAGCTTACCTGTATATTCTGCTCCCCTTGTTTCCTGTATGCAATGATCCGGCCATAAAACCTGTTCGAGCCCGTTCAACTCTGTTTTATCCATTGGTTTCTTTCCCTCGTGTACAGAGGCAAAACTTCCATGCCCTTCCGGGTGCCAATCCTGGGTTGCTATTACCAATTCATATTTTTCCTGTAATCTATTTATAACCGGAATTACAGTATCTCCTCCTGGTACAGCTAACGCGCCACCAGGTAGAAAATCATTCTGCATATCAATAATTAATAATGTTTTCATATGCATATTTTTTATTATTTTTACATTTATAGTTTGGGCCATCATGTCTGCTAACCCCGGTACAGTCATTCTTCCTTACGGGGCAGGCTTCGTTACGCCTGCTTCAGAATTTATCTTTTACACCAGTAAACGATGCATTTTGAACTTCACGAGACACGTTATCAAACATGATGACAAACACCCGACTTTATAAACGGTCACTATTTATTCATCTTGTTTAAATCGACAAAAACCATTCCAATATATTAATACGGCCCTGTTTTGACATCTAAAATTTACAATTAACCATCAGAATTTAGATTGGCAGGGATTAAAAGCTTTATAATGGAGGTTTCGAGTCTAGTGTCTTGACACGCCTGACATAACGCCCCAAGTTTCGATCTTATTCGTTTTTTCTTCATGAAAAAAAGACTCACGTAGCTATGGCTATGCTTACTTTTTTTCATTTTTAAAAATTCAAATAATTCCTTCAACTTAACCGTCATCTCAGGTGTGACATGACACTAGCGAAGATGGTAAAATAAGGAGTTTACTGACGTAAATGGATTGTTTTTCCATCGAGCATAACGAAGAAGCCGGACTTTAGAGACGGACACTAATTAACAAGAATAACACGTGTACATTCTGGCATAAAAATTGTTTTAACAATAAAAATTTTAAATGAAACAAGCTAAATATAAAGATAAAGACAGGATCATTCAGATTATTGAAGAATCCTTTAATGATAATTACACATTCAACTGGATTATCAAAAATGATCATAAGAAAGCCAAGCGAATGAAGGCATTGGCAGAATACATGTGGAGTATCGGGATGGCTAAAAAAGGGATTTATTTATCTCATGATAATGAAGCCGTAGCAATATGCTATAAAAAACATAACCGTGTCAATATATTCCAAAATGCCTATTATAAATTTAAATTTTTAAAGAACGTGGTTGGATTTTCAAATATATTTTCAATCCTCAAAAGGCAAAACCGGTTGATGCTACATAAACCTTCTACCAATTATTTATACTTCTGGCTGTTTGCCGCATCAAACAAAGGGAAAGGCGGTGGAGGTGCAAAAGACCTTCAAAAAGGTATTTATAAATTATCCCAACAAGAAAACCTGCCCATTTATCTTGAAACAACAATCCTAAAAAATAAAAATGTTTATGAACGGTATGGCTTTGAAACCTATCATAAAGAAATTTTAGATAATCAACCATTTGATACATGGTTTATGAAGAGGTATCCTGTGAATGGAAATAAACAAGAAAAACAAACAATTCACTAATTGACAAATAATTAACAATTAATAATCAAATTTTAATTTAAATTTCTTAATTTTGTAATAGAAATGAGTTAAACCTATTTCAATAGTTTTAGTTATACATAAAAAAAAGTCAAACAATGCAACAACTAAAATCCTTATTCCCGGTCATCATTTTCATGATGATTTTCATTCTCACAAGTTC
>CAYPTK010000228.1:0-4102 GCA_964413555.1 uncultured Bacteroidales bacterium | reverse complement strand
TTTTTACGGAGTTAAAATATATGAAGATAAATGACAAAAATATATAACATATTATTTTATTTTTTGATCTGTGTCTTTGTGCCCAGCTGTTCTGAAAAGTATCCTGATGAAGTAATGGCTGTCATCGAAAACGCCGGGTGCAACAAAAATGAATTAATAAAATTTCTTGATTATTATAAATCAGGCGATGAACCGTTGAAATATAAAGCCGCTTGTTTTTTAATCATAAACATGAATCAATATTCATATACTGAATTCAATGTGCAAAAAGATTTTAACAACTATTTTTATACACTTGATTCATTAAATATATTAGAAGGAGGTTATACTACTCATCAATACAAAGAGATTTATAAACAGCAATTTGCAGACAAATCAAATATAACTATTGATGAAGTACATCATGATATTCATAAAGTGACATTTGAATATTTAAAAAAGAACCTGGATTATGCTTTTTTAACATGGGAAAATATGCCGTGGGCCAAACATATTTCATTTGAAAACTTTCTGGAATACGTTTTACCTTACAGGTTTGGCCAAGGCCCTCTTGAAGAATGGAGACTGCCTTTATTCAGAAAGTATTGTAATATTCCACAAACAGAACCCCTTGTTGATCCTGTTGAAATAGCAGATAAAATAAATACAAACATTGGCAGGGAATTTGGTATTGATTTGGGATTTACTGTATATGGACAACCATTGGGTTATTCCTATCTTATCCAATCGAGAAAGGGAGTATGTGATGATGCTGTGGCATATGTAGTAATGCGCTTGAGGGCCATTGGCATAGCTGCAAGCAAAGATTATACGCCTTACTGGGCCAACCGAAATATGGGGCACTCCTGGAATGTGGTTTTATCCAAAGATGGTGAAATGATTGATTTTGATGCTACATACGGACAAATAGGATACCGGACAATGGTAGATAAAAAGGCTCCTAAGGTTTTTAGAGAACAATTTTCAAAGAACCACAATGCCATCGCAAGTATTTTAGATACCCCTGAAGACATTCCCCCGGCATTAAAACAAACCAATATCATTGATGTAACAGACGAATATAAAAAAACAAGCAATGTAGAAATTAAAATTCCTTCAGCTGAGTACAAAAAAAATGAAGAATTTGCTTTTATATCTGTATTTTGCAACCTTGCATGGCAGCCTGTTTATTGGGGTAAAATAAAAAAAGGGGAAGTTGTATTTGAAAAGATGGCCCGCGACATTGTATATTTACCATCTTATTATAAAAACAACAGGATAATTCCTTTTGCCAATCCCTTTATCCTTTCGGAATCGGGCGAGGTTATATTTTTAAATGCCAACAGGAAGAAAACACGAACAATGGTATTAAAGAGAAAATACCCTGTTTTTCCACGTGTGAAGAAATTTGCAGAAAAAATGGTGTATGGCAGGTTTCAAATATCCAATAATCCACGGTTTACTAATTGTAAAACAATCCATGAAATAAAGGAAACACCCCGATTCACTCCCAATATAGTGGAATTGGAAAAGCCTTTAGATGCCCGGTATATCCGGTATTATTCGCCGGATAATGGGTATTGCAACATCGCTGAATTAAATGTTTTCAATGAAAAACAACAAAGACTCAATGGAAACACAATAGGAAATGATATGGATAATCTTAAGGAATATCAAAAAGTAACAGATGGAAATAAATTAACATATTATAATGCTCCAACACCAGCCGGAGATTGGGTAGGAATGGATTTGGGAAGCAGAAAAAAAGTGAAATATATAGCGTATGTACCACGCGCGGATTTAAACACCATTGAACCGGGAAATGTCTATGAGTTATTTGTCTGGAATAATAACACCTGGAAAAGTTTAGGCAGAGTAAAAGCAACAAATTATTTTTTGGTATATAAAAATGTCCCCTCAGATGGTTTGTATTGGCTTAGAAATCTGACAACCGGGAGAGAAGAACGGATTTTTACATATGAAAATGGAGAACAGGTTTGGTGGTGAGTTTATGTGTATTGAAATTTTTTCAGGCATTTTAATAAATAACCGTTATTCATACTTTTCAAGAAATCCCCGCGCATCATATTTTATTTTATCAACAATTTTTGATGGTACTTTGGGTTCTGTATGGAGCATTGAACGAGCAAGGTCAATGGCTTTTCTTTTCTGGCCGGTTCCGAAATATAAAGGCAATAACCTGTATTTCGGATAAAATTTATGCGGAATAATGTAACACGACTTTTCAAAAGCTGCAATGGCTTTTTTATATTCCTCTATTCCCTCGTAGCTGTTGCCCAGATATGTATATACATCAGCCACATTTAATAACTCAATGGTTTCGTTTAATACTTTAACACTCTTTTCATGCCTATTCAGAATAGACAATTCCGAACCGTAATTAAACAAAAAAGAACCGTCGTGGCATAAGGGTTCATGCAACTTATTATACTCCTGTAATCCCGCGTTAATTTTTCCGGAACGCAATAAATTATATCCTTTTTTCCAGTTTTTGTAAGCATGCAATTGTTTATATTGATAATGCATGAACATGAAAACCAAGATGAATCCAACAACCGAGGATAACCGTATATATTTTTCAGGAATTGTTGTTGAAAAGATGGTGTTATCATTTAACCCGGAAATAACACCGGCTGCAATAAATAAAATGACAGCAATGGGAATCACATGAAATGGATATGAAAACAGTGCACTAATCGAAATCATTAAAACAGACGATTTTGCAATTCCTCGTATTTTGTGATGTTTGTTGTTTGCTTCCAATGGCCGGTGGATAAACAAGCTTAGGATAAATAAGAGGAACAAGATCAAACCTGTTATTCCCAGTTCAGAAGCCATTTGTATGTATTCATTATATGCATAGGGATCATCGGTTGCCATGTTTTTCTCTTTTTCTGTTCCTTTTCCCTCCCGGAAATACGTTGCCTGGTAATCATTATGCGTTTTTTGAAATTGATGGAATCCTGCTCCGAATAAAGGTTTATCTGCTATTGACTGCAACGTGATTTTCCATACAAAGGCTCGTCCGAGCACCGAATCTTTTTTTAATTGAAACAGCCCGTACCCTGAACTAATGGTGATTAAAAGAGTTATAAAAATTACCAGGAGCTTATTCAATGGTTTTTTAAGCCATTTTTGAATAGATAAAGGATAAAATCCGTTGTAATAAACAAAAAAAATAATTCCTATAGTAAATGCAATCCATGCAGAACGGGATTTTGATATAACGAGTAAAACCAAAAAACCACCCAGGCAGGCCCATGCAAGATACCGAAAAAACGCAACAGGGTATTTTAAGATAATGATTCCTAATATAAAAGGCGAAAGTCCTGTAAGGTAAATGGCAAAAGGGCCAGGGTTATGAAGAAATCCTGTTACTGCAAATAATTTATGGTAGCCTTCTATTACTCCTGAAAGCTGAAGAAAGCCTGTGGCAATCTGGACAATGAAAACCAATAACACCAAAAGCATAAAAGCATGCAGGAAATTTTTTTGGCTTTTTTCATGGTTTGAATACATTGATATGACATTACGTATAATAAAATATATTACAATATACCCGCAAAAAATAATAAATGAATGATGTAGCATACTTATAGAGGGAGTTGTAAATACTCTGATGAGTATGTATAAAGTAAAAAAAGACATCAAAACATCTGTTAAATTAAATGAGATGCTTTTTTTTCCGGGTAAAAAAATGTGTTGAATAAAAAACCATGCGCACAAAAAAGAAAGGGTGAAAAAATAAAAGAATGTTTTTCCAAGAGATAGATGGTCTGTAAACGCACGCGAAACAATGACACCTGAAAACAACAGTAAGCTGGCGAAAAGTCCTCCAGGGGCAGCAAAAAGACTGAATTTGGTGTTTCTTGAATTCATTGCAACACGGTTGAATTTTGTAACAAATATATTAATTATTTTGGTGCTATGTGAATTTAGGTTATAGGAAATTGAACCTTTTACATGAATTGCTCTTTTTTAATACATGGTTGATAAATTTTTTTAAAAAAAGTACTACTGCAATTATTGTGGAAAAAGGATTATTAGAATATGGAAGTCGGAAGTCGGAAGTCGGAAAAATCAGTGAAGCTTATAATAAAAC
>CAYPTK010000227.1:0-4122 GCA_964413555.1 uncultured Bacteroidales bacterium | reverse complement strand
TAATAGTGTTTTATATCGATCTTTATCGTTTCGCGGTGAATTTTTCGGGTTAAAATATCACGTGACACTACATGTTATGAATCAAATTGGAATATATCGTTTTAATTTTTCTAAAAAAATGTTGATATTTACTGGTTTTTCAATGAAATCATCACAACCATACATGAAACAACGGGAAATTTCTGTGCCCGATACGCAGGCAGATACTGCTAATACAGGTAAATTTGGTTTAATGGCTTTGATTTTTTTTGTTACACGAAAACCATCAATATCCGGTAATTTAATATCAATTAATACAATATCAATAAATTCATTTTGTTCGACCTGTTGAATAGCTTCATTACCATATTGTGTATGAAGTAATTTGATGTTTTTGTTATGCAGAATCTCTTCTATCAGACAAAAACTTGCATTATCATCTTCCACGAAAAGAATTGTTGGCGTTTCGCGTGTTGCTGTCATGTTAATAAATTAGATCGAGTTATTATAAATAAATACTTTATGTGCTTATTTTTTAGAAGTTTATTGGTGGTTTTATAACCTGTACAAATATAATAATTTATCATTATATAATACACTTCTTCATTTTTTATAAAGTTAATGTAACTTTTTTTCAGGTATAACCGTAAATATTACTAAAATAAAAAATAATGCATTCAAAATATGGATATTGAACAAGTATTAAATAGAAAACAAGAAGGCATCTTTTATTCATATAATAGTTTGTTTAGCAGTCTCAAAGATGATGAATTAACCATGTTAGAAGACAATAAGACAAAAGTTAGATATTCAAAAGGGGAAAATATCATCAAACAGGGAGAGAATATTACTCATGTTGTATTTGTTTATTCCGGGATATTAAAAAATCAGGTTAGTTATCAGGATAAAAATTGTATTACAAATTTGATACCCCCGGGTAGTTTTGCAGGATTACCTGCCATGTTGTCTAATAAATATCATGTTTTTTCATTAACGGCTTTGGATGATAGTATTATATATTATATTGATATTGATGTTGTTAAAAGTGTTTTATTGCAGAATAGTGATTTTTTTATTGAACTCATCAAAGAATCGTCTCAATGGGCTGATTTTTTACAAAATAAGGAATTCACACATACACATAACAATATTTATGGAAAAGTAGCAAACACGCTCATTTATTTAGGCGAGCAAGTATTCAAACGAGATAGTTTTAACGTGTTGGTATCCAGGAAAGATCTGGCTCAATTTGCCGGGATGAGCAGGGAGAATTTTATTAAAGTACTTACCGAGTTCAAGAGGCTGGAAATAATAGACGTGAAAGGAAAAGTAATAGAAATTTTAAATTATGAGAAGTTATATCAAATTTTGCAAAACGGTTCAATTTAATATTTTAATCTTCTGATAAGTCTTTAATCATTTTTTGATATGCTGTAAAGCATTTTGCTCTTGAAACAAATCCCACGTAATATTTTCCTTCCGCGAGTACAGGTATGGTAAACCTGTTACTACGCTGAAATTTTTTGACCACGTTACTCATTAATTCACGCGGTGTAATAATAAATTCAGGCATGAACATGAGGTCCCTTACAAATAACGTATCATATTTTTCTTTATCAAACATAATATGCCTTACATGGTCAAGTTTAATGATTCCAAAAAACTTATTCTCTTCATTGACAACGGGAAAAATATTTCGTTGAGAATGCCTGATAACTTTAACCAAATCACCCAGTGAAGCGTCAGGTGTTATGGAATTGAAATCTTTTTCAATCACTTTTCCCACGTCCATCATAAGCAATGCTTTTTTGTCTTTATCGTGCGTCATTAACTCTCCTCTTCGTGCCAACTGATAAGTATAGACCGAATTGCTTTCAAATAAGCGGATGGTTATGAATGAAATGGTTGAGCATATCATGAGCGGGAGAAATAATTCATAACCGCCTGTAATTTCCGCGATTAAGAAAATTCCTGTAAGTGGAGCATGAAGGATCCCTGATATCAATCCTGCCATGCCTATTAAAACAAAATGACTTTGTGGCAGGGAAATATTAAAATTTTTTAAAAACATGGTAAAAAACAATCCGACATGTGCTCCCAGAAACAGGGTAGGGGCAAATATACCACCAACTCCTCCGCTTGCAAAGGTGATTGAGGTGGCAAATGCTTTAAAAAGAATCACCAACATCATGACCCCTAACAAGGTAAAAAAACTATCCCTTATTGAATAAAAAACGCTATGTTCAAACAGGTAGCTGTAATCATTATGCAGAATGCTGTTGATTGAATGATAGCCCTCGCCATAGAGTGAAGGAAAAAGGAATATTAACAAACCCAATATGATCCCTCCTAAAATGAGCTTTATATACCATGTTTTCAATTTCCTGAAAGTCTCTTCAGTAAATTGATATACTTTAGTGAAGTACAGTGAAACAATCCCGGCAAAAACACCTAGAATGATGTAATATAGCAGGTTTCCCATCTGAAATTGTTCATTGATGGTATAAGGAAGTAGCACATCTTTTCCCAGGAACATGTAAGAAGTTAGAGCTCCTGTTGCTGAAGAAATTAGAATGGGAACCAATGATGCCATGGAGAAATCGAACATAATGACTTCAAGAACAAAAACAATAGATGCAATTGGCGATTTAAAAATGGCTGACATCGCGGCAGCACATGCACATACTACAAGTGTAGTGCGTTGTTTATAATTTAAATGTAACCGTTCCCCCACGCTTGAACCAACCGCGGCCCCCGTGGCAACTGTCGGCCCTTCCAGTCCTACTGAACCTCCGAAGCCAACGGTTAAAACACTGGTCAGTATGGATGAAAACAAATTATGGCGTTTTATTTTACTTGCTTGTTTTGATATGGCATATAACACTTTGGGGACACCATGGCCCACGTCCTTCCGGATAACAAAACGAATTAGCAATATTGTAAGTAAAATGCCAATAGAGGGATAAATGATATATAAATAATTATTAAATTCTTCATGAAGCCCTTCAACCAAAAACACGCGAAGATAGTGTACCAGGTTTTTTATTATTACTGCAGCAAATCCTACACCCAACCCGATGATAACACTCAACATGTTGATGAACTGACGGTCATTTATATGTTTTGACCTCCATATTAAAAATTTTCCCCATGGAGAAATATTAATCATAATAAACTATAAAATAAAAAAACAATGGATTTTTTCACGACGCAAGTATAAAGCATTACAATGAAAATCCTTCAAAAAAATCCAATAAAATGAATTTTAACAAAAAAATATTTTGTAACCACTGAAAAATAAAACAATTAAAAAAAATAATTAAGTTTGTGGTCAATAATTAATGTATGTCAATAAAATCGAGTGTTTGGATCATAATATTCGATAACGATGCTCGTGAAGCCCAAAAACGCGCGGGTTACTCACGTGGATGAGTAATTTTGGGGTACGCGTTACAAAGACTGCCCCGTAAGGAAGAATGACTGTATCGGGGTTAGCAGACATGATGGAACAAACACTAAATTAAAAAGGAAAAATGAATATTACATACCACGAAGAAATATTGAGCAACGGGTTGCGTGTGATCATTAACAATGACAGTTCAACATCTCTGGCAGCTGTAAATCTTTTATACAACGTCGGGTCAAAGCATGAATCGCCCGAGCGGACTGGTTTTGCACATTTATTTGAACACCTGATGTTTGGCGGATCTCTTAATATCCCGTCATTCGACACCCCTTTAGAAAAAGCAGGGGGGACAAATAATGCATTCACTAATAATGATTTCACTTCTTATTACATGACATTGCCGGCAGCCAATCTTGAAATTGCATTCTGGCTTGAATCAGACAGAATGCTTGGATTAAACTTTTCACAACAAAAGTTAGATGTCCAGAGAAACGTGGTCATTGAAGAATATAAACAACGGTATTTAAACCGGCCTTATGGCGATACGTGGCTTTTGCTCAGGCCCCTGGCGTACAAAGTTCATCCCTATCAATGGCCAACAATCGGGAAAAATATCAATCATATTGAAAAAGCAACGTTACAGGAAGTGAAAAAATTTTTCTATTCGCACTATGCACCAAATAATGCAATATTAACCGTTTCAGGAAACGTGGAAATTGATCATGTCTTGTCAAGTG
>CAYPTK010000226.1:0-4139 GCA_964413555.1 uncultured Bacteroidales bacterium | reverse complement strand
TTTTCATAGCTTATTCGTTTGTTAATGTTAGTTTATTAATTTGTTAGTTTGTTTTTAGGCTGTTTCTTGAACAACTTCTAAAGACAAAGATATAATCAAAGAGGGGGTAAATCCTAATTTTAAACCATTTAAAGATTGCACATATCTTGCAAAATATTTAACTTATGTTGCACAAGATTAAATATCAAGTTATCAAAACTTTTATGTGCTTTATTTTCAAGTGATTAATAACTAACAAATAAAAAAATTATTTGATGAAATTTGAACAATATTTTTATCCTTGTGGTTATTTTTTGGGGAAATACTCATGTGTTTTATTTTGAGGATGTTAACGTGTTGACTAATTTAATGCATTGCTCAATGCCCTATAACCAGTGAAGTTTTTATTGGCTGCAAAAAAATTTAAACAGCCATTTTTTTACAAAAAGATAACGTTTCGTTGGTAATGAATATATTTTATCACTATAGTTATTAATTTTTATATCTCTTATTTATGAAAAAAAATAACATCTCTTATTATTATGAATGATCTTTTTATCCCACATATTTTTATCCGGTTCTCATTCATCTGTTTATTTTTTAATTTTTAACACAATTTATGCATTTGGAACATAAAATATTTTAAAGCATTATAAATTTTTAATATACAGTATATTTCACAAACCCCTAAAGGTTAAGTAGTTTCTATTGCTTTGCACTGGAAACGTTCAGATTATCAAGGCTTTATGTATATTTTTGGACGCCTAATACATAATTTGGGATAATCAGGTTCGTGTGTTTCAATTTTTTGTCTTGGCTCAGTTCATTTATTAAAACAATTTTAAATGATCTGACTGAAAACAAATTTTCCCTTGTCTTAAAGAGAATTTTAAAAGGGCTTTATGGTGGTTTTTTTTATTACCTCAAAATTGTCACCTGACCTGTCAATGTCAGCTCTCCTTCATTTAATGTAATGATAAAATGATATGAATCTACAGGTAGTGCTTTCCCTTTGTAAGTACCATCCCACGCGTCTGTATATTCGCGTTTCTTATATAATAATTCACCCCAGCGGTCATATATTTCAACGACTACCTCTTCATAATAATGTCCAATTCCTTCTATCACCCAGGTATCGTTTACACCATCTCCATTAGGTGAGAATGCTGTTGGTATTTTGAAACATCTCTCATTTTCAGGCAGTAATTCAATGACTACAGTATCTTTACATCCAATTGAATCTGCTATTATAACTGAATATTCTCCTACTCCTGCAGCCAAATATTCATTTGTAGTGCTTACATTATCTGACCAATAATATACATAATTCCATCCCTTTTCAGTTATATCAAATGGAACTCCACCTTCAACATCAAGTGATATGCTTCCATCATTTACTTTTGGACAATAAGGTTCTTTTACATAAGTATGAATAATCAATGAATCTGGCTCTGTTATGCTCACTGTATCACTCACTGTACATCCATTTGCATCTTCCACGGTCACTTGATAAATTCCGGCACCCAAACCTGTAACCATTTCCGTTGTTTCTGGCAAGCCTTCATATTCATATTCATACCCGGGTGTTCCTCCTTCAGGTACTACAGTAATAGCTCCATTGTGTTCGCCATGACATCTAATATTATTCTTAGACACGTTTAATCTCAGTAATTCAGGCTGATTAACATCCACCAGAATCGTGTCTGTCTGATCAACATTATCAGTTACGATCACCTCATAGGAACCCCCTCGCAGAGATTCAATTACAACTACAGTATCTGTTGTCCCTGTTATCGAATCTGCCACGTGGGTACTTCTCCATATGTATGTGTATGGGGATACTCCACTTGATGTTAATGTAGCTCTTAATGACCCGTTGGTGTCTCCATAACAATCAACCCCCGTAGTTACTACATTCATCCGTAATCGTGGAGGCCTGTTTATCTGAACAACAAATGTGTCTGTAGCATAACACCCGGTGAGTACGTTGGTGTCTGCAACCATGATTATTCCTCCGTTCAACGTATCTGTTCCCCATTGAACAGTAACCTCTGAACTATCCGGGGTGCCAACTATGCTTCCGCCTCTTATGATACTCCATGAATAATGATGATCTATCCGTGGGGTTGACAACTGATAAGACCCTGTCTCATTCATATACAGATCATCTTCTCCTACAATATCAGGATCAGGTAAGGGTTGTACACTTATGTCAATTGATTCCTGGTCCGTGCACCCGTCACTGCTCGTGACCGTAAGTGTATATGTAGTGTTCAAAGCCGGAGTCACTGTGATATCTGTTGAATTTGATCCGGTATTCCATACAAAATCCTGAGCATTGGTACTCGTATTTCCATAAAGCATTATTGACTCTCCTATACAGATTGACGTATCTGCCTGTGGTGCCAAACTAATCTGTGCATCTGGTTCAGGATAATGATTCACAACCATCGTATCTTCAGCACTACAACCTGTTGAAACTTCTGTTATCTCAACCGTGTATATACCTGATGTATCAACTATTAATGTTGTATCCATTGATCCATCATTCCATGTATAGGTATACAATCCATAGTCAAACGGTATCTCGTACCCCGGATCAAGGACTATATTATCTCCTGTACATATAGACGTGTCTGGCCTGAGATTTACTAAAGGATTGGTATTAAAAGTAATATCTACTGTGTCTGCAGATACACATCCAAATGTATCAACCATGGACACGATGTATTGCACCGTTGCATTCATATCTGGTGCGGTTATTACCGGAGAAGCTGCAGATGTATCTGACAGACTTCCATCCGAAGGTGTCCATGAATAAGACAATCCTGTACCCTGACGATTTGTTGTTAATGTTAATGTATCTTCAGGACACATTGAAACATCAGAATGCTGTATCTCTATCCCTGAACTATCCATTGAAACATACAATGTATCATATACTGAATAACCAGAGTATAAGCCTGCTTCAAGTATATACATTGTCTGTCCATTAGGTAGCATTGTTCCGTCTATCATTGGTTCCATTATTGTATCATTCGATAATCCAATTGAAGGTGTCCATAGATAATAATCTGCATTTCCATTCTGCCATACAGTTGTAGCAAGGCTTTCACATTTCCCAATCACCGTATCCGGTGTTAAAATATCTATACTTAAACTGTCTATAAAGACAATAGCTGAATCCCATACACTACACCCATATGCATCCATTGCTTCAACATAATACCTTGTCGGATTGCTCGGTAATGAAGAAACAATCTCAGGATTACTTATTGAACTATCACTTAATGATGATGAAGTGGCTATGGTAACCTTATCATTTACATACCATTGATATGTGAAAGGCCCCATACCGGATACAGATGTCGTGATCTGGAATATTTCTCCAATAGCTACACTGGTATCTGATACATGAGCAATTGTTCCCGAAGAAGTATCTGGTGTTGTAACCAATATTCCCGGTTCATTTACCTGAATAAATACAGTATCTGTAATCTCATCACCACACGCTCCTAATACTTTTGCATAATAATAACCACTTGCAGATGCCGTAATAGCTGATAAAGCAAGGGTATCATTATTATTACTCAAATCAATCCCATCCTGATACCACTCATAGCCATTAATCGTTCCGCCAGCCTCTACATTCAATATATGATCAGTCCCAATACATATTGTATCACTGACCGGGTGGGCTGTGATGCTTACAGGATAATTGATATCTATCAGAACAGTGTCGCTGTAGACATCACCGCATTCTCCAATGATTTGAACATAATAGCTGCCACTATCAGATGATAAAACATTTGTCACCGGTAAAGCAGCACTGGTTGCGCCACCAATCGCTGATCCATCTTTATACCATTGGTAGCCGGTCACGGTGCCATTGACTGCTACACTCAATGTATCGCTTTCACCTTCACATAAGGCCATACCTACTGGCTGAGTCGTGATACTCACGTTCGTGTCTACGCCTACACTGACAGCATTGCTGCTGTCCGTGCCGCACGTGCCCATGATAATCACTTTATAGCTGCCCTTGTCTGTTAAAGCCAATGGTGCAAAGACAAGGCTGTCATTTGTCTCTCCTGCTATATCTGAGCCATCTTTCTTCCATTGATAACTCAAACCGGTGCCGCTGGCATCTACCGTAAGGG
>CAYPTK010000225.1:0-4177 GCA_964413555.1 uncultured Bacteroidales bacterium | reverse complement strand
TCGTGCATAATACAGGGTTGGTTCTTTATTGACTTGAACAATCGTGTCATTTTCCTGTAGACCAGCATTATACGCAGGGTTTCCGGGAAGTACAGTGTCAATTACAGAAGGTACAGCCGGCATGGCTATAGGTATTGCCTGATGAGCCATGATTTGTTGAACAAAATCATCCGGTAAATGAATGGTTTTAATATTACCATTCCGTTTTACAGTAATGGTCCCGGGTTTATCATTTACAATCATTTTATTAATATCATTGAACGTTTCAACAGTTTTATCGCCAATTTTTAACACGTTGTCTCCATCTTCAAGTCCCTGGGCTAAAGCCAAAGAATCCCATACGACACCATTTTGAAGATTTTCAACCGGAAAAATTTCTCTTCCATTGAAAAAAAGAATAAACACGAAAATTAAAATTGCTGCAACAAAATTAGCCAATACACCGCCTGTCATAATTAAAAAACGTTGCCACGCTGGTTTAGAACGAAATTCCCACGGTTGGGGAGACGATTTCATCTGCGACCTGTCCATGGATTCATCAATCATCCCGGATATTTTCACGTATCCTCCAAGCGGTATCCATCCAATTCCATATTCTGTTTCTCCTTTTTTAAATTTAAACAGGGAAAATTTGGGATTGAAAAATAGATAAAATTTTTCTACCCGTGTATTAAACAATTTCGCGAAGAAAAAATGTCCGCCTTCGTGTATGATGACCAAAAGCGAAAGGCTTAAAATCAGCCCTAAAGCTTGTACTAATATATCCATAAATATAGTATTATTAATTCACGACAAAAATAAACAATTCGTCCAGACTTTTCTCAATTGTCTTCTTTCTTCTTTTGAATCTCTTCATTTAATTTTTCGATAAGCCTTTTGGCTGTTTTATTAAAAAAACGCTTTTCTCTGAAAGCAACAATCCATTGAACTCCTTTTACTGCATTGGAGGTAAATGCTTCATCGGCCAGCAATAGATCCCCGGGCCTGATGGACTTGTTATCGAATGTTTGATAACCTGCATCAGCGGCAATTCTTAGCATTTGTCTGCGCATCACCCCTGCTATACAGCCGTCTGTTAAAGGAGGTGTATATATTTTGTTTTCCTTTACAAGATAAAAATTAGAACTGGCCGTCTCGGCAATAACACCGCGCTCGTTTAGAATAATGCACTCATCCAGATCATGTTCTTTTCTGTATAAACCTGCCAAAACAAATAATTCGGCATTGGCAGTTTTCAAATTGGATAATATATTTAAAGGTTTTTTAATATCAGGATACACGTCTATCACCAATCCCCGTTCATTCAATGTATAATCGGCATGCTCTAACCTGTTCAGTTCAATAAGATATGACGTGTTATTGGTTGATGGGGTATATAAACCACCATCATTCCTGAACACTGTAAGTTTTACCCTTCCTCCTTTAAATACCCTGTTTTTATTTATTAATTTAATGATTATCCCGTTAATAGTATCCTTTGTCAGGTTTACAGGAAGATTCATTTTCAACAAATTCAAGCTTGTAATCAGTCGTTTATAATGATCATCAAGAAACGGGATCGATGAGCGGGAAACAAAAACAGTTTCAAATACAGCATCGCCATATTTAAATCCCCTGTTTTGATGAGTTAAAATTGGTTCGTCCTGTTTAAAAAAATGACCGTTTAAACAAATATAATCTTGTCTTTCATTCATGGCAAATAATGCATTAAATGGTCATTTGCTTCGATTTTAATGCCCTTTACTCCTGCTTTCGCGGCAGCTTCAATATCCCGGTCGCTATCACCAATAAAAAATGACTTTCGCGGATTGATATGAAAACGCGCCAACCCCTTTTCAATAAGCAAGGGCCGTGGTTTCCTGCATAAACAATTCTCTACATCGGGATGATGCGGGCAATAATATATTTCTTTAACATGGATACCTGCTTTTTTTAATTGTTTAAGCATTTCATCATTTATCCTGTCTGCATCTTCTTTTGTATATATGCCCCTTGATATCCCCCCCTGGTTCGATATTACAATGAATATATACCCTTTTTTTGAAAGATCAAGCAAGCTTTCAATAACCCCGGGGTTCAATTGCATATCTTCAATTTTAAATGTATATTCTCCACGTTCTTTAATTAGCACCCCGTCCCTGTCTAAAAAAACAGCTTTATTCATAATCCACTTTTTAATTCATATAAAAATTCTGAGAATAAAGAAGGATTCATGACCAATGGATAAATAAAGCCATAAATGGCCCCGGCAAAATGCGCCTCGTGTCCTATGTTGTCATCACTCTTTTTTTGCATAAAATGTGAATATGCAAGATAAAGTATTCCAAAAATTATACCGGGAATCTTTATTAATCCAAATAAATATAAAGGAGTCCAGGGGGCAAAAAAAATGGTCGCGAATATCACGGCTGATACTCCACCTGAAGCACCAACCGCGTTGTAATTATAATTGTTTTTATGTTTGTTTAAAGAAGGGAGGGATGAGATAATCACTCCACCAAAATACAGTAATAAATAATTAAATATTGTATTGTCAAGTTTATTAGGAAAATAGTATTCTATTGCTTGTCCGAAGGAGAATAATACAATCATATTGATCAACAGGTGCATCCAGTTTCCATGCACAAAACTATGACTTAATAATCGATACCACTGTTTTTTATGTTTTACCAGGTATGGATTAAAAAGCAACTTGTCAAACAATACATTATTCTGAAATGCAAAAAATGAAATGCCGCCTGTAATAATGATAATCACGATTGTAATCATAATTCATGTTTTTAAAATCAATGCAAAATCCTGTATACCATCTCTTTCAGCAAATCCTCCTGCTTTGCTGAAACATTTCCTACTCCTTTGGATTTGGTATCATATTCTCTCAATAACTCGATAATTGATACTACTTTTCGTTTGTCATAGACTTTAGCGGCCATCTGGTAGTCGCGTACAAAATAAGGGTTAATCTTCAACAGGGCAGCTATATTATTTTTTGATTTATCCTTCATTTTTTCAATGATATAATAATACCCGAGCAGTTTGCTAAAAAAATAATAAAGTGAGGCAATAATCAATGGAAATGGATTGGCATTAGGGTTTTGTCCAAAATATTTAACAATGCGGTTGCATTTCAATATGTCTTTATTACACAATGCTTTTTGTAACTCAAAAGTATTATAATCTTTACTTATTCCTATATTTTTTTCTATATGCTTTATGCTTATATTATGTTCATTTGCAGGAAGTGTAGAAATTAATTTATCGAGCTCATTGGCTACCTTATTTAAGTCATTCCCAAGATATTCGGTTAACAACGTTGATGCTTCATGAGCGATTGTGCATTGATGTTCTTTGACATATTGTTCTATCCAGCCGGGAATTTTATAGTCATATATAACCGGGGATTCAAATACAAGTGCATTTTTCTGGAGTTTTTTATATAGCTGCTTTCGTTTGTCAAGTTTTTTATATTTATAATTAATAACCAACACCGTGGATTTGAGCGGTTTTTCCAGGTAATATACCAGGTTTTCAATATTTTTAAGGTGTTGAGCCTCTTTAACAATAACAACCTGTTGATTGGCCATCATTGGGTATCGTTTAGCAGCATTAATAACATCATTAATATTTGTATCTTTTCCGTATAATACGGTTTGATTAAACGATCTTTCCGCTTCATCCAACACGTTGTTCATTATATAATCACTTATTTTGTCTATATAATACGCCTCCTCTCCCATCAGGAAATATACAGGATGATAAATTTTATTCTTAAGGTCATTTATGATTTCCTTATAGGCCATAATTTTACGTTAAAATGATTGTTAAAAGCATAATATAAGAAAAAAACAAAGACAAAGGTAATAGAATTTACCGTGCTTAAAAATGTACTTAAAAAAAATATTTATTATTTTTATCTTTGTATCAAATATATAAAGAATATTATAAACCGAGCATGTAAAAAATAATCAATTTTTGCACACACGAGAATGATTATAAAAGGGAAAGAAAGGTATAAAGGATATAGAGGTATAAAAGTATAAAGGTATAAAAGTATAAAGGTATAAAAGTATAAAGGTATAAAAGTATAAAGCCCCCCCCCGGGGGGGCGGCGGCGGCGGGGCCGCTAAGGGTGTGAGCTGGTTCGGGTCGGGTGACGCAAGCAACGTAAAAACGTAGG
>CAYPTK010000224.1:0-4214 GCA_964413555.1 uncultured Bacteroidales bacterium | reverse complement strand
AAAATACCCGTCAAGTTCAAGGATGTCATTTACATTTCTGGCAGTTTCTTCATTATCTCCTGTCATCATGTAAACTTTTAACCCGTTTTTTTTAAGTGTTTTTATCGCTTCATATGATTCTTTTCTTATTTCGTCTGCAAGGGATATAAAACCTATTACTTCATCTTCCAAGACAACATATACTTTTGTTTCCAATTTGTTTTCCTGCTCTTTATCAGGTCTTTTAATATTGTTTTTGTCTAAATAATTTGGCCCGACAACATTCACTTTTTCCCCATTTATTTTGGCTTCGATTCCTTGTCCGGTTAAATTTTTAAAATCTTTTATTGAAGGAACATCCATGCTTTCTTCTTTAACCTTTTTCAATATACTCATTGCTAAAGGGTGCTCTGATTCGGATTCAAGTGCACCTGCATACTTAAGAATCTCCTTGTCCGTGTACTCGTCATGTAATGAACCATATCGAGTTACGCCAAAATTTCCTTTCGTGAGTGTCCCGGTTTTGTCAAATACTAAAAGAGATATTTTCCTCGAGTTCTCAAAAGCTGTCCGGTCGCGGATTAATAAACCTCGTTGAGCCGATATGGAAGTGGATATTGCAACAACCAAAGGTACTGCCAATCCCAGTGCATGCGGGCATGTAATAACCATAACACTGGCCATGCGTTCAAGAGCAAAAACAAAGGGTTTTCCTATAGTCAACCAGGTTATTAGAGTTCCAAAGCCAACGGATAAAGCTATAATGGTCAGCCAAAAGGCTATTTTATTCGCCAGGTTCTGGGATTTTGATTTCTTGTTTTGTGCTTCGCGTACAATTTCAATCACTTTATTGAGATATGCTTTATCGTCGGTTTGTTCAACCTTCACTTTAAGTGAGCTGTTGCCATTGATTGTCCCCCCGATAACATGATCATCTTTTTGCTTTCTGACAGGCTTTGATTCACCTGTCACCATTGATTCATCCACGTTGCTTTTCCCGTCATAGACAATACCATCAACCGGGACTTTATCCCCGGGTTTAATTAATACTTTATCTTCTCGTGATAATTCATTGACCTTTACATCGCGTGTTTCTCCATTATTTAATATTTTATGTGCTTCGGAAGGCATTAATTCAACCAGTTTTTGTAGTGACCGGGAGGCACTGGCAACAGATTTCATTTCGATCCAATGGCCCAGTAACATTACATCAATCAGTGTTGCCAATTCCCAGAAAAAGGTTTTCCCTTTAAGCCCGAACGTTGTAGCCGTACTATATCCAAATGCTACAGTAATGGCAACGGCAATTAGTGTCATCATGCCGGGTTGTTTCTGCTTTACTTCATTTACTATCCCGGTTAAAAATGGCCATCCTCCATAAAAAAACACGAACGCTGACAAGATAAAAAGGATATATTTGTCCGCGCTAAATTGAATCTCGTATCCCATGATATCCTGAATCATTGGAGATAAAAGGAGAATAGGGGCAGAGATGGCCAGGGATATCCAAAAACGTGACCGGAAATCCCTGATCATCATTTGGTGATGAGATGTATGCCCTTCATGGTGTTTCGGGTGTTGATTATCCATGATATGTTAGATTAAATCTTTTTTCCGTTCATCAAATTCATCTTTATTAATTTCACCCTTTGCATATCGTTCTTCGAGTATGTCTAAAGCTGTTTTATTATCTTTATATTCAGCTCTTTTTTGTCTACCAGCAGACCTTAAGACCACCAGTATAATGATTAAAAGGACAATGATCCCGATGATCCATCCCCATCCTATGCCTAAGCCGTGACATCCAAATTCATGCATTATCATTTAATTTATTGGTTAAACATCATATTTCGTGTCATACAATTTTCATTCATGCATTGCATAATCATTTCTTCAAAGTCCTCTTTTTGTTGATCTGATAATACATTGAGCATTTTATTAGCTGCTTCATAAGCTGCTAATTTCAAATCAATTTTAATTTTTGAACATGCTTCCAAATGTTTCTTTATTTCTTCAGCATCAGCGTTTTGATCTAATAAATTTTTCATTTTGATCCTTTGTTTCGTGAGTTGTGCTTTGCTGTCGAGCCTCTCTTTCTGATAAGCTACCTGTATATTCACTATTTTCTCCACCTGATTGTCATTTAAATCCAGTTGTGCAGCCATATTAGGCAAACATTGAACTATCATCATATACTTTTTCATTGGCATGTTTCGATGCATCATCTGTTTATGCATCGGGCATACCGAACCCTTTTGTCCCTGCATCATTCCCTGTCCTTTCATGTGATGCATGCTTCCTCTTTGTGACATGCCCCGGTGCTGACCGTGAGCATATGATCCTGTTAAAAACAGGATACCTGTTAAATAAATCATTAATGTTTTCATGATGTTCCTCCTTTTTTAAATTGTTAAAAATCAATATAAACAAATATTGTTCCAAAAAATTAATTCATTGTATTATCATAATAATATGGCATTTATTTTGTATTATATTATTTCATGCAAACGAGTAATTATTAAAACGTGAATGTCAAAAAAATAGAAATACATGGCGAGCTCCCCCGCTGTTAGCGGGGCGAGCTATCTGGCCATTAAATTTAAAAATATAAACAGATGAAAAGAGAAGAATATCAAAACAAGCATGAAACAGTCTACTTCGGGAGTGGCTGTTTTTGGTGCACGGAAGCTGTTTTTCAGCAACTTGAAGGAGTTGTTTCAGTTGTCCCGGGGTACTCGGGGGGGACAACAAAAAATCCTTCTTATCATGAGGTTTGCATGGAAAAAACGGGACACGCGGAAGTGGTGAAAATTGTCTTTCAACCACTCGTGATACATTTTAACGAATTGCTGGATGTTTTTTTCAAGACACACGACCCGACAACACGAAACCGCCAGGGAAATGATACGGGAACGCGATACCGGTCTGTCATTTTATATACCTCTGACCAACAAAGGCAAAAAGCTGAAGAATATATCCGGCAATTAAATAAGGCCGGAATTCATGAAAACCCTGTCGTGACGGAATTAGTCCCTTTCGAGGTGTTTTATGAAGCCGAAGAAAAACATCAAAACTTTTATAAAAAACATGAAGGCCAGCCATATTGCCAGTACATCATACAACCTAAATTAAATAAATTAAATAAATTTGCACCTGGAAAAATAAAATAATAAAGACATATGAACCGACCCAAACCAACAGCTGGCGCGATCATTTTTCACCCGGATGATCAGAACAAAGTATTACTAACCAAACGTGAAGTATCCCCGTTTAAAGGATACTGGTGCCTGCCCGGCGGGCACATTGAATTGTATGAAACCGCGAGAGATGCCGCGATAAGAGAAGTAAAAGAAGAAACAGGGCTTGATTTTGAACCAACACATCTCGGGTATTTTGATGAAATTTTCCCGGGTAAAGAAATACATAATGTCGTGCAAATCTATTATGGTATTGGACATGGAGAACCCGATGCCGATCCGGGTGAAGTATCTGAAATGGATTGGTTTACAATGGACGATGCCCTTGATATGGAATTGGCGTTTGTTCATCATGACGTGCTTGAGGCCTATAAAAACAAGCATTTGTCAGGTTAGTGTTTAGACCCGTTTTATTCCCCTGACCACGACAAAACTACCCTGTTCATGGCCTTGTTTTGGTTGTTGTACCATGTTTACCTGGCCCAGGGGGGTAAAAACTGTTTGAACGGTTTGATCTATGATAAAACCATCGTGTTCATATAATGCATAGATATCACGTGTACTATAAAAAACAGCATCTTTATAAAACACGCTTTTCGCTTTATTGGCAGCATATTGCCTGCCTACAGGACTGTTTTTGTCAACAAAGCCAATGACCAGTGATCCGTTGTTTTTCAATACTCTTTTGGCTTCAGAAAATGCCTCGCGCGGATTATCCACAAAGCAAATGGTGGTCACCATCAATATATAATCAATGCTTTCATTTTTATAAGGTAATTGTTCGGCAATGCCGTTGATTACATTCAATCCTTTAGCTCGTGCTTTATTTCTCATCTCAACAGACGGGTCAATTCCTTCTTTTATATTTAACGGGATGGCAAATTTGCCACTGCCTATACCTACTTCAATTCCACGTCCTTCAGCCGGAATGAGTTCGCGGACAGCTTCTATTTCTGATTTATAAACATGAATATTGTCATCAAACCATTGTTCATATTGCTCCGCGTGCTGATCAAACGGTCGTGTTTTGGCCATGGC
>CAYPTK010000223.1:0-4220 GCA_964413555.1 uncultured Bacteroidales bacterium | reverse complement strand
GTTCATCTGTCTATAATTCAGTTTAAAATTTTAAAATATTTTATTAACAATTCAAATTCCCGTTAAAGATAAGGCTTATCAAAATATTTTAATCAAAATTGTGAAAAACTTAATTTTAAGAAAACGTTAAATTAACGTAAAATTGTTCTGGATTTGCCGGTTCCTTAGTGAACTAATACTTTGCCTGGATGAAAGAGGGAATCCTGTGAAAATCAGGAGCTGTCCCCGCAGCTGTAATTCTTAACAATGTTTTAACATGGATGTCATTATCCTTAACAATGAGAAGGGTGAGAAGGCGGTTAAAACAAGATGAGCCAGAAAACCTGCCGGTAAATCGTGATCCGTAGCTTTCGGGCGAAAAGCAAAGGAGTGGAATACAAATGTAAACCTTCCTTCTTATTTTCCTCGAAGCTGCATACAACTATAGTAGTAATATTTAAAAAATTTATGAATGAAAAAAAATGCAGCTTTAACCAGTGTAAACATTACTAAACGGGACGGTCAACAGGTCCCTTTTGACGGAGAAAAAATCACTTTTGCCATTTTTAAGGCATTGCGTGCAGTCGGGAATCCTGACCGGAATAAAGCCGGTGATTACAAAGAACAAGTCATTGCCAGGTTAGGGACTGATATCCACGGCACACCTCCCACGGTGGAACAAATACAAGACCTTGTAGAACAGACACTTTTTGAAAACAAAGAATACGAAGCTGCAAAAGCATACATTATTTACCGGTTTCAACACCAAAATATCCGGGATGCTAAAGAAATGTTTTCCAATATTGATATCATTGAAGATTATATTAACTTGAAAGACTGGCGGGTTAAAGAAAGTGCTAATTCAACCTATTCATTACAAGGGCTGAACCAACATGTCTCAACCCTTGTCAGCTCACAATACTGGCTAAACCAGATTTATCCCAAAGAGATTGGTGATGCACACAAAAAGGGCCGCTTTCATATTCACGACCTTGGATTTTTAAGTGTATATTGTGTTGGATGGGACCTGGAGGACCTGTTGTTAACAGGATTTCGTGGAGTAGAAGGCAAGACACAAAGCAAGCCGGCCAAGCACCTGAGAGCCGCGCTCGGGCAAATCGTCAATTTTTTCTATACCATGCAGGGCGAAGCTGCCGGGGCACAGGCGTTCTCGAACTTCGACACTTACCTGGCCCCGTTCATTCATTATGACCATCTTGATTATGAACAAGTGAAACAATGCCTGCAGGAGTTTTTATTTAACATGAATGTCCCGACCAGGGTAGGATTTCAAACGCCATTCACCAACATCACGATGGATCTGATCGTGCCTGAATTCCTGAAAAACCAGCCGGTCATTATCGGGGGAAAAATCCAGGATAAGACATATGGAGAATTTCAGGAACAATTGAACATGTTTAACAAAGCATATGCAGAGGTCATGCTCGAAGGCGATGCCAATGGCAGCGTATTCTCTTTTCCTATTCCCACGTACAATATCACGCGGGATTTTGACTGGAACAACCGTGATTATGACCTGATATGGAAAATGGCGGCCAAATACGGGATCCCGTATTTCTCTAATTTTGTTAATTCTGACATGGACCCGGATGACGTACGCAGTATGTGCTGCCGCTTAAGACTCGACAAGAGGGAATTGCAAAAACGCGGCGGAGGATTATTTGGTGCAAACCCGCTGACCGGATCAGTAGGAGTGGTCACCATTAACCTGCCCAAACTGGGATACGAGGCAAAATCCGAGGATGACTACTTCCAGCGTCTTGAATGGCTCATGGAAATGGCAAAAAACAGTCTCGAGATCAAACGGAAAGTCATTGAACGGTTAACAGAACAAGGCTTATATCCTTATTCAAAATTCTATCTTCGTCATTTGCACCAGAAGAATGGCGCGTACTGGAACAACCATTTTTCCACGATTGGTATTCTTGGCATGAATGAATCGTGCCTGAACATCATGGGCAAGGACATTACATCAACCGAAGGCCATGCATTTGCCGTGAAGGTAATGAATTTCATGCGCGATCACCTGGAACGTTTCCAGGATGAAACAGGACATATTTATAACCTTGAAGCTACCCCGGCTGAAGGCACATCATTCCGACTGGCAAGGATTGACAAAGTGCAATACCCTGACATCATTGTCGCGAATGAAAAAGCATGCAAAAACGGGGCACAACCCTATTACACCAATTCAACACAACTGCCTGTAAACCACACAGATGACCTCTTCGAAGCATTGAAGTTACAGGATGCTTTGCAGACCAAATACACGGGCGGAACGGTCTTCCACACGTTCATCGGCGAAAATCAATTGCCTGTAGAATCTGTAAAACAATTGGTTAAAAAAATCACGCACCATTTTAAACTGCCATATCTGACACTTTCCCCTACATTCAGCATCTGTCCCGACCACGGGTATATTTTCGGTGAGCATGAACACTGCCCAAAATGCCAGGCAATCGGGAAAGAACAAAAATGCACCGTATTTTCAAGAATTGTAGGATACTTAAGGCCTGTTGACCAATGGAACGAAGGGAAACAGGAAGAATTTAAAGAAAGGGCCTTGTTTGACAAGGGAGGTGTTGATCAAAACAAAGAAAATGAAGACGAAAAAGCATATTGTGAAACAGAAGAATTAAGCCATTGATGATTTTTTTTGATATTGATATGATTATTAAAACTTTCGATAAAAAACATACTAAAATATAACATTTTAAACTCATGAAGGAATGCATGAATACGGCCCCGCCTGTTGAACAGGGACAATGTTTTTTCCCTGATGAAAAGACCCTTCCCGTCGGAGGCTTTCAAAAACAAAGCCTGGTTGATTATCCCGGCCATATCTCATCCATTGTATTCACTCCCGGGTGCAACATGAGGTGCAATTATTGTCATAATCCTGAACTGGTACTGCCTGAAAAAATTAAAACCACTGGACAAAAAGATGCCGGGGAAATTCTGGAATGGATCCATACAAATAAGCTACTGCTCGATGCAGTAGTTATTACCGGGGGAGAGCCCACCCTTCATGCATCTCTCGTGCCTTTTACCCGTCAAATTAAACAATACGGGCTAAAAATCAAACTCGACACGAACGGCACGAATCCTTTGTTATTGCAACGCTTAATTGACGATCAGCTCGTTGATTACGTGGCCATGGACATCAAGGCGCCATTGGAGACTCGTAAATATCAAATGATAGTGGGAAGGCATTTCAATGATACCATGATGGAACATGTTAAACAGTCCATCTACATATTAACTGCCCGGGCCGTTCCCCATGAGTTCAGAACGACTGTAGATGCTATGCTAAACAATGAAGACATACGAACCATCATCCATTCCATTAAAGGCAATTTGTATTTACAGCCTGTGAATACAAATCATAAAACACTGGGCGGAAAAGGACTGAACGTCTTAAAATACAACTTGCATGCCTTTATCAATAATCATAGCAATCATACAAACGTGATTATAAGAGGGGACTAACAGAATACGATCAAAAAAAATCTCCCTGGCCTGTTTTTGTTTCTTAACCACGGCCAATGGCCAGGAACTTTTCATGTTGCCCTTATCTATGCTTATGATCTTTACACTACTTTTCTCAAAAACGCCTCATTTAACCGATTTAATTTTTATATGGGTTAAACCCAAAATATGCATTAGAAAATCTATTACACGTTAAAACTACTTCAAAACAAGGCATTGCATTGTTTTATCGTATTTTTAATGCTCATTACGAAGTTCTAATACATAATTTGGGTTAAAATGACAGGAAATAAACCAATTTTACTATTATAAGGAGTGATTTTGGCTTCAAACCTGATCAACTAAAAAATATCCCGTGTTTTATTTTAAACTCCATTTTTTTAACTTTGCAAAAAGAGAAATAATGAAAACAAATCATAAAATAGTACATGGTGACAGCCGACAAATGAACCTGTTATCAGATAATTCAGTTCATTTGGTAATAACATCTCCTCCATATTGGCAATTAAAAGATTATGGTTCGGAAAATCAAATTGGTTATAATGAAAGTTATGAAAAATATATTAATAATCTTAATCTTGTCTGGAATGAGTGTTACCGGGTTTTAGACAATGGATGCAGATTATGTGTAAATATTGGGGACCAATTTGCTCGTTCCGTTTATTATGGCCGCTATAAAGTAATCCCTATCCGGACAGAAATCATTAAATTTTGTGAATCTGTTGGTTTTG
>CAYPTK010000222.1:1706-4309 GCA_964413555.1 uncultured Bacteroidales bacterium | reverse complement strand
GATATATCTTTTACTAATTGCGTTGAAATGTATAATCCTTCAATCCAACCACCAATTAAAACAATAGATGCTAATGGAGCTCTATTATTTTCTTTTAAATACG
Source organism: uncultured Bacteroidales bacterium (assembly GCA_964413555.1). Taxonomy (GTDB): domain Bacteria; phylum Bacteroidota; class Bacteroidia; order Bacteroidales; family JBBRXJ01; genus CAYMKE01. The sequence continues at coordinate 4,206 of CAYPTK010000222.1, read as the reverse complement.
AACTTGAGGACATTAAAGTTTCAGAAATAACATCCATAATTACATCACGATTATTAATATTATTTTCCAGCCTCTTAATTGTACTATCTCCAAAGACTTCTAACAAACCCAGCCTGTCAGCTACTTCTTTACATGCACCCATATATTCGATTGTAGTCTGTGTCTGATCGAATAAACTGGCAAAGCTTAAATCTGTTGTATAAATACCGAGATTTAATGCCATTTTTTTATTGGTCGTGTAATTTGAAGCATTATTAATCGGATTCAATAATGATTCATCATATTCGGCATCTGCATTTTTCAAGAGCATAGCTGTTTCGAGAGGAGAAGGAAGCGAGTAAAAGATTTTCTTAGTCTCTTGTAAATCGCTTTTCAATACTTTCATATCTTTATTTATTTCTTCTCTGTCAACACTAACTTCATCATCTTGGTTTTTCTTTCCCGAACAACTTACAATTAAAATGATCAGCGATGATATCGCTAATAATTTTGTCTTTTTGATTGTTAATGTAGTCAACATAAGGTTTAATTTTTATTCAGTTATTTTGAATTTGAAAATAATGTGTAGTAAATATAAAAATAATATTTTTAAAAAAACAAAAATCGTAAATTAATCTTGATTATTCAAGTAATTTGCTTCAAATTTATCGAAAATTTTTAACAAACAAAATAATTTTCTTTTCATTATTGTTTTTTTTTCTTTTTTAAAATTACGAACATTAATGCAATTCATTGAATTAATGTGATTTACATGCGTTTATTAAAAGTCAATAATTAATTTGTCTTTTAATAAAGTTTTATACTTAGAATCCAAATTATTGCTCCACCCGATTAAATATTTAGTGAATTCACTAATGTTTAACTGATCCAGGCTTTTCCCATACGGGTCATGCATGATTTCAGACGGGAATTCTTCTTTCGCGAATTCAATTTTCTTTTTGCTATGCCTGAAAGGTGTTTCATAGAGATCTGCTGCCCCGAATAAATGAAGCAGATTGTGTGCGATATCAGAGGAATATTTATAGCTGACAATAGAAAATTCAACGTCATCATTGGTTAAAACATTAATAGGTACTGATATATCTTTTTTAAAATAATTATTTACCATGAAAAAAAGAGCAACACTTTCTACATGATAATAATCTCTTAAATAAGCCACCAGACGTTCTTTATTTCTTGGTTTTTCTATTTCTGTCAATCCTTCTTTATTAATCGTTGGCAATGATTCTCCTACCTCTCTTACGATTCTATCAGCCCAATAGTTAAGTTCATGCATCCCCTGTTTCAGATCAGGTTCCATGATCGAAACTTTCACGGATTCCCCGGGAAGGTCCCGGTCTACAGTTGTACTTTCATTTCCAATATAGTAATCAGTTTTTATATTTAATATGATATTGCTGTTTTTGGCCTGTTTTTCCAACCATTCAGTCGCGTTATTAACAGAGTCCAACGTGGTTTCAATATCAAATTCAGTCCATGGGAACGTTTCGTCGCTGTCAACAAAAATTATATATAAGAGAACAGTGCCTTTCAATTCTTTACAAACATTATTATTCTTTGCTTTTTCGAAATTAAGGGTACGAATATCAAACCCTACTACGATTATAAATGTAAAGATCAGTCCCAATTGAATAAATCTCTTCATGCTAATTGCATTAATTATAATGAATTTCAAAAATACATTTTTTTTTTAATTATTAAAATTCTTAATACAATAACTTTTTTAAAAAATATAATTGTCATATTTTTTCTGATATAACAGGTTTTGATTTTTTAAGGTATGTAACTACATGAAAACAGAAATTAAAGAAAGATCATTTTTTTGTTATGATAGTAATATGTATGTTATTATCTTTACATCCTAAATATAAAACATTATGGAATTAATAAACAGACATTATTTTATTGGGGATATTAAAGTAACAGATTTGTGCAAAAAATACGGCACCCCGTTATACATATATGATACATCAATCATTAAATCCCAGTATGACAGGATTTGTAATGCATTTGATCATGTGAACCTGCGATTGCATTATGCATGCAAGGCATTGACAAATATTAATATTTTAAAATACTTTAATCGTCTTGGTACAGGTATAGATACTGTTTCAATACAGGAAGTATATCTCGCGTTAAAAGCAGGTTTTAAACCACGAGATATTATATATACACCAAATTGTGTTTCTATGGATGAATATGACCAGGCTATAGAAGCAGGTGTAAAAATAAATATTGATAATATCTCAATTCTTGAGCAATTTGGACATAAATATGGCAATAAAGTTCCTATTGGCATCAGGGTCAATCCACATATTATGGCGGGGGGGCATACAAAAATTTCAGTCGGGCATATTGACTCGAAATTTGGTATTTCGGTTCATCAAATGCCACACGTACAACGAGTCGTAGCTGCAAATAATATTAAACTGGAAGGCATTCATATGCACACCGGATCGGATATACTTGATGCCGAAGTTTTTTTAAAAGGTGCTGAAAT
>CAYPTK010000222.1:0-1696 GCA_964413555.1 uncultured Bacteroidales bacterium | reverse complement strand
GCTCAATACAGCCAAAGATTTTTCAGGATTAGATTATATTGATTTTGGAAGTGGATTTAAAGTAAGTTATAAATCTGATGATATTGAAACAAATATTGAGGATTTTGGTAAAAGAATTTCAAAGCGATTCAGGCAATTTTGTAAAGAATATGGAAAGGATTTGACCTTGTTATTTGAACCCGGGAAATTTTTGGTTTCCGAGTCCGGGTATTTTATTGCTAAGGTCAATGTTATTAAACAAACTACCTCTACAGTGTTTGCCGGTTTGGATACAGGTTTGAATCATTTAATAAGGCCCATGTTTTATGATGCTTATCATGAAATAATAAATATTTCGCATCCTTTTAACAGGCCCCGGATATACACGATTGTCGGGTATATTTGTGAAACAGACACGTTTGGTTATAACCGCAAAATTCCGGAAATTTTTGAAGGAGATTACCTGGCGTTTAAAAATGCCGGTGCTTATTGTTTTGTAATGTCTTCGAATTATAATTCAAGATACCGTCCTGCAGAAATTATGATCCACGAGGGAAAGGATTACCTGATCAACAAAAGGGAAACATTTGACGATTTGATTAAAAATCAAATCATTCATGATTTATAGAACTGCAAAAAAACTTAATCGTCATCCCCGGGAGTTCAGACTGCTACGTGTTTTCAGGTATTTCCAGGGTATAAAGGATAGATTCTATTTCCCATACCAGGTTTCTTTTTTCATCCGCAGGTGCATATACAAATCCTTCAACTGTAACCACCCTGTTTCTTTTTTTGTCTAATGTGGTAAAGCTGACGAATGGCCCACCCATGAATCCTCCTCCCTGTAAATTCCATAATCCTTTTAATTCTACAGAATATCGCCCGTTCATGCCAAATTCTTCAAAGCGTGTTGGGTAATTTTTATCAGTAGACATATATGAACCGCCTGAAGGCCCGGGCACATATTTTCTTAATAATTGATTCCTCTTGTTGATTAAAAATTCTTTTGAAAATGTATTTGTATCTCTGTAAGGGTAGTAGTATACAAAAACACCTCTGCTGGTGAGCCCGGTTTCATGAGCAATCCAAATGAAATTGTTGGTGTCTTTTGCAATATTATATCCTGAAGGCAATGTTAATTGAACATGATGTTTTTTCTTTAATTTTCTCATTCCATCTTCATTAGCTCTGATTTTATGAGCCTGTTTTAATCGTTGCATCTCTTTCATTTTTATGGCTTCAACGATTTCGTTTTGTTTTTCGATGATAACGTTTTTTAAATCTGCATCATTGGGAGCAAATATTTTAAGCACAATTTGTGGTTCTGCCCATAAATTTTTTTCAATATTGAATGCAGGTTTTTCATATGTAGAAGATGTTCTGACAATAATGATACTTCTGTGATGCTTTAATGCTTTATTAAAATCCGTGGGAGGCATTCTTATTACATCAAACATTTCTTCTGTTTGAGGAAGTGCTCTGACGGGTTGTTTCAAGATAGCCTTTAAAGTATCGCCTATTTCAGATTCCCATTTGCTTTTGGGGGTAATGACCAATACTTCTCCTAAGCTGCCAGTGATGTCAGGTAAATAGGATTCTGTTTCAAGTTGATTTTTACAATGGGTAAACAGAATGCCGATGATAATAAAGTATGAAATTATGTTTTTCATCTGTTTATTTTTAAATTTTCAATGGTCATATGGAACCGCATGATTAA
>CAYPTK010000221.1:0-4414 GCA_964413555.1 uncultured Bacteroidales bacterium | reverse complement strand
TCCCGGCATGAATCACTATCGTGTCTCCGGGAGATGATGCATTGACTGCTGCCTGCACAGTACTATAGGTTTGTGAGGAACCTACATGCAGTTCTCCTCCATACATCTTAAATGCAAAAAATATTAAAATTTTTATCGCGATGAGTATTTTTATTCGTTTTTTCATCTGTTTATTTTTAAATTTTCAATGGTCATATGGAACCGCATGATTAAAATAATCATTCTCGTGTGAGTTTAATAATTATTTTAATCATGCTTGTTTCATATTGATATTTTTTTATAAATTGATGAAATTAAAATAAAAAAAGTTATTACTACAAATTTAGCAAACTTTTTATTTATTTGATGTAATGTAATTATCCATTTAAATTACAATATTGCGCCCATAAGAATCGGCCTATAAATGCTGCTGACGTTGTTACACGTTCCCAGCGAAGGTACTTCACCCAACAACCAGGGGATGGGGATTTATGATTTAACATACCACCCCTTATGCACGCTTTTATTCAACCACGAATGTTTTGTTTTCTTTTCCTATCCCTTTTAAGGTAATGGACTTCCACCCTTTTGGCAGGCAGGTATTATTGTTTCGTACTAACCCATCGTCGGTGATTTCAAGGCCTGCAAATCCGAACAATATGGCTTGTAGCATTCCCCCGGCCCCGGTCAAAAAATAGGGTTTTACATTTACTTTTGCCTCACTAATTAAGCCATACGGGCCAATTTTATGAGGAATATATGATTGGTCAAAAAATTCTTTTGCTTTGTCACATGCTCCCATCCTGGCTGATAAGACAGCATAAACACTATGACTCATGGCCGGGCCGTTATATGTAAGCACCGGGCTATAATATTCCACGTTCTTTTTTATAATTTCTTTGTCTTTTATAAAGGATAATGGAAAACTTAAAAGATTAACATCCGCTTGTTTAATCGAGTCGCCGTCGTATCCTTTATACTCTTTAATTGTTCCGTCGTCAAATGAATGGATTACAATATTTTCAGCCACTTCTTCCCATTTTTCTCCTGCAGGCTTTTCAAGAATTCGGGCAGCTTTTAACGCGATATTTATTGACTCTATGGCCACCCCGTTTGTAAATGCATTATTATCCACGTTTTCAGCAAATTCATCAGGACAAACTACATTTAATATTTCATATTTCCCATTTGCATTTTTTACTGCTCTGCTTACCCAAAAGTCAGCTACTGCTTTAATAACAGGATAACCTTTTTCTCTTAACCACGTTTTATCATTGGCCAGCTGATAATATTTCCAAAACGCCCATGCAACATCGCCTGTAATATGATGTTGATAAGGCCCGGTCAAAAACATAGGAGGTGTTTCTTCTCCTCCTGACCTTGCAGATTGCCATGGAAATTTGGCTCCTTCATACCCCATGAGAGATGCATTTTGTTTGGCCGCGTCCAATAAATGATACCTGTAATTCAGCCCTTCCTTTGCAATTCGCGGGTGCAATAATAATAACGCCGGGTACATCCATAATTCATAATCCCAGAATATATGGCCACGCCATCCAATATCACTTAATCCTAAAGGTGGGATTGCCAATGGAAGGCCTTCCCTGGCCGACATGTATAAATTAAAAAGCGCCAGCCTCACGTCTTGTTGCACGCGCAGGTTCCCTTCAATAATAATATCGCTTTCCCACAATTCATTCCAGGCTTCTCTATGATTCTGAAGCAATTTTTCTTTCCCTTGTAATTTGGCATAGATGCTCAATCGTTCGGCTTCATTTAAAGGATCGGAAAAATATTCTGAAGCACATGCAGAACCAATAATACATACTTCAAATTGCTCTCCTTTTTTCAATTGATGTTGAAAATACAATTGTTGTTCTAATCCTTTATTATTTTCATACTTTAACTCGGGTTTCCCGTTTTCAAAGAGATACGTGTTGGCAGCACCAAACTGCTGATTTCCTTCAACACTTTTTGTTGAGACTTTAAATATGTCAATATAATGTTCTTCCCTCTGGCTGACTTGGTATGTATCAAAAAGCGCTACACTGCCTTCATGGGATTCAGGTATTTTAAAAAAATCATAGACGGTAAATGTCACATCTTCAAGCGCTTTAAACTGAACAATAACCATTCCTGTTGAAGCTAAATGCCTTAACGCGTATAATGAATGGGTTACCTCTAATTTATCCTGCAAATTAAACGAAGTAGTTAAACAGGCTTCTTTTAAATTTAATTGTTGTGTCCAGTTTCTTTGGTTATCAATATCAGAGGCCAGCACACCATCAACTTCAATATCCATTGATGCAAAGTCAATGGCTTGTTGAATCATTTCATACTTCCCGGGGAGGGTTGCATACGTCGCGGTAAGTTTATCATATACACCATTGAGTATAATCTTATCCATGTGCATGCAATTTCGAGCGGGCCGTATCCCCAACATCCCATTTCCTATTGAAGGTGGTATAAAATCGGCTTCCCGTGTTGTTGCTTCTATTTGCCAGGGTGTATTCTGTGCCAGGCAAGTTACTGTAATAATAAAAAATATTGTGAATAAGTTAAATCTGTTTTGCATTTTAAAAAATTTATGAATATGGAATGTATTAAAGAGAAAAACAGTCATAAATATACAAAAATTATAGTACTCTTTTTAACCCAAAATATGCATTAGAAAATCTATTACTTCTAAACAAGGCATTGCATTAATCCTTGTTTTATCGTATTTTTAATGCTCATTACGAAGTTCTAATACATAATTTGGGTTTAAGGGGGGTAATAATTCCTTCAACCTAACCGTCATCTCAGGTGTGACATAACACTATAAAAAATGAAGCAGCATATGAAAAACCCTGGAAACCCTTTGGGAAAAAATATATCCCGGGTAAAAAAACATGTTTTTCACGTTTACCTAAACTTTTCGCATATATTTCCGTATATATTTTTAATATAAAATTGGATAACAAATCACGAAATTACAACACGATGTATAAAATTTATACATCGTGTTTACTTCATTGATTTGATATGCTGTATTTTTGTACTAAACTGCTAAACTATAGTTTAATTCTTTGTATATCTTTATTTATGTATACATAAAATGTATATAGTTACTATATAAGTAACCTTAAAATTCTATTTCTTTCATTTAAAATCTTTAATCATGAAAATTAATAAATGTATTTTAATTGTATTCAGTATGATCTTGGCCGCCTGGCATGTGCAGGGAGCTGATTTGCACGTGGGTTCGGGACAAACATACAGTACAGTACAGGAAGCTGTTGACGCGGCTTCATCAGGAGACGTGATCATTATTCACGCGGGTACCTACCGCGAAGGAGTGAATATTGATGTAGAGAATTTAACCATCAAATCCAATGGAACAGATGAAGTAATTATGAATGGTTGTGAACCATTGCTTGACTGGACAAGTGTAGGCAGTGGTGTATACAAAGCCGTCATGGACTGGGATATTACTGAAAGTATCCAGATGAACCAAATTTTTATTGATGGTGTGATGATGCACGAAGCCCGCTGGCCAAAGCAACCCATCAATGATAATTTCGTACTCAATCCTACCCTGGGACAAATAGATGATTTGGTAAAACATAGCGATAGCAACAAAGACCTTATTGATAATGATATTTCCAGCGAACCTGATGAGCGTTGGGCTGGAGCCAATATTTACATTAACCTGTCAAATCCAATTGACATGAAAGATGGACAGGGGTGGACAGGTGTTGTTCATTCTAAAACTGGAAATACAATTAATGTCAGAACGAAAGGGGATACTGCCGGCATTCCTAAACCAAGCAATGGAAACTGGGTAGTGGATTCAGGATCATATTATTATTTATTCAACCCCACGCCTTCGGCGGTTGCAGCATCTGGCGGTGTTACTGCTTTGTTGGGTGACGGTGAATGGTGGAAAAAAGGTGATACCCTGTTTGTGAAAACACCAGACGGGAATGCCCCGGCAAGCACTACCACAGGATCAAACCTGGTAGAAGCCAAGAAATATCCTTTCGCGTTCCGTCCCAAAGGAATGCTTGGTGTATTAAAAAACGTAACCATTAAAGGGTTAACTCTTTTTGCCACATCCATTACCACGGATAGTGATTACAATTATTATAAAAATGACGTGACAAAAGACCCGGTCGGAACAGGTGCTAAGGGGCTTTCTGAAGCAAAAAATGTTGTCCTTGACAGCCTTAATATCAAGTATGTTTATCATACAAAAGATGCCTATGGCAACTGGCAACGAATGTATAACGGAAGGAGTGGTATTGTATTAACCGGAACCAACTGTGAAATTAAAAATTGTTCTATTCAATACAGTGCTGCATCTGCTATATCTGTCTCTGGCCAAAGAATTAAAATAACCAATAACATAATTTATGACATTAACTACATGGTTGGAGAAGGTGGCGCCATCACT
>CAYPTK010000220.1:0-4445 GCA_964413555.1 uncultured Bacteroidales bacterium | reverse complement strand
GGGATGGACAGGCCCCATTAAAGATATTGTGGATGGAAAAATAAGAACAAGAGCAGGGGGAGCTCATCGCTATAAATCTTGTGGAAACTGGCATATAGGGAATGGCAGCCGCTATTATTTATTCAATCCTACTCCATCTGCAGTTGCAGCATCCGGGGGAGTCTCTGCATTGCTTTCAAATGGGGAATGGTGGAAACACAATGATACATTATACCTCAAGATGCCTGATGGTGGTGCACCTGCTTCTTCTTTAGGAGAAGACAACCTGGTTGAAGCAAAAAAATATCCATATGCATTCAGGCCGGAGGTCGGGGGGACCTTCAGCGATGTCACAATAAAGGATTTATTCCTGTTTGCCACATCCATCACTACAGATGATGATTATTTAAACAGTATAAACACATCGTCTGCAAGCAACAATGTATTCGATAACCTGAATGTAAAATATGTTACACATAGTTATGATTGCTCGGGTGATTATCAGGTGCAATGGAACCAGCAATCAGGCCTTATACTGTCTGGAACAAACAATATGCTGAAAAACAGCACCATAGTTTACAGTTCTGCCTCGGCAGTCTCCGTTATTGGAGAAGAATCTAAAATATATAACTGCTTTATTCATGATGTGAATTACGTGGTAGCAGAAGCCGGCGCCATTAATTTTGGGAAACGGAATATAGAATCAAAAGACCATCAGGTTGGGTATAATACGATTTACAATACAACCCATGCAGGTATATCCATTCGAAACATTAAAAATTCAGATTCAGCTTCCAAGGGGAAGGCTCGGATACATCATAATCATATTTATAACGCGTTGGCTAGAGCATACGATGCAGCTTATCTTGATGAAGCAGGAGAAAATAAAAATTGGTTACGGATTGACCATAACATAATGCATGGTGCACCGGAATTTCTGCAGATTGGTGTTTATATAGACCATGGACAGGGTGTCGTTGGTGATATTTATGAAGATATTCCACACAGGCCCGCGAAGTTTATCGTCGATCACAACGTGATTTATGACATTGGATTTCCTATTGCAGTGAATGGAGCCGATGATATGTGGATTTGGAACAATACGATAATAGAAGCAGATAATAGCTCCAGTAGAAGTATTCCTTCAGGCTTTTTCATGGATAATCATGCAAAGTATTCATTTTTGCAAAATAATTTTGCAGCCATCCATGACGATTGGAGAGTAAATGGGATTGTAACGAATAATATCAATCCAGACGGACTGGTATCCACGTATTTCACCGATCCGGACAATGGCGATTTTACACTTACTGCTAACGCTTTAGAAGCTATTGATAGCGGGGTGTATACCTATTGTAATGACCACGTGGCAGGTAGTGCCCCGGATATCGGGGCTTATGAGTACGGTAAACCTGCATGGGAGGCCGGTGCTAAAACAGATCCCATTGTATTACATCAGCTGACTGTCACGGCAAATAATGGTGAAGTGTTCCCGGCCAGTGGCCTGTACCGCGAAGGAGAACACGTGACCCTTGCCCCCAAAGACATCCTGGGGTATACCTTTGATAATTGGAGTGGAGATGTAAGCAGCACTGATGAATATGTCGAAATCACCATGGATTCATCCATTACGGCTACTGCCAACTTCACGCCTATTCCTACGTTTCAGTTAAATATAGACCATGCAAACGGAACTAAAAAACAATGGCCGGAAGGAAGTGAATTTAACCAGGGAACAGAAGTGAAAATCCAAGTATCACCGGATTCAAATATTTATAAATTTACCGGGTGGACAGGATACATGACAGATACTTCAGAAACCGTTACAGTGGTTATGAATTCAAATATAAACCTCACCGCTAATTTTGAGCTTAAAGAAATATACACGATGACAACAACTGCCACGAATGGAAGTATAAGGTTAAATCCAGAAGGGGGAGAATACCTGGAAGGTACAACTGTCAATATTTTTGCTATTCCCGATGCCGGGTATGCCTTCTCAAACTGGACAGGAGATACAGCGGTGGTTAGTTCTGAAGTCAGACAGGACGTCATAATGGACCATGATATGAGCATTACCGCCCATTTTGAACCAACAGGAATAAATGGATTATCAGAAAATAATGATGTTGAAATATATCCCAATCCAAATGATGGAAGTCAACTTAAAATCAATGCTGAATCTGTGGATGGAAATATGCAGGTATCAATTTATAATATCATGGGAATTCAATTATATTCAGAACAATATAATCAGAACAATATAATCATTCCATTATCACAACTTGAAAATATACATGATGGTTATTATATCATCGAAATATCAACTAAAAACGGAATCATTAGAGAACGATTAATTATCCAATAAAATATTAAACCATTAAACCATGAAGGGGATGTACTATTTTTTTAAATAGCATCCCCTTTTTTTATGTTAATCAGTATATAAATTAATGACAGAACATTTATCAACACAACCCCTTTGTCGTTCATGTTTCATAATTACATGAAATGATTCAAAAGTATCCAAACTTTTGTGCTTTTTACGCGTATATTTGAACATTAAAAGAATGACCTTACTCAGCTTTGTAAGGTAAATTTATTTTATATAACATTAAATTTGAATTTTATGAAAAAAAGTATTTTAACTGGAGTATTAATTTTTATAATGATTGGAGCATTTACTGCCGACAGACATGTAGGCCAGGGACAAACATATGCAACCATTCAGGCAGCTGTCGATGCAGCATCATCAGGTGATGTCATAATTATTCATGCAGGAACTTATCGTGAACAAGTAAGAATAGACGTGGATAACATTACCATTCAACCAAATGGGAATGATTCTGTTATAATTAAAGGTACAGAACCTTTATTAAATTGGACACATGCAGGAAGTGGAGTTTATAAAACCATTATGGATTGGGATATCACTGAAACAGATCAGACCAATCAAATATTTGTAGATGAAAAAATGGTATACTTAACCCGCTGGCCAGACCAGACAAATGACGATTATGTATTATCTCCGGTGATGGCCGAAATGAATGGTGTAAATAGAATTGATTATAATACAGGGGAAATCATTGATTTTGAATTTGATGCAGAACAAGACCCTGCCCTGTGGGAAGGAGGCCAGATATTTATTAACCTGTCCAGCCCCCAATGTAAAATGGATGGTCATGGACAAACAGAAACGATACAGGAAATTGTAGATGGAAAGATTAGAGTAGAAGCATTTGGTGCAAACCGCTATAAAGATTGCGATAACTGGGCCATCACGGCAGAAAGCAGGTATTATCTGTTTAACCCTGCCCCTGCTGCAGTAGCTGCCACGGGTGGCGTTACTGCATTGCTTTCCAATGGAGAATGGTGGAAACACAACGATACATTGTATATTAAAATGCCGGATGGTGGAGCTCCGGCTTCATCACTCGGAGAATCAAACCTTGTTGAAGCTAAAAAATACCCGTTTGCATTCAGGCCAGATAGCGCTGGAACGTTCAGCAATGTTACCATAAAAAGTTTGAACCTGTTTGCAACATCCATTACGACAGATGATATATACAATACCAGAACAGACATTGCACCTGCCGGCAATAACGTGTTGGATGACCTCGATGTAAAATATGTGACACATAGTGATGATGCTTCAGGAAATTTCCAACAACAGTGGGCACATAATTCAGGGATCATAGTTTCAGGAACAAACAACGTGTTGAAAAACAGTAAAATTGTATATAGCAATGTAGCAGGTGTTACCGTGTTGGGAAACAGCAATAGTGTATTAAACTGTATTATACATGACGTGAACTATAATCTGAATGAATTGGGAGCTTTGAGTACCGGGTACAGGCGTGCGCCCTCTGTCAATCATAATATTGGTTATAATACCATCTATAATACCCCGCATTGTGGAATTAGCATAAGAGGACTAAATGACCATGATCATATCGGGGAAATAATAGAAGGACAGGCAAGAATTCACCATAACAGGCTTTATAATTGCATTACACGTGTACATGATGCCGGAATCATTGATGGAAGCAGGAGCAAGAATGGTTTAAGAATAGATCATAACATCATGTATGATTGTCCTGATTGGTTAAATATTGGAGTTTATCTGGATTACGGAGAAATTGAGAAAGATTCCACACATTATCCTGCTGATTTAATTATTGATCATAACGTGATTTATAATGTATGGAACCCTTTAGGATTAAACGCGTGTAGCTATTTACAGGTATACAATAACACGTTGCAGCATAATAATTGGAGAGATATTGGAGGTGTACATTTGCAGGATAAAGAAGTATACATTCAAAATAATATAGCATCTGACATTGATGATTTCGGAGACTTTGCAGTAATAAACCATAATTTCAGCATGAGTACGGCAAAGAATAATAATTATTTTACAGATGCTGCTAATGGTGACTTCACGCTTACTTCTAATGCTACAGAAG
>CAYPTK010000219.1:0-4455 GCA_964413555.1 uncultured Bacteroidales bacterium | reverse complement strand
AAAAGCACAAGAAGGGAGGGTACGGAAGTACAAATCCAGGATCATTATCTTTTAAAAACCACTCAAACCTACAGAATTGAAAATTCTGAACAACCTGGCGGTGTATTGATAGGTGAGCTGTTTACCAAAACAAAACTGGCAAATAACAGGGTATTATGCCGTTTAAATGTTTATAATTATCATCGGAAATCCGAAGGATATTTATATATAAAGGAATGGGACAAGGCAAGATTTATAACAAATTTTGATGTAACTCCCGAAACTTCCATTCAAAAGATTAGTATTTTGCGCCCTGGTGAGGAATGGACGTCTGCATTGAAGGTGCATCCCGGTGAGAGAATAGAAATAAAAATTATTGGTGAAGGATTACATAAAGCAGCTTTTCGTTTTGAAGATGTTAAAAATTTTAGCCGTGATTCTGTATTGCATTCTTCAACAATTTGTAAATACACCTTTACAGTCCCGCTCAATTTCAATAAAAATAAAATTTCTATTTTTAATCATAATCAACCCACTGGTTATGCTATAAATGTTGATGAATATCAAAAACCAAGAGAGTTTGATTACATGTATATTGACTATGGTGGGAAGGCTCGCCGGGTATCAGGTATACGCGGCCCCCTTTTTCATGATAAAATTATTAAAGATATCACGTTTACATTTCATGAAGATAAAATTGACTCGATGACAGAGTTATTTGGAAAACAATATTTATCATTTAAGGTGAGGATCACCGATAAGCATGGTGATCTTGTAGAAATGAGAACCATTGACGATGTCGTGATATGTCCGGGAAAAGAATCTCCCAGGGCTCGTTTTTATGATGATAATAATTGCAAAACAACAGATATTCATTTAAACAATACATTGAACAGGAAGACTTATAATTTGGATGAATGGTCTAAAATCGAGATCATTGTTTCTCATCAAAAAGATCATTATGGAGGTGAAGGAAAATCAAAAAAAATTGAAATTTATTTACAGCGGCATTATAAATTTGATATTGATGTTTCATTTCCTGCTGGTTTATTGATTAATAAACAAGGAGAAGCCGGGTATGGAAGTTTTGGAGGGATCAGCCTGGCCATGATAGCACAGTTTAGCTTTTATCATCCTGATAAGATTAACAAATACAGGCCTTATAAAGTTGGAGCCGGTTTTCTTGCATTCAATGCTTTTAATTTTGAAGCGAACACGGGCAGGGATGTTGGTGCAGTTTTGTTAGGCAGTCTTTACCCGACAAGTAAAGACAATAAACTCACATTTCCACTGTACCTTGGAGGCGGTTATTTTCTTGAAGAAGGAAAGTGGTTTTATTTAATTGGCCCGGGTATCAGGGTTAAGTTGTAATTGATTGTTGCATCATGTTCCCGGGCTTTATTACATTTTTTCGCTAAAAGGTGCAGTTTTACAATAGTAAACCGAGTTTTTCAAGGGCCCGGGGTATTTACTTGTTGATTAACTGTAACATGTATTCACTAAGCCATTGATCCCCTGATTTTATCCATTCTTTTTTTTGACCTACAATTTCAAAACCATGTTTTTTGAATAATTTGAAACTGGAATCATTATGTTCAAGAATATTACAGTATAATTGATGTAATTGAAGAATATCAAAAGAATACGTGATGAGTAAACGGAGTGCTTCAGAAGCATAGCCTTTTTTCCGGTCTTTTTCTTCACTAATGAGTATACCAACGCCTGCATGTAAATGAAAAGGTTCAAAGTTAAACAGGTCAATGGTTCCGATAGAGCGGTGTTTTTTTTCCCCGGCTTTTAGGTCTATCATGAGCCTTAACTGCCGTGTTTGGTATATGTCAAGATGTGCATTTTTTATGTATTCCCTGAGTATATGCTTAGAAAACGGGGTCAGTGTATTGCTTACTCGCCAAATAGATAAATTATTTTCCCATTCATATAATATATTTATATCGGATGGTTCTAAAGGCCTCAACCGGATTATTTCACTTTCTAACCTGTGCAAATTACCTCCTCGTTATTGGTTCGTTATACAAAACATGGGTTATTCTTTCAGAATAACTTTGTAAAGGTCTTTTTCATTATCTTCTTTATTTAACCTTTCAAAATATCCGTATTTCCCATTTTTAGTAGGACAAAAGTATTTGTCATCATCAGGTGAATTTATGGGATAACCAATATTTTTAGGAGGGGTCCAATTGTTTTCTCCTTTTTTGGTTGTAAAAAAGATGTCATAACCTCCCATTGATTTATGTCCCTGCGAACAAAAAAACAATGTGTTCCCGTCAGCAGTGATGAAAGGTACGTCTTCATTGAATTTGGTATTTATAATATTGCCTAAATTTTCAGGGTTATTCCATTTTCCATTTTCTTTTTTTGTTATGATGTAAATATCCATTTCACCATGACTGTTTTTCATTGATGCATTGCTTGAAAAATAGATTGTTTTCCCGTCTTTAGTCATAGACGCGTGGTTTTCCCAGTATTTGGTATTGATTTTTGAATTTAGTTCCTCGTAATCACTCCACTTTTTTTGTTCCTTATCGTATTTACTAAAATAAATATTGCAAACAAAATTGTCATGCATGGCAATTAATAATTTATTTCCATCAGACGATAATGAAGCCGGGTATAAATTCCCATTCCATTTAAGATCAGGCGTGATGTTTTGTGCTGTTTCCCATTCATTGTTTTCATTTTTCTGGCTCATGAATATCCCGTTATAGAATTTCAAATTACTTATGAACACGATAATGGAATCATCGCTTGAAACAGTTGGTTTGATAATGTTGTATTGTTCATTAATTTTATCTTCAAGTTTTACGATTTCATATTTTGTTTTATTTTTCATGAAATCTTCAGCATTTTTACAGGCTTCAATCTGAAGTCTTGTATATTGAGATGCTTTCAAATCTTCACTGCTGATTAATGAAATATAATTCCTGTAATGTTTTATCGCGTTATCAAATTCATAATTAACCTGATAAGCCTGTCCCAGGTAAAAGTATACTTCAGGAGGTGATTGTGTTTCTTTATAACTGCCTTCATGATAATCAAGAGTCGTGTAATCCGAGGCTTTTTTTAAATATGGAATGGCTTTGCTTTTTTCCCTGTCAATATTCAAATAGCATAATCCGATCCTGTATTGGAGGTTTGCATTTTTTATTCCTTTTTCATATATTATTAAATAATTAAAGAGAGCCTCTTTGTATTCTCCACGGGACAGAAAAAATTCTCCATCATTAAAATGTCTTTTAAGATTTTCTGTAAGTTCTTGTCCATTAATAGTAAAAAAAGAAAATATTATTGAGACTCCTAAGATTATTTTTTTTATATAATTCATAGTTATTATTGGATTAATAAATTTAAATTCTTAATGATTTGATGGAATTCGTGTTAGTTAATATTTAAAAATAAATATTATAATTGGGTACTAAACAAAAATACTATTTTTTTATTAATACCAATACTTTTATATGTTAACTTGAAAAAAAGGAAAAATTTTTTTCAGGGAGTATTTTGCTTTGGATTAAATGTAATAATGTATATATCTTCTTTTCCTGCCCCATTGTTTTTTGAATAAAATGAGTAATAACCGGTTTTGCCATTTTGGTGTGGGACAAAAAATAAATTATCATCGGGCGTATTTACCGGGTAGCCTATATTAACAGGTTTATTCCATTGCCCCGGGCCTTTTTTTTCTGCAATAAAAATATCGTATCCCCCGATATTATGATGTCCATATGAACTAAAATATAATTTTTTTCCATCTGAAGTAATGAAAGGGGTTTGTTCGTTGTGTTTTGTATTTATCGTGTTTCCAAGATTGATGGCTTCACCCCATTCCCCGTTTTCATCCTTCATGGATTTATAAATATCCAAACCTCCGAATCCACCTTCCCTGTTGCTGGTAAAGTATAGCGTTTGGTTGTCTTTTGTTATGCAAGCGTGAGATTCCCAGTATTTCGTGTTGATGTTGTTGTTTAACTTTTCAATAGGAGACCATTCCCCATCTTTAAAATGACTGCAATAGATGTCACTTTTGTATTCTTCATTCCTAAGAAGTAAAAGATATTTTCCGTCAAAGGAGAGCGCCGTTGGATAAGTCTTGTCATCTACTTCTAATTGAGGTATAATATTTACGGGATTATTCCATCCGGATCCATTTCTTGTAGAAAAATAAATAGCATCATAAAATTTAAGTTTTGTTGTATATACCAATACCGAATCATTACCGGAAATGACAGGATTGGTATTTGAATTATTATCATTGATATTGTCGCTTAATAATTCCATTTGTATCGAGATAGGATTCTCTAAGGCTTGTTTTGCATTTTTACAAGCCCTGATTTGTTCTTTTGATAATGTGATGTCATAAAATGCCGTGTCACAAATAGTTATAAAGTGCTCATTGGCTTCAATGGCTTCATCCAATTGTTCATTAATCCTGTAGGCTTCGCCCAGGAAATAATAAAC
>CAYPTK010000218.1:0-4455 GCA_964413555.1 uncultured Bacteroidales bacterium | reverse complement strand
ACACGGCTTTTTGGCGAGGACATTTCTCCTGTATTTGATGCCTGATTGCATCCATGAAAAATGATTATATTACAAATAATTAAAAAGAAGTATCGTCTCATATTTTTGGTATAAATAGATTTTTTAATATCGTTAACACGCGTTCGCGTTTCTTTTCGTTTTACAATTTAAACAAAAATTTCTGTGTACACTCAATCCAGCACCACACATCTTACATTTCCATTTATTTTCTTCATTTTTTAAAAATTTTTCAATTCCAATGTCTTTGATACATTCAAGGTTATCAATCATACTCATTCCATAGTTCGTCCTGTATCGTTTATCAAGTTTCTTTAGCCTGGTACATGGATATTTTACACAGTCATAACAAAATCCTGATTCAGTGTCTGCTAATAAATCACAGTTAACGATTTTACAACTTCGACAAACCTTTGGTTTATTCTCATCATCTATCTTAAAGCATCCTCCACAAGGCCTTTTCTCGCGTAAATGGCCAATGCAAAGTCCACAATTCATCCCACATGGTGCAATTCGTCCTTTGTATTTAAGTTTTGTTGCCATAATGTGTCAAACAGCTTTTACACGTCCCGGGATACTGCAGTTTATCAATATTTTTATCTATACAACCATTTACCCGATAAATTCTGCACCCGCGATTCCGATCCCGGCTCCAAGGATTAATGAAAAAATGGTGATAGGAATAATAGCTTTTTTGTCTTTGGGATAAACTCCAATCATCACAGGTACTGCTGATAAAAAAGCTATTATAATACCTTTAAACCATGGGGCAATATCCCAGTTGACGAAAGGAATTATTAATCCAAGTACAAAATAATGCAAAAATGCTGATATTACATCCCGTGCATCTATTCGCTTGATAATCATAGGGATTGTATCAATCAATCCAGCCGCCACCCCGATCATTATTGCAATTAGATAATCATTCATCATGTTTCTTGCCTGGTTGATTTAATGGAATATAGAGTGATTCATGGTATCTGATTTTAATGCAAGCTACCGCTTGGATATTTAAATTGTTGCCCTTGATGAGTACACCCTTTAAAATTACCATAGTGATTATTTATATGTCTTCTTAAAAATCTACTACTTACCGCTCGATGCTTTTACCTGACGTATCGTGCTCAATAGTTTTCTTACCCTACATCAATATGTTTTTATAAATTCTGCTTCCTCACCTGTCACTTTAAATTCCCAATATCTGTGATATATGCATCCAGCCGGACAATCTCCGCTTCCAATACTGAATATGATGGTTGCCGAATCATCATTTCTTGTCAATTCGATCGTGTTTCCATCCCCAATACACCCTTTATTAAAATCAGCTGTTTGAACAGATTCAATCTCTGAAAATTCCTTTGCTATTGGTATCATATTATACTCATCTCCCGTGTAGATTGACAACCATGGAAATCGGGGATAGCTATATGAAGTCTTAACGGAATCAAAATTATATGAATTTAACAAATTATCCAAAGCGGTTTCCCCGGTTGGTATTATATTGTTCACCAGGTTTTTTATTTCAGCCTTTCCTGTATCCACTTTTAAACTTATAGAGCTAAAGCTATAACAATAATACCCGTGTATCTGGTAAATTTCAAACACAGTATCTCTTTCAGGAGAATCAGAATCATACACTGCCTGGATGATTTCTAAAATTTCTTTAATCTCATGATCATCAAGTACTGGATTATTATAATTTGCATGAGTACTATCCTGAAAAATCTCGTGAAAATATAATTGCTTTGCATCCTCTGAATAGTTTTCAATGATATACGAATCTAATTTTAACTCGTTATTGTCATTTGTTCCATCTTTTTTTTCACATCGAATTAGAAATAAGGCGATAATTATTAATAAAAATATCCTTTTCATAACTTTTTTTGTTTTAAGACTCACGATTTCTTGTTTTAAAATTTATACATAGATGACGTTTACACGCGTGTCTTGGTTGTAATTTATGATTAAAAATGTTTAGTCTATGCATCACACGCGATCACGAGTTTCCAAATTATCAGGACATCAGGATTTTGATAAATATTAACTCATCTGTTTTGCACGTACAATGTCACGCGTTCGTGCATTATTCCCGTGTCAATTTATTTTTTCAATCCCTCGTGTTTTGGAATTGCCGTGCTCCCAATATGGTCATTTTTTAAAATTTAATTTTGATTGAATGAGCTTATAATAAGTGTTTGGATGATAAGGTGTATAGAGGGCAATTGGTTCCCTATTAAGGGGGCTTCTAACAATTAACTCTAACAATTTGTAGCATTATTCTTTTTATCCAGACTCATTCATTCTTATGTAACTCTTTCTTCCAAATGTTATATAATATACTGGATATAAGTATACTGCCATGCCTGCAAAAATCAGGAGAATTACATTGACATCAAACACGATGCTTAAAAAAAAATATCCAAAAAACATTAATACAAATAATGGTATGATCACGTTTCCATATTTAATTCCAGCCACATCAATTGTTTTTGTTTCATTTTCTAAAAGCTCAAATTCTAATATCTGACTTTGACACCAATCAATTTTTGCCATTAATTGATATTTCCCTGGTTCTAAATCAAATTCCTTAGTCTCTCCATTTGCAATTACACCGATCTTATTTTCGTCTAAATAAAGACCAAAGCCCCTTGTTCTATTGATCCACTCAGAACTTCTTTTTACTCTTAATTTTGCCATGTTTAGTTAATTTTTTTAAATATTCGCGATCCCCATTACTTTTTTCATATCTAAGTTATTTTGTTTTATTCTTTATCTGACTAACGGTAAAATTAGTCAATTTTATTCTCAATCTCCTTAATAATAAAGCTTTCCACTCAATCAACCCTCTAAAAAAGCTAAAAAAAGCCCCGAATTTTATCGTTATCAAGAGGATTTAATAAAAACTGTATGAATAGATAATTTAGTCTCAAATCTATTCGGGAGACTCTTATTTAGGGAATGTCGCAACAACGGAAAGCCACAAACAGACGTGCCGCCCTACCTATCAATTTGCTTCGCCGCTTGTTTAAAGCTATAAAGTAAAAAATATTACGATACTTATCCACAAAGCGGGCGGCATGCTGTTTTGTGGCGTGTTGTAGCCAGTACGGTTTCTTTTATGTATCTGATAATAAATTATATAAATCTATATTCAGATAAACAATTTCTTTTCCAATTTTTTCCGGGACTAAAACTCCCAATTCCTCTAATTGTCCTAAATATTTCTTTGCTGTGTTTAAGCTTTTTACATTCTTGTTTAATAATCTTTTTGGACTCGTATAAGGTTGTTCAAATAATTTCTCTACAATTTCTTTTCTAATATGTGGTAACTTATCTTCTACTAATTTTAAGGTTCTATCAAATAATCTATCTATTTCCTCTATTTTATTTATCGTATAGATTGAGGTTTCTTCTACCGCATTGAGCATATAAATCATCCAGTTTTCCCATTGTCCGCGACTAGTTACTTCACTTAGAAGTCTATAATAATCATCTTTCCTTTGGATGATATAGGCGCTCAAGTATAAGATCGGAGTATCCAGTAAATCTTTTTGATTCATTAAAAGAATACTCAAAATTCTTCCGACCCTGCCGTTTCCATCACGAAATGGATGAATTGCCTCAAACTGATAATGTGAAACTGCAAGTTTAATAAGAGGATCATAATTGAATTTATTATCATCATTGATATATTCTATCAGGTTATTCAATTTTTCATTTATTACCTGCTTTCCTCTCGGTGGAGTGTAAATCACTTCACCACTTAACAATCCACTTCCTCGTTTCTTTATAACTGTCTCTGTTTGAGGAGGTCGTATTCCATCGTTGACATTTTGTATTACTTGGTAGATTTTTATTAGTGTCTCTATGGCAAATTTACCTTCATTTTTAATCCCGTTATATCCTTTCCATAAAGCTTCTCTATATCGCAATACCTCCTTTGCATTTTCATTTATTTTTGATTCATCTGCAGTTAGTGTTTTATATAATTCATCCTCTGTTGTAAATATGTTTTCAATTTCTGAACTCGCTTTTGCTTCTCTCAGCGCAATAGTATTTACCAACATTGATTGATTCGGAAGCTTTCTAGCTAATCCTTTCAGTTCTGCCAGTGCTTTATTCGCATTATTTAGTGCCTTTAAAACTTCTACCGTGACAATTTGCTCATCATCCGGCGGCAATAACGGAAGGTCATTATATGGATTATTTCTATCGTATGGGATTGTTTCGTTTGACATTAAAATCTATTTTTGTCAAAATTAATTAATATTTGACAATTGATTCCTTTTTTATCAATTTTTTTATTATTATATCTTTAAATGTCAAAATAACTGTTTTTTTGATACGTTAAGGAGTATTGGCTTACAAACAAAGGGCAAAAACCATTGAATTATAAACAAAAACTTTGCCCTTTGTTGGTGTGCCGTAGTGTGGGAA
>CAYPTK010000217.1:0-4477 GCA_964413555.1 uncultured Bacteroidales bacterium | reverse complement strand
CTCCGGCTTCATTAAGTAATACATAGTCTATAGATTAAAAGATCATGGCGAGCTCCCCCGCCGTTAGCGGGGCAAGCTATCTGACCATTAAAAAAACAAAAAAAAGAACCAGATTAATTCGGGCTTTATAGCCTGGACACTGACGTTATGGACAGACTCTAATTTATCTAACGTGATCAAATTTCTTTTTCAGGATTCACAAAACAAATGATCAAAATGAATCCTAAAAAAGCAATGAATGCTCCTGCATAAAATATGCTGTCAATGCCCATGAAAGCATAAAGGCTTCCCATAATCAATGGGCCTATTGTTTGTCCTAGCCTTAAAATAGTGCCATTAACTGACATAAAAACACCCCGTTGATTCATGGGTGCTAATGAAGCTACGGTTGAATATATCGTGGGAATATTAATTCCCTGCCCGAATCCATATAAAACGATTGGAATAATTAAAAGCCATATATTGTTGATAAATGGAATACAGATAATGCCCGCGAAATAAAACAAAAATCCTATTCTCAGTATTTGTTTTGTTGTATATTTCCTGGACAAGTTACCTAATTGAGATGCAGCTATAGCAGTAGAAAAAGATAAGACAGAAATAACAGCTCCAATTGTAACCGATGTAGCATTAAAACTATTGGCTAATAAAAATGGCATATAAGCAAGCAAAATACCATATAAAATGACAAATGCAAATAAAGTCAATATAAAAATAACCACTACCTGGGTCTTTATTAAATTATGTATTGCACTATTTAAATACTCTTTTAAAGGCTGGCTGTTGTGAGGTTCAGGATTATTTAACTTTTTATATGTAAGCAAACCTACCGGCAATCCTAAAACAGCAAGTAAAAATGGATAGTTCCATCCCAAAACAGCAAGCATTCCTCCTATCATTGGATAAAGTCCTGTTCCTATACTCAGTACACTGCTATTGTATCCCATTGCTTCTGCTCTTTGCCTGGCCGAATAAAT
The DNA here is from genome assembly GCA_964413555.1 of uncultured Bacteroidales bacterium. Classification (GTDB taxonomy): domain Bacteria; phylum Bacteroidota; class Bacteroidia; order Bacteroidales; family JBBRXJ01; genus CAYMKE01. Next base: position 3,500 of record CAYPTK010000217.1, on the reverse strand, counting down.
ATCTCCAATAAGTGTTACATTCATGGAACCTAAAGCTGCAGTCCCAACGCCCTGGAAAAAACGCAGGATCAAAAGCACGTTGTAATCATTTACAAAAGCACAAGAAACACCAGCAATTGTAAAAATAAAAAGCGAATACAGAACAATCCTTTTTCTTCCTATTAAATCGGACAGGACACCCAAAACCGGGGTAAGTATTACACCTGGTAATGTAAAAATCGTGATCAGAAAAGAAGCCTGCAATTCGGTAATCCCAAACTTTTCTCTTATCACCGGTAGTGCAGGAGTAATTGAGGCCACTCCTAACACGGCCATCAGGGTGATGCCAAAAATGATTTTTAAATTAATATCCCTGTATATTTTCTCTCCCATAGATACACCTGATTAGCTTTTACTAAGCATTCATTTCGTGTTGTTCATGTTTTTATTACAAGTACAGAAAATAGTGATTTGGAAAAGATACTTCACGATCCTTGGTTCACGTGTTTTCACAAAACATTTCCCCGACTTCTAATACATTTTCAAAATCATGCACGCGTGTCTTCAAAAACTCCGCTTTTCAAATCAATTCACAGTTAATAATCAAAATATACACATGTCTTATTTTATTCTAATTGAATAGCGGGGAAGACCTGACAAAACAATCATTGAAAGTATCTCAAAAATACATTTTGTTTTTAAAAAAATACACTTTAATTAGAAAATCTTTATTTTTTGAGGATTTTTTATTAATTATATATAATATATCCCTGTTCTTTAAAGTTTATTTATTACATTTGTGGTTTCAAATATTGCGGGGTGGAGCAGTGGTAGCTCGTTGGGCTCATAACCCAAAGGTCGTTGGTTCAAATCCAGCCCCCGCTACACGTCAAAAAAGCCTCCATTAATATGAAGGCTTTTTTTTATTATTCAGCATAAACATAAAGATCATAAAAACCGTTTCAATTCCAATCTAAAACCTATATATACAGGATAAATATTTTCTGCTTCTTTAAACAGGGGCGTGAAATAATAATTAATAAACCCGTCAAATATCCTGTATCCTAATCTCGCTGTTACTCCATAACGTATTAAATTTAAATTATACGTATTATAGTCCTTTTTCTTTTTAACAATATAATTATCTTCATATAGCAATTTAGTATGAGCGGTAATATTTCCGCCAGCTAAAGCACCAAACGAGAAATACATCCTTTTCCGGCGTTTTATATCAGGAAATTGGATTTCAAATAGCAAGGGCACGACTAAAAAAGAAGTTGTGAATTTTGATTTTGTAACTCCTATCGAGTCGTGAAATTCAATTTCTTTAAAACCATCCTCCTCGGTTGCATAAAAAAGATTTTTACCGGAGAGGCGGTAATTTGAAAATTCGGCTCCAAGTCCTGTTACCAGGCCAATCTTATCATCATACAACCCTATATTTATCTGGACAAAATTAATATTCACATTCCATGACTTTGACCTGTTAAGACTGATAAATGACAATTCATCAGGTACCTTGCTAACATTATGATCATTCATGAAACCATTACGTCCAATTTCAATCCCGTTCCAATGACCAATAAATTTATCCTTCCTTGGATCCTTACGGATAATGGTATAATGTTTGGCTCCATAATCTATGTCTATAGTATCAATTATTCGCATCATATCATATTCGCTTGTACTGTCATTCATAGCTTCTTGTGCATACACGCGGGAAATAATAAACACGCTTGCTATTGTACTAATTATTTGAAAATAGAACCTCATTGTCATTGACTTGAAAATTTTTAAAATCAGAATGTAGAAATATCCGTCTTGTCATGCATTTGTTCATCCGTTTCAAAGATTACAAACGTGTATTTTTTTCAACTTAAACGATAAAATTTCGGATACGTTTCAAGAAATCACGGGTAATATTACAGACACACGGACAAGAAATCATAATACACTGATAATAAAAATGTAACACGTGTCTGTGCACAAAATAAATGTTCGGGTTTCTTTCAATAATAACAAACCTTATTCAAAATGCATAGAAAAAAGAAAAACTGAAGAATTAAGACGTTCGATAGAATTTCTATATTCAGGAAAACGCGGATGCGGATCATCGGCTATCATATTCCTGAAACCCAATGAATACTTAAATTCAGTAGAAAATTTAAAATATCGTAAATAAAAATCTAATCCAAAGCCCACTTCTGCATAATAGTCCAGGCGATTAAGACGGATATACACTTCTTCAGCATCTTCATAATCTTTTTTTGCAGCCATGTCATACCTGACATTTCCACCAAAAATTATGTACGGCCTGTAATTGTTAATTCGTTTTGCTTTGTATTTTAACATAACTGGAAAATCCAACAGGTTGGATTCAATTTTCATGTCTTTATGAAATTTTTCATTGTTATACCAAAACACGACGTTCCGTTGTCCGAAGATAAGCCCCGGGAGAAATCGCACTGCCAGGTAATCGGTAAGCCTGTATTCACTGACAATATTAACATGAAAACCTGTACGTAATTCTGTAACATCAGCAGTAAGTGAATCCTTAAAATAGGCAGGGGCAGAAACTTTAACCCCAAAATCCAGCGTGTTCAACCCGAGAGTAAATCCAAAATGCAAAGGCTGTTGGTCAATTTCCTGGTAATTAAAAACTTTTGGATTGATTGAATTATACTGGGCAGAAACGCTTGTAAATAAAAAAAGCATTAATATGATGCCAAAAAGTTGTTTCAAAGTCTTTTATGTTTATTAATTCAGAAACTTTATATTTATAATGTCCCGGTATTAAAATCAAAAATATTTTTACTGATAGAACGAAACCTGATTAAATTAATTATCATTGATTCGCACCTATTTTTGACCCTCAAATATAGAAACAATGCCAAAGCTTAACAAAGTTTTTTTACAATGTTTCAATTTATTTTGTTTCATAAGTTCCAGAAGCTTGTATTTACTTGCAAATTCGTTTACCGAATCAGGGAGGTATTGGTATGCACTTTTGTCTTTTGATATCATTCTACCCACGAGTGGTAAAATCCTTTTAAAATATATATTAAAAAAAAATTTTAAAAGCCCGGGGGTTATCATTGAAAACTCCATGATGATTAAATATCCCCCCGGTTTAACGACCCGAATCATTTCTCGAAGCCCTTTTTCCGGATGTTCAAAATTTCGAATACCAAACGCGATCAGAACAGCATCGAAGGCATTGTCAGTAAATGGTAGCTGTTCACCATCGCCCTGTTGAAGATTAACCCTGTGCTGCAAGCCTTTTTTTATAATTTTTACATTTCCTGATTCCAGCATCTTAAGACTAATATCAACCCCGATGACACGCGCGGGCATTTTTTTTGCAGTCATAATCGCGAGGTCTCCGGTGCCGGTAGCCACATCAAGAATTTTTATGGTTTTATTTTTACTTGTTGAAACCTGGTGTTGCTTAAGCCTTTTTATCATTTTTTTTCTCCAATAACAATCAAGCCCCATAGATAAGATATGATTAAGAACATCAT
>CAYPTK010000216.1:0-4484 GCA_964413555.1 uncultured Bacteroidales bacterium | reverse complement strand
TGATATTATGGACAGGCACTAAATAGTGTTTGTCCATAATGTCCAATTTATTCATAAAATTCATTAAATTTTTATGGTATTCATGAGATTCGCTTCGCTAAGTTCTCGAATACTCCATATATTATGGACAGGCACTAAATAGGTACTACTGCAATTATCGTGGGAAAAAGATTATCAGAAGCCAGAGGTCAGCAAAATCATAGAAGCTTATAATAAAACTATTCTGAATTCCGGATACTCAAAATCAACTTCCACTAAAATGGTAGTAGAACCATCTAATATTCAAATATAATAATTTTTCCCGATGATACGGTTAACCAATGAAACCTTTATAAGATCGTTCTCCATTTTAATAAAATATCATTATCTTTACAGTTTAATTCGTATCTGTTTATAAACTCGAGTGTCTGAGTTGATAATGTTCGATAACGAGGCTTGCATAGCCTGAAAATACACGGTTTACTAATGTAAATAAACAATTTTTGGCAATCATAACAAGGCCTGCCCCGTAAGGAAGAATGACTGTATCGGGGTTAACGGACATTTTGGGCAGACACCAATTATATTATTGAATGAATCTAGTCATAGATATTGGAAATACATTATCAAAAGCAGCTATATTTGATGAAGATAACTTAGTGAAGCACGGGGTTTATCATACCATAACACGACAATTCATAGATAACCTAATTGCTGAAAACCCGGGCGTTAACCGTGCTATCATTTCGCCGACGGGCAAATCAAAGACTACTTTAACGACTTACATTCATAAAACATTTGATACAACCATAATTTTAAATGAAACCACGTCCATTCCCATTACCAATCTTTATAAAACACCGAAAACTTTAGGCCCGGACAGGATTGCAACTGCCTGTGGCGCCAACTATATTTCACCAGACACCAACATTCTTGTCATTGATGCCGGAACGGCCATTACATTTGATTATATAAGTCAAGACAATGAATTTCTTGGTGGAAATATATCTCCCGGAATTCATTCACGATTTAAAGCATTAGCTGCCAATACATCAAAACTCCCTTTACTTGAAAAAGATGACACGTACCCGTGCATGGGGGCCAATACAAAAGAAGCTGTATTGGCAGGGGTTTTAAATGGTATTGTATTTGAGACAGAGAGATACATGAATCATTTTATTGATTCTCAACCCGGGGGAAAAATATTTTTAACAGGTGGTGATGCAAAATTCTTGGAAAAGAGAATAAAAAATCGCATATTTGTAGTACCTGAATTATCTTTAATTGGTTTAAATTATATTTTAAATTATCATGTCAATAAATAAAAAACTTTTATTGGTTTTTGGCTTATTATATTCATTCAACGGTTTTTCCCAAACCATCAATTCTCCTTATTCTCAACGGGATGTTGGGAATCTGGCAAGAGAAGGATACAGCCAAATACGCGGGATAGGCGGAACAAGCCTTGCAATAAGACCTTCAAATTATATAAATTACGTGAACCCTGCATCATATACATCACAGGATACCAACACGTTTTTATTTGATGTAGGTTTGATCGGAAAATACAAGAAACTATCTTCCCGAACAGGGAATTCAACAGATCAATTCCTTAATTTAAACAACATAGGACTGGGGATCCCGGTATACAAATGGTGGAAATTTTCATTGGGAATGGTGCCATACAGCAGGGTTGGTTTCAATATTAAAGACGAATCTGAACAACAGGGTTTTGAAGTGACTGATTATTATGAAGGCATGGGGGGAATCAATCAATTTTATTTCGGAAATGCTTTTTCTTTTTGGAATAAAGTATCAATCGGGTTAAACGTTTCTTATTATTTTGGAGAAATAAATCATATAAGCGAAAAACATACTGATACCCTAAGGGTTGAGCGCACCAAAAACACGTACATTTTAAACGGGCTCCGTTTTAATGGGGGAATCCAGTATCATGACAAAATAAATGAAGACATGGGCATTACAATTGGTGTAATCTATGGCAACAAAACAAGCATGAAATCAACACGTGATTACCTCCTGGAAACAACGCCTTCATCATTATCTAATCAGACTTTTACACGCGATACCATCATCAATAAAACGAATATTAAGCAAGATGTAGATTTACCAATGAAATACGGGGCCGGTATTGCAATTACATATAAAGACAAATGGCTAATCGGGCTGGATTACAAACAAGATAATTGGGGAACCTTATCAAATAAAGGGATATATGAAACATTTGGAGATATGTCATCCATAAACTTCGGGGTTGAATTGATCCCTGAACGATATTCATTAAAATATTATTGGAAGCGTATGCGTTATAGAATTGGAGCCTTTTATGAAAAAAACCGGAGAATCATAAATGGCATTCAACTGGAAAACAGGGGCATAAGTGTAGGATTAGGATTCCCTTTAAAATATTCCAGTACAACATTTAATATCTCGTATGAATTTAATAATTTTGGCACCACGGAAGAAAATTTAATTTTGATGACGAATCATACAATTGTATTCAATATTTCGTTTCATGATGTATGGTTTGTCAAACCTAAAATCAGATAATCATTAATTACAAAAAACATTTTAAAAATGGGGTTTCAAAAAAAATCATTTATTGTATTTTGCATTGCTATTACCACGGCAATGAGCAGTTTTGCTCAAAAAGGAGTGGAAGACGGTTCTAAATACGGACATGGGAAAGATAGTGTAAGATGTATTAAAAATTTATCCTTATACAGGGAATATGCTAAACAGAAAATATATATTTCTGCCCTCCCGTATTGGAGGATTGTTTATAATGAATGTCCCAAGGCAAGCCTAAACATATACATTGACGGTGTTAATATTTACAAGACACTTTTAAAAAATGCCAAAACCAAAGAAGAAAAAAAAGCTTATCTTGACACGTTGCAAATGGTATATGACCAGCGGATTGAATATTTTAATAAAAAAGCCAACGTGCTTGCCCGTAAAGGCATTGCTCTCATGCAATATGGAAGCAGTTTCCCGGAGATAGTAGAAGATGCTTACAATGCATTTAAACAATCCATTGATATTAGCGGAAACAGCACTCCTCCTCCTGTTTTGGCCGGGTACATCACGGCTTCTCAATTGTTATTAAAAGAAAAGAAAATCACCAACGAAGACATGGTAAATAATTATGCTTCTGCCATTCAAATCATTTTTACCCAGGAAAAAAAATATCCTTCGAATAAGCAAATACAACAAATCAAAGAACATATCAATAAAGTTTTTGCCAGCACGGAAGCTTCATCATGTGATGCTTTGAAATCCATATATCAACCTAAATTCGATGCATCTCCCAAAGACACATCATTGCTCAAATCACTCACTGATATTTTAAGCACAAATAATTGTGAGCAAACGGATTTATATTATAAAGCCCTGGCAAATTTTAATGAATATTATCCTTCTGCTGAATCAGCCAGTAAATTAGCACAATTGGCTGAAAAGAATAATAATTATAAAGAAGCTGCCGAATATTACAAGAAAGCCATTGAACTCGAACAGGATGATATTAAAAAGGCTTCATTATATATCAATCTTGGCCAGGTTACATATGGTGAGCTAAACAACTATCCCCAGGCAGAAGGCTATGCTGAAAAAGCTGCCCAGCTGAACCCGGATAACGGGAAAGCATATATATTACTCGGCAACATTTATGCTTCTTCTACAAACTGCGGTGAAAATGAATTCCAGAAAAAAGCTGTGTATTTATTAGCTGTTGACATGTATAAAACAGCAAAATCAGTTGACCCCTCGACAACAGAGACAGCCAATAAATTCATCCAAATGTATTCTAAATATTATCCGGATAAAGAAACTGCTTTTTTCCATGGCTATGAAGAAGGAAGCGCTTACACGGTAGGATGCTGGATCAATAAACAAACAACCATCAGGTTAAGAAATTAACAACCCATTGAAAGCTATACTCGGGAGATTTGGTATCTTTATTTTTTTCCTGTTGGTTGGTTGCATTTTTTGTGTTTCTTGTAAAAATGATATTGAAACGATCAATCTATACAAAAAAAAGGAAAAATTTGCAGATGTTTCAGTAAAAAACGCCAAAATTGTATTCACGGATTCGGCGAAAACAAAAATTAAAATTGTAACGCCCCTGTTAAAACAATACAAACTCGAGAAAGACCCCTATACAGAATTTCCAGAGGGTATCCGGGTGTTCTTTTACAATGCACACGAGGAAGTCAAATCCAAAATAAAAGCCAATTATGCCATTTATTACGAAGCCGAGGAATTGTGGGAAGCCAGGGACGATGTTGTAACAGTAAATAATAAAGGTGAAAAATTAAACACGGAACAAATGTTCTGGGATCAAAAAGAACAAAAAATTTATTCCAATAAGTTCACGAAAATAAAAACAGAGGATGATATTTTTTATGGACAAAACGGATTTGTTGCTAACCAGGACATGTCAAAATGGAGGCTTAATAAATCAAAAGGAACAGTACAAATAG
>CAYPTK010000215.1:0-4518 GCA_964413555.1 uncultured Bacteroidales bacterium | reverse complement strand
CCGCCCTCGTCTCCTGCCTGCTGAATGGTTCCATACTGAGGTACATTATTGCTGTTATTTAAAACAGCTGTACGAAACTCGGAAAATAATTTTTCTGATGTAACATATTTTTCCGGATTTTCAATCAGCCGTTTATTAAGGTATTTTATAAAAGCACTTTTATCCGACACCTCTTTTAACGTGCCGCTGGTCATAGCTTTACGACTGGGCAAATCATACAGCTTATTAATGGCCTTTTCCATTGAATTGAATGCTGCCCTGGTTTTAAATATACCACCGCTAAAGCAGGCATCGGCGATAAGAAGCGTATGTTTAGATTTTATACTGCCAATATAATCCCTGATTGTACTGTTCCTAAGCCAGTTTGCTGTATTTGACCTCATGGCATCAGCCGGCAGCCAATACCCGAGTTCTTTTTGTTCATCCCAATGACCATGCCCGGCATAAAAGAGTAAAAAATTATCCCCGGGTTTTATTTTTTTACTGATTTCATCTAAAGCAACAATGATTTCGGCCCGGGTAGGGTTTTTAAGCATTTTTACATCGGCTTCATTAAAAGTATAATACCCTGTCAGCGTATTATATAATTGCATGGCATCATCAATGGGTTTGTCGAGGTTGTTGATATCAGGGTCCATATAATCTTCTACACCAATAAGTAATGCATAATACTTACCAGCAACCTGTTCAAGTGTAATGTCCTGGTCTTTTTGTAAATTGGCGGCCCGTGCAACAGAGAATGTTCGTTCGGATATGCTTTTGTCTTTTTCTTCTACTTCAATTGATACTTCATTATTTCCAACATTCAGGGGCACGATAGAAGAAAATGACCCGTTTTCATGAAACATGACTTCTTTCCCGTTTACCGAGATGCTTTGGATTCCTTTTTTGCTTAAAACATTTCCTTTTAAAATAAACTGGTTTTTATTGATCACTGTTTTAAACCCTTCTCGTATGACTGGTTCCGTGATCTTTATGGTCGCGTCCCCTTTTTCTACATTGTTCACTTCCCTGTTTTCACTGATCATTTTATTGGAAGAAGAAGCATCGGCCATATTGCTGGGTGCAGATTCAATCCCGGGGTATAATTTAACAAGATATCCATTGGATTTGTTGTTTTTTTCGTCTATGGCATTTCCAACAAGCAATATCCCGTTATCCTTCGTGATCAATGAATAATTGGCTGCCTCGTTTTTTTCAGATCCAAATGTCTGTTCCCATTTCAGGTCTCCCTGTGCATTGACTTCCATAACCCAGTAGTCATAGCCGCCTTTTCCTTTTGAAGCAGTATAGCCACTAACTAAAAAGTCAAATTTTGATCTCGTTATACGGGTTGCAAAATCATCATCATATCCTCCAAACGTCTTTTCCCATTCAACATCGCCGTTTTTATTCACTTTTACAAGCCACATATCTGTTTGTCCTTTTCCTTTTGACTCGGTGATTCCACATATAAGGTAACGTTGGTTATCTGCACTCACGATGCCCTTAAATTCATCATTTTTGTTGCCTCCATATTGTTTACTCCATAAATTGTTCCCTCGAATATCAAATTTTCTTAGATAACCATTTTTAACCCCGTCTTTATTTTTTAAATAACCAACCATTAAATAACCATCTTCCAATTTAAGTATATCAACAGCTTCATCGTCTAAATAGCGTTCATCCGAAATTCCCTGCCAAAGCATTTTACCTCTTGAATTTGTTTTCACAAGCCACATGTTCAGGTCGTGGTCTCCTTTTTGTTCTTTTGTTCCTGCTAATGCATATTCCCTGTCTTTTGTATCCAATAACATATTCAAACGATCTTTTTCTGATCCCCAAATCGTCTGTTCCCATTTTTGGTCTCCTTCTTCATCTATTTTAAATATCCAGGTGTCGGCATATCCGTTGTTTTTTGATTTTCTATGTGCCAGAATCATATATCCCTTTTTGATCTCGAGGGCATCAATCCCGATGTCGTCTTTTACATCTCCATAAATTTTTTCCCATTGTTTGCTGCCATCCCGGTTTAATTTCATGATCCAAACATCTTTACCACCCTCACCGGAGGAAGTTGTCCACCCCGTGAATAAATACCCTTCATCCGAGGTTTGAATCACTGACTCAATGTGCTCGTTATATGCTCCACCGTAATGTTTTTCCCAGGCTATCAACTCCTGTTGGGCATTTATAGATAAACAACAAGACAACCCAATGATCAATAATAGTATTCTCATGATAAATAGTTTAAATAAATCAAACATTTTAAATTTTGAATAAAATTATGTAATTTCCTGTAATTAAATATGAATTTAGACTATTTTTTTATATTAAAAATATATCTGTCAAGGTTAACAGAATCCTGGTCAATAACGTTTACTATTTTTATGGCAAAAAAACAGGTTGCAGTGTCCTGATCTAACTTCGTGAGTAAAACGTCGTCATCAGTTATATTGGTAATAAAATCACGTTTATTTCCCGCGTTATATGAATTTTTTAATGATGTTTCCGTTGCATTGGCATAATCAAAGTCATTAAAGCGTACAAATTTCATTCCCGCGGGTGATATCCATTTTCTACTCAATGTTTGCCCGTTCACGGAATCTGTAGACACGTCCATAATATGGACATTTGCAGAATCGGCCTGTATCGAGTGGAGTGGAGTTGAATTGATCAGGTTATATGCATCAAATTGATCAATAGCAGCGTGGGAATACATTACATGCCCGGCTGTTTCAGTGAGATAATCATTTTGAACGGGAGAATATACAGTAATTACTTTGGATGAAGCAGACTGATATCCTTTCACGTCGGTAATGGTAAATGCAATATTCAGGTTTGTCAATGTATCTTCAAACGCGGGAACCTTGTATTCCCATTTCATTTCAAATACTTTTGTTTTTAAGTTGGTATCTAAAAGGGCCGTGGATGTAGTTTGATTCGTCCGGTATGATATCACCAGGTTTGAAAGCTTACTGTCTGATGAACAATAAAGATTAAACACGAGGATATCATTTGCAGTCGCGTTCAAAAATGGTTCGACCGGATCGGTCTGAATATAAATATTATGATCTTCCTTTCGTTCGCACGAAGAAAGAAGGAAGACCATAATAATAATAGCAATGTATTTAATCAATATTAATCAGTTTTTAATCTATAAGCTCTTACCTGTATAGTCTTCATCACCTTACGGCCAAGGAACATGTTATTGGTTTCCGTGGTAATCATGACAGGGATAAAAATCTCACCATCAGGTATGGCTTGCTTGGCATCATAAAGCGCTCGATTGATATAACCGCCAAATGCCCAGAACGGCATCCATGATCTGCCATGGGTTTGAACTGTAACTACATTGCGCCTTGATACTTCTTTGCCATTTATCTCGCGAAGCACTTTAAGAAACCCGAAATACCTGTTATACGCGATAGACACGGTTGTATCACCAAGATATTCAAAATCATCGAGTTCTAATCTCAACTCTACCCTGTCGGGCATCAACGTGGTGGTTCGCAATGATTTTTGAGTTTTCATCCCGATACACGAGGGCATTAAAATCATTAACACCCCGGCAATTATAAATAGATATAAATTTATTTTTTTCATAATGATTATGTCTTTATCAGATTGAAAGCAATCTAATTATTTCCTGAAAAAGTAGTTGAATGAAATCCTGATGTCTGTTTTGGACTCGAAAGACCTTGCATTGAGGTCGGTGTATCTGTATCCGGTTGTTTCCAGGTCTGTAGTATAATAAGTTGTCTTCACTGAAGTACCTGCGATATCACTATCGACCTCGTGTTTTGTTTTATTTGACTTATAGCCTGCCCCGGACCATTCTAATTCAAATCCTAATGCCATTGGAAGGTCAGCTATGAAAAACTGCATTCCAATTATAATATCTAAACCATAATATAAACTGTTTTTCTTCTGCAAGTGATTGCTATAATCTCCTCCATCCAGTTCATAATCATTTTCTAAAACATCATTTACAATACCAATAGGAATTCGTCCTCCTACATAAACATCAAAAATATTGGTTGGTAAAAAATGTTTTTCAACCCCGGGGACAATCATGAATTCGGTACTTATTTCTTTATATTTTCTATATGTCCGGTTAATGTTAAGAGGTTCATCGGGGTCCATGTCTCCCTCTATCAGTAATTTTTTTCTTTTATGTTTTACGCCTAAACTAAATACCAGATCATCTGTAAAATAATACTTGAATGTTGTAATCGGAAGTGTTTGGTATTCGATCGAGTCACTTTGCCAATCATCTATAATGGATTGAAGGTCATTTACACTTACACCGAATGAGATGCCTAAATTGCCCGCGACAGGCCGCGTGCCAATTTTTAACGTACTCGGGTTATTAATCCTGTCAGAAAGCTGTGAATAGCTGTTCTGCATCGTTAAGAAGCTAACAATTACTGCAAGAGCTAACAATTGTATTGTTTTCATTTTTATATAAATTTTAAAATTAATTTGTAGGCAAAAATATGTAAAAAATATTTAAGTAAAAATTAATTTTTTATTAAT
>CAYPTK010000214.1:0-4523 GCA_964413555.1 uncultured Bacteroidales bacterium | reverse complement strand
ATTTACTGATCGAAATATGTAAATATAAAACGCGCCTTATCCAGATCGCGAAAGAAAAAAATTTCCCCACCCCTGAAGACTTAAATCCTAATACCAGGTTCATTGAAAACCAGGTAATTCATAAAATTGAAGAAAACACTCAATATAAACGTTACAAACAAAATAAAAAAATAAGTTGGGTAGAATATAAAGATTTCATCAGGAAAATTTCTTTAAATATTAAAGAATCTGATGAATATAAAGAATACATGCAGGCACCTCAAACAAATTTCAAACTTGATAAAAAGGCCATCATGTCAATATATTCACGTGTTATTGCTGAATCAGATGATTTATACCAGGTGCTTGAAGATATGAATATTTATTGGAATGCAGAGATAGAATACATCATTGAACTTGTAGTTAATTGTATTAAAAAGATGAAAAATGATCATTCACCAGAAGAAATGATCATTGATTTATCTGAAAAACAGGAAGAAAGGGATTATATTAAACATTTATTCAGGAAAACTGTTATGAACCATACTGAATATGATGACATTATTGCAAAATATACTACAAACTGGGATATTAAACGAATCGCGTTAATTGACAAGTATGTTTTGTACATGGGGATTACTGAAATACTTGAATGCGCTACTATACCTGTTAAAGTGACATGCAATGAATACATAGATATAATCAAATTATTCAGTACCCCGAAAAGCAAAATATTCGTGAATGGTGTGCTTGATAAAATCATCAAGCAATTTAATGATGAAAAGAAAATCGTTAAAACAGGTAGGGGATTAATAGGAGAGCTTTAACCCGCTGCCTCCCTGATGGCTTTGGCAGTATAGCTTTCTTTGCAATTCATGATATCTTCCGGGGTGCCGGATGCAAGCACGTATCCACCATTTCTTCCGCCCTCTTTCCCCAGGTCAATAACATGGTCTGCTACTTTTATAACTTCTAAATTGTGTTCAATTACAATGATCGTATTCCCTTTATCTACTAATTTATTTAATACATCCAGTAATACTTTTACATCTTCAAAATGGAGTCCGGTTGTAGGTTCATCTAAAATATAAAGTGTTTTCCCGGTGCTCTTTTTGCCCAGTTCAGAGGCAAGTTTCACGCGTTGGGATTCACCCCCGGATAATGTTGTAGATGGCTGGCCTAATTTTATGTACCCCAGGCCAACTTCCTGAAGTGTCTTTAACTTGTTGTACAACTGCGGAAGATTTTCAAAAAACTCTACTGCCTGGTTGATGGTTAAATTTAAAACATCACTGATATTTTTTCCTTTATAGGTAACCTGGAGTGTTTCTTTGTTATACCGTTTGCCATGACAAGTTTTACACGTCACGTACACATCCGGCAAAAAATTCATTTCAATATTTTGAAGTCCAGCCCCTTTACACTCTTCACATCGTCCGCCTTTTACATTGAATGAGAAACGGCTGGCAGTGTAGCCACGTATTTTAGCCTCTGGTGTTTGCTCAAACAGTTTTCGTATTTCTGTAAAAATCCCGGTGTAAGTCACCGGGTTTGAACGAGGTGATTTACCTAGAAATGACTGATCTACTTCAATGACCTTGTTAATATTATCTATCCCTTGTAAATCGTCATACGGGAGGGGTTCTTTTAATGAATTGTAGATATATTGATTTAAAATTGGATACAATGTCTGGTTGATCAATGATGATTTTCCACTTCCTGATACACCAGTGATACAAATGAATTTTCCCAATGGAAATTGCACGTCAACATTTTTCAGGTTATTCCCGCGGGCCTTTTTTAACGTCAATGAACGGCCGTTTCCTTTTCTTCGTTTTTCAGGAACAACAATTTTTTTCCTCCCGCTCAGATAGTCGCCTGTTAATGTTTGTTCGGATTCAATTTCACGGGGTGCTCCTTCAGCAACTATTTTCCCACCATGTTTACCAGCCATGGGGCCCATGTCAATAATATGATCAGACGCGAGGATCATATCCTTATCATGTTCTACAACAATAACTGTATTTCCTATATCGCGAAGATTTTTCAATGAATTTATAACCCGGTTATTATCCCTGTTATGCAAACCAATACTCGGTTCGTCTAATATATATAACACGTTTACCAATTGAGAACCAATTTGCGTGGCCAGCCTGATACGCTGACTTTCTCCCCCTGAAAGTGTTCTTGACGTCCTGTTTAATGAAAGGTAATCAAGTCCCACTTCCAAAAGAAACTTAAGCCGCGTCCTAAGTTCTTTTAAAACCTCTTCAGCAATTTTTTGTTGTTTTGCTGTTAATTTGGATTCAATATCTTCAAACCATGCATAGAGATCATTGAGGTCCATGTTCGATAAATTGGCAATATTTTTATCATCTATTTTATACGAAAGGGCTTCCTGGTTTAGTCTTTGGCCTTTACATCCCGGGCAGTCAATTGATTTAAAATACTTTTGCAACCGTTTATTAGACGATTGATCATTTGCCTGATTAGGAAAAAAGCTGCTTAGATAATCCAGTATGCCATTAAAACTCACTGTATAGTTTGCCCCTTTACCAAGGGGAGTGTTTTCAAGCGTGAATAATCTGTCAGTTCCATATAATATAATGTCCATAGCTTCTGGCGGGATATCTTTTGCTGGCGTGTCCAGTGAACAATGATATTTCTTAAGAACGGCTTCGATTTGCCAAAAAATCAGCCGGTTTTGAAAAACCCCAATGGGTTTTATGGCACCTTTTTTAATACTTTTCCCGGGATCCGGGATTAAAACATCAAGAGCAACATCTTTTATATATCCCAGTCCTTTACAACGCGGGCATGCTCCCCGGGGTGAATTAAAAGAAAAGGTATAAGGGGCCGGATCATTGTAAGCAATACCAGTGGTAGGACACATGAGTTTTTTGCTGAAATATTTTTCTTCACCACTTTCCTTATCTATCACCATCATTACACCTTTACCTTGCTCTAAGGCAATGCTCACGGATTCTTTAACGCGTTTTTGCTGTTTGGTGTCTATTTTTAATTTATCGATCACCAATTCTATAAAATGTGTCTTATACCGGTCAATTTTCAGGCCACTGGTAAGTTCAACATATTCACCATCAATTCGAACATTCAAAAACCCTTTTTTACGATACTGTTCAAATAATTCTTTATAATGTCCTTTCCTTCCCTGCACGAGCGGAGACATAACATATATATTTTTACCTTCATAATTTTCCAGGATCAAATCAATAACCTGTTGATTGGTATATTTTACCATTTTCTCGCCTGTCTTGTAAGAATAGGCTTCCCCTGCCCTCGCGTACAAAAGCCTCAGGAAATCATAAATCTCGGTTACTGTTCCAACAGTAGACCGGGGATTTTTTCCGATTGATTTTTGTTCAATGGATATCACGGGACTTAAACCGGTAATTTTATCAACATCCGGACGTTCAATTTTCCCGATAAAGTGGCGTGCATAAGCAGACATGGTCTCGAGGTACCTGCGTTGTCCTTCTTTATAAATCGTGTCAAACGCGAGTGACGATTTTCCACTGCCACTAAGCCCGGTGATCACGGTCAACCGGTTCCTGGGAATGGAGAGGTCTATGTTTTCGAGATTGTGTTCCCGCGCACCTAAAATCACGAGCGGGTGATCTTCTTTTTGCATTCTATTTTTTATTAAAATTTTAGTTTAGAACGGTTGAATTGTAAAAATCATATACAAGAGAAGAAGTTAAATTGGTAAATCGCTAAACGATCATATCTTCATTTTATTTTTTCAAGATAACGATGGGAGTAATCCCTTATTTATGGATCATAATAATATAATAAACAATTGATATGATCCTGGCTTGTATATTTTATAAACTCGGATAGATAATTTTTTTATCTACATTGACTAAAATACTGATAAATCGGTATTGTATCTAATAAACCAGTTAATTACTTTTGATTTTTAAATTATTATAATGGATGGACAAGAAAAGAATAATTTTTCTCAAAGAGAAAAAGAAATTTTAGAATTGCTGATAAAAGGCAATACCAGCGAAAAAATTGCAAGAACACTATTTATCAGCAAACATACCGTTGATAAGCACCGCAGTAATATGCTGCAAAAGACCGGGGCAAAGAACACGGCGGAATTAATTGTTAAATCTATGAAATTGTTAGCCAGCCGCTAAGCGGCATCCATTATTAAAATACTGATTTATAGGTATTGTATTTGATTATCAGGCATTATATCTTTGTCCAACGCGATTTTCTAATCTTTTTTTTAAAAAAAATAAAGTTTTGAATGGGAGTAAACGTGGAGTTAAGGATCATGCTTTTATAAATTGATTGTTTAATATAAAAAATTTTAATGATGAAAAGAATTGCTTTATTAATTAACATATTAATATATATTAATACACTTTTAAATGCAGAAGAAATCACAATTGATATGGTCTAGCCCCCTATAAATCGGACTTTTGTATAGATGGTTAAACAAATATATTAAATTCTTTTTAAATTTGCAACAGCAAGGAACAACCGACGGCGATTTTTATACCGATGGTTGA
>CAYPTK010000213.1:0-4545 GCA_964413555.1 uncultured Bacteroidales bacterium | reverse complement strand
ACAGATGAACCGAGCCATGACTAAATTATTAGCCACACACCCGGATGATTATTAATGCACTCATCGCGAGGTGAAAATAAAAATTTAAACTCGTGGCGCAAGCTATCTGACTATTAAAATAAAACATAAACAAATGAAAATGAGTAATATGGAAGTGTTGAAAATTAAACAGACAGATGAATTTCCAGCCATTACCTTAGATAAGGATAATGGTGTTTTTTCTATAAAAGGGGAATCAACACCTGAAAATGCCGGACGTTTCTTTGACCCGATTATCAACTGGTTTAAGCAGTACCATGAAAATCCAAATGAAAAAACTGTATTGGAGTTTAAATTCAAATATTATAATACAGCCACGACATACATGATTTATGAAATATTAAAAATCATGAAACGTCTGGAAGAAGGAGGAAAGGAGGTCATGATTAATTGGTATTACCAGGAAGCAGATGAAGAAATCATAGATCAGGGAATGGAATTTTCTGAACTTATTGATATGAAATTCAATTTCATCCCTGTTGAAAAAATTTAAAAATTAAATTATATATATAACATTGATATTATTGAAGATTTCGTTAAAACAATAAATACTTGATGATTCAAAAAGTACAAACAAGTGTTCTTTTTTATAAATTTGTATTTTCAATCTTTAAAATATATCATTTTGAAAATCCTTGTAATTTTTATCTGTTTGCTGAATGTCAATATAATGATCGCGCAAAGTGGTGATTATAGAAATATTTTTAACGCGATTGAAGAAAAATCCAACAGCAACATACAATTATCCGGAAATGAAGAGGTGAATAAGCTTTTGAAAAAGCGGATTGAAATTAATAAAAACAAGGGAACAATTTCAGGCTGGCGCATCAGAATATATTCCGATATTGGAAAAAATGCCCGTGGAAACTCATTAAGAATTAAAAATGAGTTTTTAGATAAATATTATGATATACCAGTTTACAGAGAATACATATCTCCTTATTTTAAAGTATACATAGGCGACTTTAGAACCAGGACAGAAGCGTATAAAGTGCTTAGAGAAATAAAGAAAGATTATCCCACGGCATTTATTGTATATACAAAAATTAATTATCCCAAATTATAAATAAGTCATAATTCAATATCGGGAATGAGTGACCAAATAAAACATGAATGCGGTATTGCTTTGATCAGGTTGTTGAAACCACTCGAGTATTACCAGTTTAAATATGGTTCATGGAAATATGGACTGGAGAAAATGTACCTGCTTATGGAAAAACAACATAACAGGGGACAAGACGGGGCTGGACTGGTAAGCCTGAAACTTGACTGTGCAGCAGGTAATAAATATATATCAAGACATCGCAGTGCAGATACAAATCCCATTAACCAGGTGTTCAAAAAAGTGTATCGGCATTTTTCCGCGAAAGAAGTTGGAAAAGCAGAGTATTTAAAAGATATTGCATGGGTAAAAGATTACCTCCCGTTTGCCGGAAATCTTTATCTCGGTCACCTTCGTTACGGGACATACGGGACAAACAGCAAAGCCAATGTTCATCCTGTCATGCGTGAAAACAACTGGAGAACAAGAAGCCTGGTACTGGCAGGGAATTTTAACCTTACCAATATGGAGAAAATATTTCAACGATTGGTCATGCTCGGGCAACACCCGAAAGAATTCTCAGACACCACCACCATGCTTGAAAACATTGGGCATTTTCTGGATGTTGAAAACCAACAATTATTTGATAAATTTAAACGCGAACAATACAGTAATCAGGAAATTACAGCTTTGATTGAAAGTGAGTTAAACATTCAGGGTGTCCTGCGTGAATCCAGTAAAAAGTGGGATGGAGGGTATGTCATTGCCGGAATGGTAGGACATGGAGATGCTTTTGTTTGCCGTGATCCATGGGGTATCAGGCCATGTTATTATTACCAGGATGATGAAGTGGTCGTGGCAACATCAGAACGTCCTCCAATTCAAACCGTTATGAATGTGCCAGGAGAAAAAGTTAATGAATTAAAACCCGGGCACGCGTTGATCATTAAAAAAAATGGGCAGGTATCTGAAGAAATGGTAAGGTCACCGAGAGAAAAGAAATCTTGTTCATTTGAGCGGATCTACTTTTCAAGAGGAAGTGACTTTGAGATATATGAAGAAAGAAAAAAACTCGGAAAACTTTTAACTCCTTATGTTTTAGAAAGCATAGGTCATGACCTTGAAAACTCGGTTTTTTCATACATTCCAAATACAGCGGAAACAGCTTATTATGGCCTTGTAAACGGCTTGGAAGAATACATGGCCGAGGAAAAAATTAAATTTTTACGCGAAAATAATGGTAAAGAATTAAGCGATGATGAATTAAAACGATTGATCACCGCTAAACCCAGGGCTGAAAAAACAACCCTTAAAGATGTTAAATTGAGAACATTTATCTCTGAAGATAAGGGTAGGGGAGACCTTGTTGCCCACGTTTACGACATTACATATGGAACCATTAAAAAAGGTGTGGATAACCTGGTTGTACTGGATGATTCCATCGTCAGAGGCACTACATTGCAAAAAAGTATATTAAAAATATTAGACCGGCTGGGGCCTAAGAAAATAGTTGTTGCATCTTCTGCACCACAAATACGATACCCCGACTGTTATGGAATTGACATGGCCAAACTCGGAGATTTTATTGCATTTCGTGCAGCCATCGAACTGCTTAAAGATAAAGGGAAGGAATCCATAATGAATAAAGTCTATAAAAGTTGTAAAGAACAATTGAAAAAACCTTTAGAAGAGATTCAAAATTGTGTAAAAGAAATTTATGCCCCTTTTACAGCTGTTGAAATATCCCGTAAGATTAGCCAAATGTTATCCTATAAAAGCAATATCAATGCAGAAGTGCAAATCGTATATCAAAGTATTGAAAATTTACATGCAGCATGCCCTGGTAATAAAGGAGATTGGTATTTTACAGGTGACTATCCTACCCCGGGAGGGAACAAAGTCGTTACAACAGCATTTATTAACTTTATTGAAGGAAAAGATGTACGGGCATATTAATTTTTTCAGGTAAATATAAAAGATTATTCTCTTAGAGAATAAGTGATGACTGCACTTGAAAATTTTTAAAAAATCCAGGCTATTTTTTTTATTACCATTACAAAGAATAAAAGAAGAAAACGAAACATCTAATACTTCATTTCCCAATTTATCAATGAAGAAATTATCCTTTATTTTTATATCTTTGCCCGTGAATAATTGTACTAAAAACTCTCTTTATAAAATGTATGTAGCTTGTTTTGACCTCGAAGGCGTGTTTGTTCCCGAAGTATGGATCAATGTAGCAAAAATGACCGGGATAGATGAATTGAAACTGACCACCCGGGATATCACTGACTATGATGTGTTAATGCAAAAAAGATTGTCAATTCTAAAAGAACATGATCTCAAGTTAAAAGATATTCAGGATGTCATTGAAGATATTCAACCACTTGACGGGGCGAAAGAATTTATAGATTATCTGAAAACCAAAACACAAGTCTTCATAGTATCCGACACGTTTAACGAATTCGCGGCACCACTTATGGAAAAACTCGATTGGCCAACGATCTTTTGCAACAGCCTTGAAATAAATGAAAATGATCAAGTGACTGGCTATAAAATAAGGCAAAAAGACCAAAAAAGGAAAGTAGTACAAGCATTGAAATCACTTAATTATGATGTGGTAGCCAGTGGCGATTCTTATAATGATATATCAATGCTTCAGGAAGCAGACCAGGGCATCTTATTCAGGCCTCCACGAAATGTTATAGATGATTACCCTGATTTTCCCGTGTTTCATGAATACGAAGAATTAATGAAAAAAATATCAGATACGATCCAGTTTAAAAAATAATATCCAATCAATAATATGATCCAACGAATTCAAACAGTTTTCCTGATTATATCCCTTGGTTTAATGAGTACACTGTTTTATTTTCCGGTGGCCAAAATAATAGGTGCAGATGAACACATCTATTATTTTTATTTTGACGGATTAAAATCAGCAGCTCAATTATCCGGGTATTACATGCAAACAATGCCCCTGGCTATTTTATTATTTGGCATTTGCCTGGTCAATTTCATGACAATTTTTTTATATAAACGCCGTGTCCTGCAGATGAGATTATGCATGTTTAATATCATTTTAATGATCGGCTCCATTGGGTTAATGTATTATTATTTAATGCATATCAATTCTATCCTGAAAGGCAATATCCACTTCGATTACCCTTTTATATTCCCTCTTATTTCCGCCATACTTACATACCTTGCATTCAGGGGTATTAGAAGAGATGAACTATTAGTCCGTTCACTTGACAGGATCAGGTAAATTCCTGTTATATGTTATATGAATGATGCATAAATATTGTCTTATTTGAATCCTCTTCAATCAAACTACATTCAATCAATAATCTGAATGTTAAATATATAAAAAAATAGCATGATAACAATGACACGATAGTTGTATGAATCCTCAATGGTATTTCTATTAAACCCAAATTATGTATTAGAACTTCGTAATGAGC
>CAYPTK010000212.1:0-4551 GCA_964413555.1 uncultured Bacteroidales bacterium | reverse complement strand
CTAATGTTCCATAGAGTAAGAAATCGACAGCTAATTCTTTCACAGAGCCTTTTTGTTCTTTTTCTACTACTTTTACAATGTCCCCGTCAAAATAATCATTCATAATCCGAGACAATGACTTATCATCCAGTTTTTCAATGGCTGAAAGTCCTTTGGCAATAATCTCCCCATGGCTCCTGTGTGAACCAAAGATATAATCATCAATGTCGAGGTTATATGCCATCCCGACCGCTGATGCTTCCTGGCCTATAGATAAATGAGCGGGGCCCGGGTGATTGTATTTAACACCATTGTATTCATATGTTGTCTTGATCAAATTCAACATGGTTTCAAACTCACGAATGATAACCATGTCCCTGTATATCCTGATTAAATCATCTTTTGAAAAGTTTTCTTTTTCTTCTTTTATACTTTTATTATAATGATTTACCGGTATTGTTCCAAACGAGATTTCTGTTTTTTTTCTTGCTTTTGCCGGATCAATAAATTGTGTTTTAGGCATGATTCTTTATTTTTTGGTTATTATTATTTTGTATTTTTTTTAGTCGTTAAATGCAACAACTGTTTCTTTAAAAATCTCCGATACAGTAGGATGCGGGAATATTGTTTCACTTACATCTTGTATCCGCATTTGCATTTCAATGGCCATTGCTGCACCATATATGAATTCCGAGCTGGGATTCCCTATCATATGAACTCCCAATATTTCTCCATATTTTTTACCGGCAATGACTTTGGTTAAGCCGTTGAATCCTTCGTTTTCAGCCATAAACCTTCCAGCATATGTCATGGGAAGTGTACTTACTTCATAAGAAATATTTTGTTCCTTGGCTTGTTGTTCTGTTAAGCCCACGGTGGCTATTTCCGGGTTGGTATATACCACACCGGGGACTGCATTGTATCGCATAATGGACTTTTTTCCCGAGATATTATCCACCACCACTTCACCTTCACGGCTTGCCGTATGGGCTAATAAAGAAATTCCATTTACATCACCTACTGCATAAACATTGGGGATATTGGTTTGACAGTATTGATCAACCTTTATTCCTTTTGCATCATATTCAACCCCAATATTATCAAGTCCATACCCTTTTACTACCGGCTTTCTTCCCACGCTTACCAATACATGTTTCGTGTCAATGGTTTCATTTTTCCCATCTTTTTCTATGATCAGTTTATTGCTTTGCTTTTCTATTACTTTAGCGCCTAATTTAAATTCTATGTTTTTCTTTGTTAATTCTTTCCTCAACATTGAACTAAATTCGGGATCTATTCCAGGCAATATTTCATCCAACATTTCGATTACAGTGACTTTGGTTCCCATGCTACCGAAAAAGTTAGCAAATTCAACGCCAATAAATCCTGCTCCAATGATGGTGAGTTCATCGGGTCGTTCTTTGATGTCCAATATTTCGGTATTGGTATAAATCTCATCTCTTTCAAGTCCTTTGATAGGAGGGATGACAGGTTCAGATCCTGTAGCTATCATTAAATTTTTACATGCATAATCTGTATCGTTTGCATGAATGATGGTATTTTCTCCTTCTTTCTTTTTTATTTCAGCTTCTGCATTGATCACCTCTACTTTATATTTTTTCATAGCCTGGCCAATGCCGGAAACTAATTTTTTAACAACCTTGTTTTTTCGTTTGATGATTTTTGCAAAATCAAAGCTCACGTCTCGTGCTTTAATTCCATATTTTTCTCCTTCTTTGGCATGTTCATAAATCTTAGCCGTATACAGTAATGTTTTGGTAGGGATACAACCGACATTGAGGCATACCCCTCCCAGGTTATTTTTTTCAAAGAGGATGACGTTTAATCCTTTTTGTCCTGCTCTCTCAGCAGCAACATACCCTGCCGGGCCTCCTCCAATAATTCCAAGATCATATGTCATAATATATAGTTTAGGAGTTAATAGAAATTTGTTCAATTTGAGTAGCTATCTCTTTTAAAAATTGTGAAGCGGGTGCCCCGTCAATAGCCCTGTGGTCATATGTAAGGGATATTCCAATCCGTGGTATAAACCCAATCGTTCCATCCCCCAGGTTTCCCGGCCGGTGAGTTATGGTATTGACACCCAATATTCCTATTTGCGGTATATTTAACACCGGGGTAAACATTTCAATTCCATACACTCCCAGGTTGGAGACCGTGAATGTCGCGCTTTCACTGGCTAATAATTCCGGATCTATGGATCCTTTTTGGCAGTTGCTTGCCAACATTTTTAATTGAGCCGAAAGGCCTGAAAGTGAAAAATGGTTCGCGTTTTTTAAAGTTGGTACCATTAAGCCACGATCTGTACTGACAGCCATGCCCAAATGCACATTTTTAAATAGTTTCATTTCATTGCCTAAAAAATGAGCATTCATTTCAGGATATTTCTCAAGTGCGCGAATCACAGCAAAACACACCATGTCATTTATCGTGATATTTTCTGAATTTCCTTTTTCTGCTTCTGCTTTAACCTTTTTTCTTAAATTCATGATGTTCCGAGCATCGGCACTTGTATGATGGGTTAATTGAGCAGAATTTTGTAATGATTGATGCATTTTTTCAGAAATAATCTTCCGCATATTGGAAATTTTCTTTATCTCAAAATCTCCCGTTATACCAGCACCTGGTGAGTCTGTAAGATCTTCTTTACGTATACGGCTCCCGGCACCTGTACCCTGGGTTGGCGCACGCGATCCTGTATCCTGGCTAACAGCTTCAGCTAAAGGCGTGGTAACAGCTCCACCTGATTGTAAATAATGTTCTATATCCCGTTCAATAATCCTTCCTTCG
The DNA here is from genome assembly GCA_964413555.1 of uncultured Bacteroidales bacterium. GTDB lineage: Bacteria > Bacteroidota > Bacteroidia > Bacteroidales > JBBRXJ01 > CAYMKE01. The sequence continues at coordinate 1,761 of CAYPTK010000212.1, read as the reverse complement.
GGACCAGTGCCTTGTAAATTATTAACAGGTACTCCTTTTTGTTGAGCTATTCTCTTGGCTCTTGGAGAAATTTTAATTTTTCCCGTCGTTGCAGGTTGTGCTTGATCAACTGGCATTTGAGGAGTGCTCTCTATATTTTGTTTCGTCCCGGCTTTTTCATTTGAAGATTCTTGTTCTTCAGACTCAGAAGTATCTGCCTCTCCATCTGGACGAAATTCATCAACAGATTCTCCCTCGTTGCCAATTACAGCAATATTCACTAAAACGGGGACCTCATCTCCTTCTTCAAAAAATTGGGCAAGAAGGACACCTTCTTCCGTGGATTCTTCTTCAAACGATGCTTTATCCGTTTCATAAGAAAACAGGACATCTCCTTTTTTAACCTGATCTCCTACTTGTTTATACCATTCATTGATCACACATGTTTCAACTGATTGTCCCTGTTTGGGCATGATTACCGGTACGGCCATAGCATTTTATTTTTATGATTATTTGTTCCCAAATATAATAAAAAAATCATTCACTTGTATATACAAGCAGTTTTTTATGTTAAATTACTGTTATTTTTTTGTTGATGTATCAATATTTTGATTATATTGCAATCATTTAACAACCAACTTGTAATTACAAGTTATCAAATATCAGATAAATAAAAAAATGCATTCGATACCGCGATACAGAAAATTATATGAGCTTTTAAGAAAGCATATACTAGAGGGTGTATATCCGGAGGGCAGCATTTTACCGAGTGAGAATGAATTATGTGCTCTTCACCACCTTACCCGGCCAACCGTGCGCAAGGCACTCGATGCATTAGTGAACGAAGGTTATATCAAAAAACACCAGGGAAAAGGGAGTGTCGTGAGCAAAATTCCAAGCGAGATTGGTATTTTATCCATAACAGGGACCACTTCAGCAATCGGGCAGGATAACCTGAAAACACGTATCATTGTTCAGCCTCATATTAAAAAATGGGAAAAAAATTTCTTTTTTCCTTTGTCAGAAATAGAAAGAGAATTCGGATGCATTTACATGGAACGTTTGAGGCTTCTGAATAGTGAACCGGTATTTTATGACACGAACATGGTTCCGAATATATATATTCCCCGGTTTTGCCGGAGGTCATTTGAAGATAAATCACTATTTGAAACATTAAAAATCGAATATGGAATAGAAATTAAGGGTGGCGAGCAACGATTCAAAGCCATTCCAGCCGATAAAAAAATTGCTGAACATTTAAAAATAGAACCCGGCCAACCTGTCATCCATCTTGAACGAAAATTAACAACCAACAAGAATCATTTTAATATTTATTCCTCATTGTATTGCAATACGGAGAAATATTCATTGTATGGGGTGTTTTAAAACAAACAGTCAGCTTCCATCAATTTTATGTTTAAAAGAATTTGGCGATGATTTCCACAGCCTTACAGGTCTGGTAGCCTGCTAAAACCTGACTGGGTCGCGAGATCTGTCAGCGTTTGAAAAGAGAGTTGTGCCGTTGGGGTTTGATTCGGCTTTACTTGATTTGGCTGTTGTAGGGACTGAAATGTCTACCTTTGTTATGATTGGTATGTAGGTAAGTCTTGGGGAAACCTGATGGGCTTTTTGTCGTTAACTCATCGCGATTTTGCTTGAAATTGAGTCAGTAATAAATTCAGAATTAACTTTTAATAAAATGGCAGTAGAAAATAAAATATTTTTGACTGTCTCTTTACCTTTCAAAAAATGATAAGAGGATCGTCTGATTGGTATAGACAA
>CAYPTK010000211.1:0-4611 GCA_964413555.1 uncultured Bacteroidales bacterium | reverse complement strand
TCTAAAACGGAAAATCCTCTTCCGTATCTTCAGGCTTCACTTTTTCACTTTTTAATATTTTTGCTTTGCCGTGTTTATTAAGCCCTTCCACGTAAATGGCTTTGGGGTTTACCGGGCAGGCGTATTCACACGCGCCACATCCAATACAAAGTTCGGGGCGTACTTCGGGAATCCGCAAATCGTCTTTATAGGGTATCATGTGCACTGCCTTGGTCGGACAATGTTCAGCACAAGCGCCGCAGTCAGTATTGGAAACATATACAATACAGTTTTTTTTCACAAACTTAGCAATGCCAATTTGTTCTCTTTTCTTTTCTTCAACGCTTAATGGGAGTATGGCCCCTGTCGGGCATACCTGGCTGCACTGTATACATTCATAACTGCAATATGACACGTGAAAATCAAGATATGGTTGCAACATCCCTTTCAAACCATACTCGAGGAACGAGGGGCGAATAACATTGCTCGGGCAGACTGTCACACATAAATGACAGGCAGTACAATGATGGTTAAAATGCTCTAATCCTTTAGACCCCGGTGGGGTGACAGGTGTTTTTTCAGGCAAGTTGACATTCCCGGAAGTATCCCGTGCCGATAGTTGGCGGAACAAGGGAATGCTTAAAAAAGCAAGAAATACCTGCTTGAAAAAATTCCGCTTATCCCCGCCCTCCTGTTCACCATTCACATGTTTCGTTTTTTCAGGCTTGCTTATGTTTTTTAATGTAGACTGATACTCGATGCCATTTTTATCGCATGCATCAATGCAATTAAAACATCCCACGCATCTTGAAAAGTCAACGTGTTGTTGTTGTACGTCAATACATGAAGCTTTGCATACATTCGCACATTTATTACAATGGATGCAACGTGTTGAATCAAATTTAATTTTAAATACAGAGATTTTAGAGATCAATCCAAGCAGTGTACCCACGGGACAGATTGTATTGCAATACAACCGTCCGTATCGGATTGCAAAAACAAGTATTCCTGATAAAAAGATGAATGAAATAATAAAGGTGCCCCATTTCACGGGAACTGTTTCAACAGGAAACACGGAATAAACATTGATTTTTTGGAGTACCCCTGAAAAAAAATTATGCAAATGCCTTACTCCCGCCTGAAATATATTGGACGAAATTTTACCATAAATACTGTACGGGTCCAATAAATTTAATAATATTATATGCCCGGCTATAAAAACAACAATAACAATTCCAAGCAATGAATAACGCAGTATATTTCGTGGTTTTCTAAAACGCGTTGTATAGCGTTTTTGCATTCTCTTTTTTATAAAATGAATCACGTCCTGGAAAACACCCAATGGACAAACAGTTGAACAATAAATTCTTCCAAACAACAATGTTATAATGGTTATAATCAAAAAGCCAACGCCCATCCATCCCAATACTTCAAAAAATTTCAGCATCGAGGGAACAAATTGTAAAAAAAGGATGCTATTGCTCCATGTCGCTGGAACGACATGCCAGATATCTACAAACAAAAAAGTAATCGAGAGTAGAAACAGAAGCGAGATAATGACACGTGTATTTTTTAACCGAAAAAAATGCATCATTTAAAAATTGTTTTAAATCCAATATCAAAAATAATAGGAAAATAACAGATTTCCAATTTGAAAACCTGTTAAATTTTCATCAATTCCATAACAGCGAAATACACGATACCTCCAAATAACACGAGGGTGATACTAAAGACTTCCCTGCTGACCTCCCATGTACCAATATTTCTAATAGTAAAAAACAATCCTGTCAGCATCACGACAATTACAATAATCCAAATGATTTTGAAAACTTTTTTTTGCGCGGGGTTTAACCCTGAATATGTATTTTTCGGGCGTGAACCGGGTAAAAACTTTATCATTCGTTTGTAATGTTGTACCTGTTTTTCAGAATAGTGTTCATCTGCATTTTCTTTCTTGTTAACAAATAAAAACGGAAGACTGGTAAACATGAAATACCAGATAACCAGGTATATTGGTATGCCGATCACGGCATCCAAAAACACCCCCGGGAAAGAATATACTTTTGCGCCTCGTGGATTTTTAGGGTAATATATAATATCTAAAGATTCATTTAATTGGTAATCAATACCTGATTTAACATTGAACTGAATTTTTTCTTCAGGAGTTTTAAATTGAATAACAGGGACAGGATGCTGATCAAAAAAAGTACTTTCAACGTGAAAATCAACCACTTTCCCTTTTGCCTGATGTCCAAAAATCAACAGATGTATTTTGGGTGCTAAAACCAATAAAACAATAATAACACAACCAAGCCAAAATTTATTCATACCGATGTATGTAGAAGAAGTTTTTTTTGAATTTGCCATGTTAATTATTTAAATTCAGTCAATAAAACCGGGGGTTAAGGTCAAGCGATCCGAAAATCAAACGTATGAAGTACAAAAACGAGCGGTTTACGAATGTAATGATCAACTTTAAAAACTTATTAAAGCAGGCGGGCAAGATGGAAATATACCCGCGTGTTTGCAAGGAAGACAGGTATCAGGTAACTGCTCCCTGTCTTCAGTCAAAATTATCCCGTCATGTTAAGCAATTTGTCCATGGCCTGGTTTCATGATTGCTTTGCAATATATTTTCCGTGACAGGTTATTGTAATAAATTAAAGATAACTCCTGCTCGGACACCAAATACAAAATTATCTTCACTTCCGATAATTGTATATCCCCCGGCGGTAAATCCATAATTTCCAAACATTAAGGCTCTCACACCAGCCTGGAACATTAATCCCTGGGTTGCATCAAACACGGTGGCTTTATTAGTTACAATATTAAATCCCTGATTTGAAATTGAATTGAATGCATATCCAATTCCAAGATATCCTCCAAATGTTTTTCGCGTGACTAATGCAGAACCATAGCCAACATTAAAATTTACTGAAATGGGGATTTCATAAGCAATTTGATCATCACCTGGCAATGGATCAAGAGTATAACCAATACTAAGTGGTACTTCAATTGACAAGGTTGTCCTGAAAGAAAACTTCATAAGATTTAACCTGGCACGGTATGTTAATCCCGGCGCCATGATGGTATTTTTATCATAATTTGACATCATGAGAGTTGCATTGATAGAATGAATATACTGGGGTGTAAAGCCCGTCCCATACTGTGCTTTTACATTAGAGAACAGCAAAGGAACCAATAAAATAACCAATAATATTTTTTTCATTTTGAATATTATTTAATATTAATAAATAAATGTGTTATTATTATTGTTACATTCCAAAAAATATGGATGTAATACACAAATATAGTAAAAAAGAGTAATTTACCAAATATATACAATTATTTCTTAAAGAAAGATAATAATTATAAAATACAGGGGCAAGCTACTTTTTTCTCGTCTCAGCGTTTCCTGTAGCAACAGTTTTTAGATTTTTTGCCACTTCCGCACGGGCAGGGGGCATTTCTGCCAACTTTTTGTATTGTTTTCTTTTGAGGTGTTGGCTGGTTTGATGTATCATGTTCAACGGCTTTTTGACCCGATGCCCTGATTGATTTTTTAAAGTCCATCTTTTTAACCCAGTCCATTACATTGGCGGGAGGTTTTCTTTTTGCAAGCTGGTCTGCCATATATTGCATGTAAGGATGGACATGTTTAAAAAAATTATAATACCCTTCACACAGGTAATTCAGTCCCTTTTCACCATCATTTGTCGCGTTTATCCTGTTCTTGGGACACCCGCCATTACAAGCAAACCGGTATTTACATTCAATGCATTGCAAGGGAAGGCTTTTCTCTTTTTGTTGTCCAAAATCGATCATGGTATCAGATTTGGCAAGCTCTTTAACATTTTTTTCCATAATATTCCCGAGATAATATTCCGGGTATACAAAATGATCGCAAGCATACAAATCACCATTATGCTCCAGACAGGGGGCCTCTCCACATGTTTTCGAGTACACGCACAAACCGGGCATTTCTCCAATCCAGTTGGCAAGTGCCGCGTCAAATTGCTGAACATAATAAGATGCTACATCTTTCCTGACCCATTCATCAAAAATTTGTATTAAAAAGTTGCCAAATGCACGGGGTTCGACTGACCATGGCGATAAATGTGCATCACCACGGTATTCGGGAAAAACCAATGACAATTCATGCTCCGGTACATCATCAGCAATTTGTTCTACAATCGGTATAAATTGCATATACTGGCTGCCAATCTCTTTTAAAAATTGATACACCTCCAGCGGATGCTTAGAATTAACATCATTGATAACAGACAGTGTATTAAATTCCACTCCAAAATCCTTGAGTTTTTGAATACTATGCATGACCTTATCCCAGGTTGGATTTCCATTTCTATCTACCCTGTATCTGTCATGCAGCTCTTTAGGCCCGTCAATAGAAATACCAATCAAAAAGTTATTCCGTTTAAAAAACCGGCACCATTCATCATCCAATAAAGTTCCATTGGTCTGAAATATATTTTCTATTCTTTTTTTCCCGGCATATTTTTCCTGGAATTCAAGTGCTTTTTTGTAATAATCCATTGGCAACATTGTAGGTTCACCGCCCTGCCAAAGGAATTGAACCAACGGGACTTCCTGTAATTCAATGTTCTGTTTTAT